>JASHQH010000228.1 GCA_030037635.1 Acidobacteriaceae bacterium
GATTCGACGTAACTCCGACGGTGACGGCAGATTGGACCAACGACCCCGACGCCCTGGAGACGGGCGTAAACAAGCTGCGTCCCGGCGGCGGCACGGCATTGTTTGACGCGGTCTACACCGCCTGCCGCGACAAGCTGCTCACGGAACGCGGTCAGGAGCCGGTGCGCAAGGCCATGATTCTGATCTCCGACGGCGAAGACAACCAGAGCCGCGTCTACCTTACCGAAGCCATCAAGGAGTGCGAGCGCGCCGAGACTATCATCTACGCCATCAGCACCAACTGGACGCCCAGCCGCGGCGAGGGCGACCGGGTGCTCACCGATCTGGCCACGCAAACCGGCGGCGAGGCGTTCTTCCCGCAGGCCGTCGAAGACATGGCGGTGAGCTTCAAAAGCATCGAAGAGGAGCTGCGCAGCCAGTATCAGCTCGTCTACACACCTGCCGACTTCCAGCGCGATGGCTCCTACCACACCATCTACCTCTACTGCTACGACCGGCGCTACCAGGTGCACGCACGCAAGGGATATTTTGCAAGCGGGCAATAGGCGCGCGCTTTACTCTGAACGGCAGTTGAGATGATCGCGAGATCTACCGCCTGCATCTTCACGTAACGCCAGTAACGCCGGTCTCCAGACCGTGGTCCTCAGGAAACGATCTTTGTTTCCTGGGGTGGCAGACCGGCTGTCGTGCGGGTCTCCAGAGCCGCACAAGGACTTTGTAACCGCGCCACTCTCGCTATTGCGTCAGCACCTCCCGGCCGTCGCGTTTGTACACCACTCCCGCCTTCATCACGAAGTTCACCTTGCTCATCACCGTAATATCGTCGAGCGGATTGCCGGGCACGGCGACCAGGTCGGCATACTTGCCCGCCGCTACCGTTCCGATCTCGTCGTCGTGTCCCAGTAGCTGCGCGGCGTTGATGGTGGCCATTTGCAAGGTGTAAGCCGGAGGCAGTCCTGCCTTCACCAGGTAAATGAAGTCTTCCCAGTTTTGCCCGTGCGGATACACGCCGGCATCGGTGCCGTAGGCGAACTTGACTCCGCCTTTGTAGGCGCGCGTGACGGTGTTCATGATTTGCGGGCCGATGGCCAGGGCTTTGGCCGCGACCGTGGGCGGATAGGCGCCCTTCTTCGCCTGCTCGGCCACAAATTGCCCGGTGTATACCGTGGGGCAATAGAAAGTGCCGTGCGCCACCATCAGCTTGATGTCCTCATCGTCCATGAAAGTGCCGTGTTCCACGGAATCGACCCCGGCGATCACCGAGCGGCGAATCGCCTCGGCCCCATGCGCATGGACCGCAACCTTCATCCCATAATCGTGCGCCGTCTCCACGATGGCGCGAATCTCATCCTCGCTCATCTGCGGTCCCGAGCCGTTGGTGCCCAGATCGAGCACCCCGCCCGAAGGCATGGCTTTAATCAGGTCCGCGCCTTCCTTGTAATGCAGGCGCACCACCTTCCGCGCCTCATCGGCGCCATTGAAGATGGACTGCAATGGGCCGGGATCGCCCTGCAGTTTCAGGCTCAGGCCGTTGCTGTCGTCGGCGTGGCCTCCCGTCGTGCTCATCGCGGGACCGGCAGTAAAGATGCGCGGGCCGATCACCGTGCCCGCAGCAATTTCCTGGCGCAGCGCCACCGTGTCGTAGTCGGTGTCGCCCACGTTGCGCACCGTGGTGAATCCAGCCAGCAGAGTGCGGCGCGCATAGAGCGTGGAGCGCAGCACCAGGTTGGCAAAGTTGACCTGGGCCCGTTCCTCATAGGATTTGGGGCCGAGCTGATCGTCCAGGTGAACGTGGTCGTCGATGAGGCCGGGCAAACAGGTGGCTCCGGGCAAGTCGATGATGGTGGCGCCGAGGGGAGTTTGCGTGCCCGCTTCAACCTTCTGAAACCTGTTGCCGGAGACGAAGACCGTTGACGGTCCCAGCATTTTTCCCGCCGCGCTGTCGAAGAGGCTGGGACAGTGCACGACGGTGACCGGCGCGGGCGCTTCCTGCGCCAACGCGGCGACAGCGGCAAACGATGCCAGAGCCAGGGCAGCTCGAAACGCTGCACGATGCAGATTCATGGGAATGTCTCCTTGTTTTTGGGCAGCCGGGAAGCCGGGTGGTTTCATCTTAGAACGCCGGCGGTGATTCCCGAGAGCGATTTCTGCTGACCAGAACGGCGGGTTGGCATACGTGACGCGCACCTGAGCGGGCAGGTCCGCGAGCGGAGGGCCTGGTGGCGGCCACGCGAGGTTACGCGTGTTCCCGATTCGGGACGGTCCCGGCCAGGTTGTCCTGAAGTGAATCCACCGGAGCTTCCCGGCTCGGCCGTCTCAACCATTCCTCGAATTGATCGATGAACTATAGGAAGGGCGGATGCGGCGCAATCGTACCGCCGGTCTCCAGGCCAGGGTCTCCAAGAAACGATCTTTGTTTCTTGGGGTGGGAGGCCGGCTGTGGTGCGGGCGTGCTCGCCCGCACCCGCCCAATCAGGGAGGTGTGGTGATCCGGCAGGCCATCTCGTGCGATATTTGCGCTGCAGAAAAGCGCCAAACCAACCACTGGTTTGTGGCCTACGAGCAGGGCGGCGAGCTGCGCGTGAGCGGATGGACCTCACGCCATCGATTGCGCCCCGGCTCCAAGCATCTCTGCGGGCAAACTTGCCTTCATAAGTTAGTGGACGAGTTTATGGCCAAATCGATCGCAGTGCGCGCGCGGCGTGCGGACGAGAGTGACGAGCTGGAAGAGTTGCCGGAATCGGCCCGGAACCTGTCTGCGCCATCGCCATCGCCTGCCAACGATACCAGCCTGACGTCCCCTGCGGGGTTTGTCGAGGAGCCGTCCTCGGCGCGTTTGCTGACGACGGCGGTCGTCGCACCCGCGGTGATGCCGGTGGCGGTTTATCAACCCAGCGAGCCAAAAGCAGCCTCATCGGGGGATTCAACGCAGCTCCCCGATGAGTCAAGAGCGGGCTCGCTGGGGAACCCGGTCATCCAACCCACGGACGCGGACCTGCCGCCGGTTTCCCGGCCGGCGTCCGATCTCCTCACCATGCCGCCCAGGCCGAGAGACATCATCATGCCTGTTCCTGCCGAGACGCTGCGCTACGCCTCGCGGCGCTGGCGCGCTGAAGCGTGGGAGCGGGAGCGGGAACGCGAACTGCGCGCCCTCGAGAACCGGCCCGCCCTTACTGAGCGCCGCCGCTCCAGCGCATCCTCGTTTTGAAGATTTCTTGAAGGGAATGTTCTTATCCGCGCCACGAACCTGGTTGCCCCATCCTAACGGCGCCTTTGCTTTTGCCGTTAGGGTGGGCTCGCACGAACCCCTCATCCCGCCAACAGTTTCATCAGCCCGGCTTCGTCGATCACGCGAATCTTGAGCTCGTGCGCCTTGTCGAGCTTTGAGCCGGCCTCTTCGCCGGCCACCACGTAGCTGGTCTTCTTGCTCACCGAGCCCGCCACTTTGCCGCCCGCGGCCTCGATCTTTTCCTTGGCCTCGTCGCGCGTCAGGTTGGGCAGCGTGCCGGTGAGCACAAAGGTCAGGCTGGCAAGCTGTGAGGTGCGCTGCTTCTTCTCGGCAGTCATCGCGACGCCGGCCTTTTTCAGCTTCTGCACCAAATCGCGATTGGCGGGGCGCAAGAAAAAATCGAGAACCGCCCGGGAGATGCGCGGGCCCACCTCCTCCACGCGCTCCAGCTCTTCGGCGGGCGCATCCATCAGCGCATCGATGGAGCCGAATTCTGCGGCGAGCAACTCGGCGGTGCGCTCGCCCACAAAGCGGATGCCCAGTCCCATGATGACGCGAGCCAGGCCCGCTTTTTTCGAATTCTGAATCTCGCTGAAAAGCGTCTGCGCCGATTTCTCGGCAAAGCGCTCCAACCCGCTGAGCTGGTCGACGGTGAGTGCATACAGGTCGGCCACACTCTTCACCATGCCGCGCTCCAGCAACTGCGCCACCGCCGCGTCGCCCAAGCCCTCGATGTTCATCACGCCGCGCGAGGCAAAATGAAGCAGCGACTCGCGCAACTTGGCCGGGCAGTCCAGGTTGACGCAGCGCCAGTCGGCCTCGCCCTCTTCGCGCACCACGGGGCTGCCGCACTCAGGACACTCCGAAGGGAAAGAGAAGCGGAGCTTCCCCCGCGGATGCTCTTTGTCCTCGATCACCTCGGCCACCTTGGGAATCACGTCGCCGCCGCGCTCGATCTTCACCCAGTCGCCGATCTTCAGGCCCATGCGCTCGATGAAATCGGCGTTGTGCAGGGTGGCGCGGCTGATGGTAACGCCGCCGACAAAGGCCGGGCGCAGCATGGCCGTGGGAGTGAGCTTGCCGCTGCGGCCCACCGTGATCATGATGCCTTCCAGCTGCGTGACGGCCGATTGCGCCGTGAACTTGTAGGCGATGGCCCAGCGCGGCGCGCGCCCGGTGTAGCCCAGGCGCTGCTGCGCGGCGTGGCTGTCCACCTTCAAGACCACGCCGTCGATCTCGTAGCCCAGCCTGGCGCGGCGGCTCTCGGCGTCGTCGATAAACTTCATCATCTCGTCGACGCTGCGCACCCGCCCGCGATGCGGATTCACGCGAAAGCCGAGCGCGGTGAGCGCATCGAGCGTGGCCGTCTGGCCGGCGGCAAAATATTCGCCGTCGATAAGCAGGAAGTAGGCAAAGAAAACCAGCCCGCGCGTGGCCACGATGCTCGGGTCGAGCGTGCGCACCGTTCCCGCCGCCGAGTTGCGCGGATTGACAAAAGCCGGGAGGCCTTCGCGCTCGCGCTCCGCGTTGGTGCGCTCGAACGCCGCTTCGGGCATCACGCACTCGCCGCGCACCTCAAATGCCTGCCCCTGCGGCACGCGGGCCTTCCGCAGCTGTTCTTTGCTGATGCTCAGCGGCACGCTGCGCATGGTGCGGATGTTGCTGGTGACGTCTTCGCCGGTCTGGCCGTCGCCGCGTGTCAGTCCCATCGCCAGGCGCGCGCCGCCCTCGCCGGCAGCCTGGTAGAGCAGCGCCACGCTCAAGCCGTCCAGCTTCAGCTCGGCGGTGTACTCCACTGCAAGCTTGCCGGCCAGCTCGTGCACGCGGCGGTCCCAGTCGCGCAGCTCCTCGGCGGTATAAGCATTGTCGAGTGAGAGCATGGGCCGCGAGTGCTGCGCCTTGCGGAAGCCTTCGGCCGGCTTGCCGCCCACGCGCTGGGTGGGCGAATCGGGCGTGATGAGATCGGGATGCGCTGCTTCAAGCTTCTTCAATTCGTTCATCAGCGCGTCGTACTCGGCGTCGCTGATTTCCGGCGCGTCGAGAACGTAGTAGAGATGCTCGTGGCGGCGCAGCTGGTCGCGCAGTTTTTCCATTTTGCGCGTGATGTTGGGCGCCGCCGCCGTCTCAGCCATAGCGAAATTATAGAGAGCGGGCGAAGACCATCGGCTCCAGCGCGATCCTGGTTCGATTACCCCACCCTCCCACGAATCCCCACAAACATGGGTGCCCCATCCTAGCCGGGCCTTTGTCTCTCCGGCTAGGGTGGGGGCGAGACCAAACCCGCCTCCGAACCCTGATTCATGCAGGTTCGCAAGCTATTGGCTATTGGCTACTCCCGTCCTACTGCGGGGTGCCCCATCCTGGCCGGGCCTTTGTCTCTCCGGCTAGGGTGGGGGCGAGACCAAACCCGCCTCCGAACCCCAACCCGCGGACCGGGCCCCGACCGCAACCCTTGTCAACCCCCCAAGCCCCGTTTTTTTCTGCCGGCCTTGGCCAACCCAACCCGTAACCCCCTTCGTGTGTTAAACATGCCCCATCCGCCACACCCCGCTTTTTCTTTCCTCGCCTTTGCAGAGAATTTCTGCCTTTGCGCGCAACATGGGACCAGAATCACAAATTCAAAAGGAGACCTCCTTATGGCGCGTCCTAAAAAGACCTATCCGACCATCGACCCTTCACTCACCGGCTCCGGATTCGAGACCAATCCGGCCCTTGCCCGCTGTGCCAAAGCCTGGCACCGCACCTACGAGCTGGCCACCATCGCCCCGGGCGACGGCCGCCTTGCTCCGCCCGACGACGACAGCACCCTCTTCGCCAACAGTCAGGCTGCCATCGCCTTCCGCGACGCCATGCCTCCCCTTTCCGGCCAGCAAAACATCTCCGACTTCATCGCTTGCGTCACCTTCGCCATGATGAAGAGCCTTTTTCGCACCGACGAAAGCCTGCATCTTCTCAGCGCCGCCAAAATCGCCATCTCCGCGCTGCGCGCGCAGCCCCGGCCATCGAAAAATGAATTTCTTTTTTCCAATCCTGCACCGGATCCGGTGCAAAATCGGCCCTCAAAAAACGCCGATCCTTTGAAATGAATCGCTTAGCTATTTACCAAATAAGCAATAAAATCGGCCATTTACCATTTAATTATTGTCGCCCATAGCAACAAGCCGGGCGCCCCATTCAGGTTCCCGGCCAGGATCAGCCGGGCACCACTCCGAGCCCACCTTGGGCGCAAAAACAAAGACGCGCCGAGGCCCCACCCGATGGCGCCCTAGGCGCGAAGACAGAGACGCGGCGAAGGTGGGGCACCGAGTTTGGGGCTGGAGTTCGGAGGTGGGTTTGGTCTCGCCCCCACCCTAGCCTTTGGGCTCTGCCAGCAACGGACGCGGATGTTCCTTTAGCCAGACCTGGGCCCGCCGCTGCGCACTTTTGACGTCGCTTTTGCTCATCGTTTTGCTGAGCGCTTCCAACGTGCTTTCTGCATGAGCCCGCAGATCATCGTCTGTTGTACGGGACTTGGCGAGAAGTATCCAGAAAAACCCTTCATTCAGGTCTCGGCTTACACCAACTCCATTTGCGTAACACGCACCGAGATTGAACTGCGCCTTTGTCTCGCCTTGCTCAGCAGCCTTCAGCATCCATTTGGTGGCCTCAGTTTCATCCTTTGGCACACCATTGCCGTTGAGATAAAGGAATCCCAGTCCGTATTGTGCTTCAGCAAGTCCCTGTTCGGCAGACTTACGATACCACTCAGCAGCTTGGCTATAGTCCTGCGGAACTCCTATACCGTGTTCGTAATCTACAGCCAAATTTGACTGAGCGAGGACATCCCCTTGGTCGGCGGCCTTGCGGAACCAGATATTGGCTTGCGTCAAGTCTTTTGGCACGGATTCGCCGTTGCCATAGGCGAGGCCCAAGTTGTACTCGGCTCTTGCGTTGCCTTCTTCTGCGGCTTTGCGGTACCAAATCAATGCCTGTGCGTAGTTCTGCATCTGGTCGAAAACTACGCCGAGCTCAACCTCCGCGATGATGTCGCCCTGGTCGGCGGATTTTTGGAGCCACAGCTGGGACTGTTTGAGGTCCTGTGGAACTCCGAGCGCGAATTCGTATTGTTTGCCTAGCCCACACTGGGCATCCGCATCGCCGGAGGCAGCTTTGCTTTGCAAAGCCTTTAGCGCATTGGTGTCATGCGCCATTCGGCATTGCTGTGCTTGGAAGTGACTTGAGGATAGAACGACGGTTATCGCAATGATTGCGAAGAATAAATTCGGCATCACGCGACTAACAGGCATTGCCGATCTCCAGTTGGAAACACACCGAGTATAAGCTGTCGGGTCCTAGCGGATTTTCGGCAGGTGAGATCCTCGCGCGAAAGGCAACCGCAGATTCTTCGTCGCTTCCACCCCAGCGACGAAGACCTGTCGCGAGGGACCCCGGCTCCGCTCCTCAAAATGACCGCGTAACAATGGTAGCAGTGTCTCGGATAGCAGTGTCTCGGAAAAACAAAGGCCTGGCTAGGATGGGGCACCGACATTCGTGGGAGTTCGGGGGTGGGTTTGGTTTCGCCCCCACCCTAGCCGGAAAAACAAAGACCCGGCCAGGATGGGGCGCCCATATTCGTGGGAATTCGTTTTTCTCCCGCGGTACTGCCGCCGTATGCGACTTTCGCGGCGCCACGGTGTTTGACGAGAGTGGACCTGGTGCGTACCGCATGTCAGGCCGGGCGCGCCCCCTCGCAAGTTGCGGTATCATGAAGCTGATCCCGCTCAAGTTTCCCCCATGGCTGCCGCAACCATCTTGCACGTTGGCAACGATAACTGTCATCGCATCCCGGTCATGGAGAACGCGGGCTTGACGGTCGTGAAGTGCGAGCCTTCCGTGAGTTCTGTTGAAAAGGCATTTGCCGGCACCACAGCCTTCTCGGGCATCGCGTTTCACAATCAGATCGCTGCCTCCTTGGGCACCCTGGCATCGACCGCGCGGAGACTTTCCACAGCTCCGCTCATCCTGTTCCGGAACACATTCGCCGATTGCGACGAGCATCTGTTTGATCTTGTCATCCCTGTGCAAACGCCGCCGCCGGTGTGGCTGAAATCGCTCGAAGCGGCAATCAGAGTGTCTTGCAACCTGCAGCAGGAGTCGGAACTACTGTGTCAGGACGCGGCCAAGGTGCGATCAATTTCCCGGGGACTGCAGCGCTATTCGCGTCGACTTCGCCAGACACCTTTCGATCCCGGCGCCTTATGGCGCGACGAATCTGAATAACACACTGAGGTAGCGCCGGCATCCCTGCCGGCACAAGGACCGCTGGTCTCCCCGCCCGCGCTCGAAAAAAGCGCACCTCCGCCGCCACGATCGGACCAGCGCAAGATTTTCCCGCGCAGGTCCAGGCTTTGCCGCGATTTTGATGGCATCGCAATCTGCACATCGGTTCTTCGAAAATTGACCTGCAGCCGCTTGCCTCTGTGGATTTCGTGGTGTATTGTTTGCGAGTGAACGACAAACGCGAGTGCGCTGCCTGAAATAACTGCGCGCACGCGCAATTGCAAGGCGCCCTGCGCCGCGCCGGAGTGCAGTGAGCCCGCAGGCAAGCGTCAGCCGCTCCATGGCGGGCTGCGTTTTGATTTAGATAGACAAAGAACGGCTCGGCCGCGCAGTGCGGCCAGAGCTTCCCTTTTTTTGAAGAGGCTGGCTTTAGATTTCTTTGAAGTCCTGCTCGCGAAGCGGTAAGAGCCTTCGCGCCAGCACTTGTTCACACCCACAAAGAGCTCCGGCGCAGCCGGAGCATGAGTCCTGCAAAGCTTGCCGCGGTGCGCCCCAGCGGATGGGGTGGTGCGGGCTGAACGAAAGGTGTGTCTTGCTCTCGATTGGAGACTTGCTTTGCGTCTTGTTGACGGACAGTACCAACCCTGCACGAAAGGAGAAAATGATGATAAAGACATCGGAAAGCGGAGCTACCAAGAACGTCCTGAGCGAGTTCACATGGGAAAGCATCAAACAGCCGGGAGCGTACATCGAACGCGAGACCGGTCACCTCTATCGGCTTCCGCCCGAGGCTCTGCTGCGCGGGAGTTCCCCGGTGATCTCACGGCTCTCGTCCAGCGAAACAACGTTCCTGAAACTGAGCGACGATCCCAACACCATCGTCTCGAAGCTGCGGACGATTGCGGCAGACGCCGACGTGAAACCCAACTTCTGACATCGAGAAACACGGTTGAAAGGGCGCTCGAATGCGCCCGTCAACAGGCCGTCTGCCTACGCCGCGGACGGCCTTTTGCATCAGGGCCCGCTCTGCCTGAAAGATGACCTGCCTGCGGGGTTACTAAGGATCCCACGCCGCAACGTTGCGCAGGTTTTCCCGTCTAAAATGATGGATATCTACCCATTCGCGGCCAATGTGTCTTTGCCTTGACCTCTCGCAATCCGGAGGAATCGTGACGCGCAAGCCTTTGCCTTTCTTCTTTGCCCTCTTCATATTGTCCGCGCTGCTGGCGGGGTGCAGCTCGAACTCGACCAGCACTGGCACCTGCCCTTGCCCGAGCAGCGGCGTCTGCGACTGCCCAGCCTCGCCCCAGGGAACCGTGTATATGACCATGACCGACGACCCGCCGGCCGGCGTCACCATACTTTCCTTTCAGGTCACCCTGGCCAATGCCACGCTGATGTCATCTAGCGGTCCGCCCGGGGTGTCGCTCCTCAACAATATCGACATGGCCACAGACACCACGCCGCCCCAGATTGATGTCACGCAACTGCAGGCCCTCTCAACATTTCTGAGTTCGGCGCAAGTGGCTCCTGGAACCTACACCAACCTGAGTCTGACTTTTACCAACCCGCAACTGGTCATCTATAACCAGTCCGATTCCGCACTGGGAACCTCGTGTGCGGTGGGCAGCGTTTGCGAGCTCGGGCCTGCCAGCTCCACCACGCTGGGCTTTGGGTCAGCTCCTTTTCCAGTCACGGTCAGTACTTCCTCGGCGCTGGGCTTTGCCATCGATATCAATCTCAACGCCGTGATCCAGCCCGATTTCTCATTGAACCTGGCTGCGGCCAATGGCGTCACCATCTCGGAACTTTCATCGCCTCCGGCAGCGCCGCAATTCGGTTCGATTACCGGCACCGTGAGAACGGTCACGCCCAGTACGGACGTATTCACGCTCACTGCGCCCTGGGGCGGGAGTTTCAACATCGCCACGACAACCAGCACGGCGTTCAACAACTTTCCTTCCAGCGCCTGCACCACGCCGGCCATCGGCTGCCTGGCAGACGGTCAGATCGTCACCGTGGCGGTGTCCAGCATGACGGCCACCGGCTATGGCGGCGTGCTTACGGCGACATCGGTGGACTACGTGCAGGCCGCGACTGCACAAACGGTGGAGGGCACCATCATCCAGTCGGGCCCGTCGGCCTCCACGCTGTCGCCCACTCCCTGGCAACTCACATTAATCCTGCACGCGAATCCTGCCGGCACCACCGGCTTTCCCCTGGGAGGCGTTGCCACTGTCCTTGTTCAGGGCGGAGCAACCTACTCCATCGATTCCAACGGCTTCACCATCCCCTCGGGGTTGACCTTCACCAGTTCCTCGGACCTTGCCGTGGGACAAAACGTGACCGTAACCGTGGAACCCAGCACGGTGAGCGTCACGGGTACGGGGCCCGGTTCCGGTTCCGCCACGTGGGGACCTCCACCGTCGGTCTCATTCAGCGCGTCGGCCGTTGAGCTGGAGCCAACCCAGCTGACGGGGACAATTACCGGAACCGCCTCGGGCACGACGAGCTTTACGCTGGGCGCCACCGGCACGTTCTTCGCGCCTTGGCCCATGCCCTCCGCAGTATCGTCGTACGACGTGGACACGACCGGCCAGACCGCCTTTACCGGGTTCACCCCTGACACCTTCAGCGGTGTCGCAAGCAATGATTTCGTTTCCGTGAGCGGTTGGCTGTTTCCGCCTGCGTCGGGCGGAAGCACGCCCACCATCGCAGCGCAATCGGTGGTGCTGCGCCCGACTCAGACGTATTGACGGCTACTCCCCGCCCTTCAGCCCGCGGAACTTCAGCATGGGCTCGATGCTGGGCTTGCCGCCCAGCCACGCGTCGTACATCTTCTCAAGATCCTCAGTGTTGCCGCGCGAGAGCACCATGCGCCGGAAGCGCTCGCCGTTGCCGCGCGTCATGCCGCCGTGATCGAGGAACCACTGGAAGGCGTCGTCGTCCAGCATTTCGCTCCATAGATAGGCGTAGTAGCCGGCCTCATAACCTTCGTGCCAGATGTGCAGGAAGTAGCTGGAGCGGTAGCGCGGCGGCACGTAGCTGATCCACAGGTGCTTGCCCTTGAGCGCCTGCTCTTCGAAGGTGTCGGGATTCTGGAGCGGCGCGCCGGCCGGCAGCGTGTGCCACTCCATGTCCAGCGAGGCCGCGGCCAGAAGCTCAGTCAGAGCATAGCCCTCGTTGAAGGTTTGCGACTTCTTGATTTTGGCTACCAGTGCGGCAGGCATGGGCGCGCCGGTTTTGTAGTGGTGCGCGTAGTGCGCAAAGACTTCAGGATAGCTGGCCCAGTGCTCGTTGAATTGCGAGGGAAACTCCACGAAATCGCGCGCCACCTGCGTTCCCGAAAGGCTGGGGTACAAGGTGTCGGCAAATATGTTGTGCAGCGCGTGCCCGAACTCGTGGAACATGGTGGTGACGTCGTCGAAGGTGAGCAGCGCCGGCTGGCCGGGCGCGGGCTTGGGAAAGTTGGCCACGTTGTAGACCACGGGCATGGTGCCCAGGAGCTTCGACTCGCCCACCATCACGTCTTCCCACGCGCCGCCGTTCTTGTTGTCGCGCTTGAAATAGTCGCAATACCAGAGCGCCAGCGGCTTGCCATCGGCGTCGAAGACCTCGAAGACGCGCACGTCGGGCTGGTAGACGGGAATATCGTGGCGCTCTTTAAAGGTGAGGCCGTAGAGCTGGTGCGCCGCGTAGAAGACGCCGTTCTGGAGCACGCTGTTCAGCTCGAAATAAGGCTTGATCTCAGACTCGTTGAGGTCGTAGCGCGCCTTGCGCACCTGCTCGGCATAAAACTCCCAGTCGCAGGGCGCGAGGGTGAACCCTCCGTGCTGGGAATCGATGAGCGCCTGGATGTCTTTGGCCTCGCGCGCGGCCCGGGCCGTCGATGCCGGCACCAGCGCATCGATGAATTGCGCAGCCGCCTCGGGGGTTTTGGCCATCTGGTCGGTCAGATCCCACGCCGCGAAGTTGGGATAGCCCAGCAGCGCGGCCTTCTGCGCGCGCAGTTGCGCCAGGCGCGCGATGGTCGCGCGCGTGTCGTTGGCGCCCCCTCGCTCGGCGCGGTTCCAGGAATTGGAGAAGATGGCCTGGCGCGTGGAGCGATTGGCAAGGTCGGCCAATACGCCCTGCTGCGTGGTGTTATCCAGCGGGAGCAACCATCCCTGCTGGCCTCGCGCCTTTGCGTCCGCAGCGGCCGCGGCTAACTGCGCCTCGCTCAGGCCGTCGAGTGCGTGCGCATCGGTGGTAGTGAACGCGCCCTCTTTGCTGTCGGCCAGCAACTGATTGCTGAACGTATTTTCCAGCGCCGCATCCTCTTCATTGATCTTCTTCAGCTTTTCCTTGCCCTCGTCGCTGAGGTTGGCGCCGGCCTTCACAAACTGCTGGTAGTCGTACTCCACCAGCCGCAGCGATTCGGGGTCGAGTTTGAGCGAGGCGCGCTGGTCGTAAATCGCCTTGATGCGTGCGAACAGCTTGGCATTGAGAAAAATGGCATCGTAGTGCGCGGCCAGCCGCGGAGCTTCGTAGTCCTGCGTCTTCTGCAACGTGTCGTCGAGGTTGGCGGCCGTGATGCAGTTGAACACAAACGACACGCGGTCGAGCAGACGGCCCGAGCGCTCCAGCGCCACCATTGTGTTTTCAAAGGTAGGTGCTGCGGAGTTGCCGGCGATGGCTTCCACTTGGGTCAATTGCTGCTCCATGCCGGCGTCGATGGCCGGCTGGTAGTCGCTGTCTTTGATCTTGTCGAAGGGCGGCGCCTGGAACGGCAGTGTGCTGGGCGCGTAAAAGGGATTGTCAGGGCCGAAAGCCGCTCCAGCAGCAGGGGCCTGCGCGGCGCAGGTTGCGGCGGCAGCTACGACGATGACAAAGAAAATTCCCCTGGACAGAATTCCTGGACAAATGCGGCGCGTGCGTGGATGCATCATGACGGCCTCCCTCGAATGGCCCAAAAAATCCAATCCTGATTGTAGGCCAAAGAGAGACTGCCACAAATCCGCCGCGGCTATCTGATGGTCCGGAGCAGTCGCCGGGCAGCGCTGCGCGATGATCGATACTCTAAAGATGCAGGAGGGCGGGGCCGGTATGGCGGGCATAGGCACAGAAGTTCTATTCATCGCAGGTTTTGGTCCGATCGATCGCAATATTGCTGAAAGCCGCGGGCTGTACGGCGAAAGCCTCGGCATCCCCTTCAAAGAAGACGCGGGCGGCTATCTGTATACGGGCTCTCTTCAAGGGGCCAAGCACTTTGCGCTCTGGCCGCTGTTCCAGGCAGCGCAGTCCTGTTTCGGCAGCGAATCCTGGCCCGGTGAGATTCCCATCCCCCAGGCATGGTTGGAATTTGAGGTGGAAAACGTTCAGAAGGCAACGGCGGATCTAGAATCGCGGGGATACCGAATGCTGATCAAGAACAAGAAGGAACCCTGGGGCCAAACCGTAAGCCGATTCATCTCGCCCGAGGGACTGCTTGTGGGCGTCACATTCACTCCAACGATGCGGGAAAAATAATAGCGGATGGGTTTCCCAGATCTCGATTTTGAGGCCTGGGAAACCACAAACCCGCAGGTAACGCCCGCCGCGCATTCCTGCCTGCGCGAACGCCTACAATAAGAGCATCCGGCCCACGATGGCCGAATGCGCGGCTGCTGATACCGCAGAAATCTCGAAAAAATTGGATGAACGATGACTCCCACCGCAATTGCTCCTGAAATGCGCACGCACGCCGAGAACCTGGATCAGCTGGCCGCAGTTGCGGTCCATGTCGGCCTCGGCCTCAAGCCCGGTCAGGAACTGGTGATGACCGCTTCGCTGGATTGCATCGACCTGGCCCGGCGCATCACTGAGCAGGCGTATCGCGCCGGCGCCCGCCTGGTCACCACGCTCTACGCTGACGACGAGTCCACGCTGATGCGCTATCGCTTCGCGCCCGACGCCAGCTTCGACTACGCCGCGGGGTGGCTTTATGAGGGAATGGCGGCGGCCTTCAAGAGCGGGTCGGCGCGGCTGGCCATTGCGGGAGCCAACCCCGCGTTGCTCGCCAACCAGGATCCGGGCAAGGTGGGACGCGCCAATCGTGCTGTTTCAAAGGCCTACCGCCCGGCGCTGGAGCTGATTACGCGCCACGAGATCAACTGGACGATTGTGGCCGGCGCCACCCCGGCGTGGGCTGAGGCCATGTTCCCCAACGACGCGCCCGGCGTGGCGCTTGCCCAACTCTGGGATGCGATTTTTTCCACCACGCGCATCCATACCGCCGATCCCGTCGCCGCCTGGAAGAAGCACGACGCCGACCTGCATCAACGTGCCGCGTTTCTGAATGACAAGCGCTACGCGGCGCTCGATTACCGCGGGCCTGGCACCGATTTCCGCCTGGGACTGGCTGACGGCCACGAGTGGCTGGGCGGAGGCACCACGGCAGCCAACGGAAACTATTGCATTCCCAACATGCCCACTGAAGAGGTGTTTACCACGCCGCACAAGGATCGCGCCGACGGCACGGTGACCGCCAGCAAGCCGCTTTCGCATCAGGGCACCATGATCGAGGGCATCCGCGTAAGGTTTGAGGGCGGCCGCGTTGTAGAGGTGTACGCAACCCGCGGCCAGGGTGTGCTGGAAAAACTGATTGAGACCGACGATGGCGCGGGACGTCTGGGCGAAGTGGCGCTGGTTCCGCAGTCTTCGCCGATCGCCCGGAGCGGCCTGGTGTTTCTGAACACCCTTTTCGATGAAAATGCCGCATCGCATATCGCGCTGGGCCAGTCGTACTCGTCGTGCCTGATCGATGGCGACAAGCTTTCACCGCAGGAACTGGCCGCTCGGGGGGCGAATGAGAGCCTGATCCACGTGGATTGGATGATCGGGTCTGGCCAGCTCGATATCGACGGAATCACCGCATCGGGCGCGGCCGAACCGCTGATGCGCAAGGGCGAGTGGGCGAGCTAGAAACAAGTGGAGCACGACCTTGAACGTGTAGCGCCGGGATCCTTGCCCGCACATCACGGCAACAGCAACCACGAAAGCGAGCACCGCAACAACGCCTGATGGAACCTGTCACACACTTCTTGACCGGCGCATGCCTCGGCCGCGCCGGATTCAACCGCAAAACCGCTTACGCTACTCTGGCCGCTGTGCTGGCCGCCGAAGCTGCCGACCTGGATATCCTGTGGGGATTTGCCGGGCCCGTCGAGGAGCTCAAGCACCATCGCGGCATTACGCACACCATCTGGGCTGTGCCGGTGATAGCGGGGGCAGTGTTGGGCGCCGTTTGGATGCTGCATCGCTTACGCCAGGTCCACGACGAAACGGCTGACATGATTCCACCGTACGTCTTCGCCGGTGCGGACGAGAAGGATGCGATGGAACCCAGCCCGGCCTCAGCGCCTCTGGCGGCCGCTGCCCTGGAGAGTCCATACCGGCGGCGGCAGCGCCAGCGTATTCACTGGGGCTGGCTCTATGCCACGGCGTGCGTTGCCGCGCTCACCCATTTGGCGCTCGACTGGACGAATAACTATGGCGTGCGCCCCTTCTTCCCTCTCAATTCCCGCTGGTACGCGGGCAGCTTTATGTTCATCGCCGAGCCGGTGTTGTGGGTGCTGTTCTTCCTCGCCTTTTTCATGCCCTGGGTGCTGGGGCTGGCCGATCGCGAGATCGGCGCTCGCAAGCAGCCGTTTCGCGGGCGCGCCTGGGCCATCTTTGCTCTGGCCGGCATGGTGGTGCTCGGTTGCTGGCGGTGGGCAGAGCACGCGCACGCGCTGGCCACGCTTCAGAACACGCAGATCGCTTCAGAGCCGGTGACGCGCATGGCAGCCGAACCGTACCCGGTGAATCCCTTTCGCTGGCACGCGGTCGTTGAAACCCCCGGCTTCTACCAGACCGCGGAAATCGACACGTGGGCGGGATCGATTGACAGCGACCCGCGCCGCGACGTGATGTACAAGCCTGCCGATACGCCCGCCGTGGAAGCTGCCAAGCGCACGCTGCTGGGCCGGGTCTATCTGGATTGGGGAACCTGGGCCGTGGTGCGCGACCTGGGCCAGGAGCCGGTGCGCGGGCTTGATCCGCCGCCCTTGCCGCCGAACCGGTGGACGACGGTCGAGTTCCTCGACCTTCGTTTCGATTATTCGTTTATGGGCAGACAGCCCTCGCGGCGCGCGCCGCTCGTGGGCTGGGTATACATTGTCGACGGCCGCGACGGCGCCGGCGAAGTGATGGATGGCCGGGTCCAGCGATAAGCCGTTCGCGTTGGCGCCCACCGAACTCAGGACATCTCCAACGCTGTGTTGCCCCATCCTTCGAGCGCATTTGCTCGAAGGGTGGGAAACAGCGCAAGCTCCCCATGAATTGCCCTGCGAATTCGCAGGATGAAAAATCTGTTGGTATGATGGAATGGTGACGGCGCAAGCGGGCTGCGGTTGACCCTCAGCAAGACCCGCCGCAGAATGGATCAAGCCCTTTGCTTTTCGCTGTTCGGATGACCCGGAATCTCCGGTAGACCCCGCTTCACGAGGTGAACATGGCCGCATATCTGCTCCTGCTGGTTGCCGTTGTATCGCGCGTGATCCCTCATGCCCCGTGGTGGCACTTTACGGCCGTCACCCCCTGCCTGCTTTACTTTGGCGCCAAGCGTCCCTGGCGTGAGATGCTCGCTCCCCTGGCGGCTCTCATCACCACCGATTGCTATCTGACGGTCTTCCAGTATCACGGATTCCGGATTGGTTGGGAGTCAGTGATCAGTTGGGGCTGGTACCTGGCGGCCATGCTGCTGGGCTCCGCATTGCTGCGCAAGCGCGTGACCTTTGCGCGCGGGGCGGCCGGAGCGCTTCTCGGGCCCACGTCGTTCTTCCTCGTTTCCAACTTCGGCGTGTGGGCGTTCAACAGCTTCAACGAATATCCGCGCTCGCTGGCCGGCCTGGCGGCCTGCTACTGGGCCGGCGTTCCCTTCTATCGCAACGATCTGCTGGCCACGTCGCTTGTGCTTGCAGTCGTGCTGGGTCTGCCTGAGCTGGTGCGGCGCATGCACCAGGCCCGCGCGCAAGAGGCGGTCGCGGGCAAATAGTTCCGACGTCGCGAGCCTGGCTCGGGAAGGGAGCACCGATGTCAGCGGCAGCACAACCCGCTATGTGCCGCTTGAGGTCTATCTGCGCTCCACCTACGAGCCCGACGCTGAGTACGTGGATGGCGTGATCGAGGAAAGACCCCCAGGTGAGTACGATCATTCTTCGTGGCAACACGCGCTCCTGCTTGGTTTGCGGAACACGCGCAGAAGCGGGCGATCCGTGTCAGGCCCGAACTTCGGGTCCAGGTCTCGAGGACTCGCTTCCGCGTTCCTGACGTGACTGTCCTCGACCGCAACCTTCCCGTCGAGCAGATCATCGCGCGTCCGCCCATCGCGGTCATTGAGATTCTCTCGCCCGAAGATTCGCTGAATCGCATGATGGTGAAACTGGCCGACTATGAGCGCATGGGCATCCAGACGATTCTCTTGCTCGATCCCAATGGCCGGCACTTCCGCTATTGCCGCGGAGGACTCGAGTCGTTGCCGCCGCAGCCGTTCGAATTCCCCGGCAGCGCCTGCCGGTTCGACCTTGCGGAAATCGAAAAGCTGCTCGACTGAGTACCGCCGTCCGTAACGCCGGGCATCCTTCGAATTCGCCCGCAAGCCCTCTCTATCCTTCCAGCGCCTTCCCCGCGCGCCTCTTGCGCATCCACCACCAGGCGAAGCCACCAGCAGCCAGCACGCCCACGATCAGCACCGAGGCCAGGGCGTGGTGCGCCACCAGGTCGGCCGCACCGGGACCGAGCTTGAGTACCAGCAGCGAAAGAATGAGCCAGCGCACCATTCTGCCGGCGAGGACGGCCACTAAGAATAGCGGGACGCGCATTCCAAAAACGCCGGAAGCAAAAATGAACATCTTCCACGGCGCCGGCGGCGGCATCATGGAAGGAATCATCACCGCCAGGAACTCCTGGCGCTGGAAACGATGGCGCATGGCGTCGAATTTGGCGCGATCCACGCGCTTGAGCAGGAAGAGCTCGCCCCCGGCGCGGCCCAGCCAGTAGGGCACCAGACCGCCGATAGCGGAGCCGGCTGCAGCCATCAGGCAATACAGCCAGAAGTGGCGCTTGTCGTTCCAGACGAAGACCGCCAGAATGGCGTCCATGGGCACGGGAAGGCTCGAGGAATCGAGCACCGCCACCGCGGCCACACCCCAAATGCCCCATTTGATGAGCGCCGGCAGAATGATCAGCTTCCAATCCGCCATCAGGCGCACAAAAAATCGCTTCAATCGCTGTCCTTTCCGGCATTTCTTGCGTCAATTCAATAAGATCCATTGTAAGTGGGAGCGATTGCGCAGAGATTTTGCGGGGATGAGAGAATACAAACGGAAGGACTCGCGGACGGAGCGGGTGGGGATGCGCTGCGTCTGCAGAGGTTCCCAAACCCTATCGAATGCCCATTAGTGAAGCGCCAGCCGAAGTGAAGAAAGCCAAGGAACCCGCCGACCCGGGCGCGCCATCGGACCGCCCTGCCCGGGAATCGTCGATCACCGGGTCGATTCTGGGGCTGGACACTTTCTCTGAGCGCGACCTGGTGCCATTGCAACCCCCGGAGCCGCGCGAGTCGCCTTCACCCGCATTGCGCGGCTCGCGCTGGGCCGACTACGAGACGCACGAACTGCTGGAGATGATCAGCGAGCTCGAGGATGAGCGCCGCTGGTCACGATTGCGCGAGGGCTTCTGGCTGGCCCTGCTGCTGCACATCCTTTTCTTCTCGGCCATCACCTGGATTCCGACCTACATCTTCAGAGTTCCCAAGGTGATTGATCCGTTCGAGGCCATCAAGGAACGCAAGGATCTGACTTATCTCGATCTGCCTCCCGACGCGGTTCGCAAGACGCAGCCCAGGGTAGTGGTCAAGCCGCTGCCTAAACAGCCGCTGATCGACAAGAAGACGCTGGACGAGCTGAACCGCGAGTCGCCGCCTCCGCCGGCCGCACAGCAGCAGGTGCAGTCTCCTGAGCAGCCCAAGCCGCAGGCCGCGCAACCCGTTCCGCCCACTCCGGAGTCGCAAGCCCAGGTAGAAGCGCCGCGTCCCACGGGCGTTCCCGCCAAGCCCAACTTCGCCATGGGCTCGCAAAATCCCGCCGACCAGTTACGTGAAGACATGCGCAAGGCCATGCAAGGAAAGGGCCAGGAGAACTACGGCCAGGCGCCTTCGGGCGGGTTGCCCATGCATCCTGGCGCCGGTGGCGGCGTCCAGATTCTGTCTGATACGCAGGGCGTCGACTTCAACTCCTGGCTGGCGCGCTGGCACTACATCACTGAGCACACCTGGGACCCGCTGATTCCCGACGAAGTGAACCCACCCATCCTGAAGCAGGGTGTGGTGGTGATCCATTTCAAGGTGCTGCCCAACGGCCAGGTGGTCGACATGCAGCTGGATGGCCGCTCCGGCGATACCGGACTGGACCGCGCCGCCTGGGGCGCCATCACCGGCTCCAGCTATCCCTCGCTGCCGCGCGAGTTCCATGGACCCTATCTGGAGCTGCGCGCTTACTTCCTCTACAACATGGAGCCGCCGCGATATTGAGGTAGCGCGGGCATCCTTGCTTTCATACCGGGCCCGTATGGGCGCGCTCTGAGCCCACCTCTTCAGCCGGCAGGGCGTGTTGCGCGCCCGCATCGCGCAGCTTATGCCTCCGATCCAGATAAATGCCGTCCTGCTCCAGCAGCGCTTCGTAGACGGGCGTATGCCGCCAATAGCGAGCCAGCGCAAAGGCGCTCATGTTGGCGATCATCATGGGCAGCACCAGGCCGTAGGCGCCGGTCATCTCGTAGATGATGAGGATCGACGTGATAGGCGCACGCACAATCCCCGCGAACACCGCGCCCATACCCACCACTGCGAAGGCGCCGACGGTATCGGCGGGGTGATGGAAGATGGTGACGTCGAGATAGCCCACCGCGCCGCCCAGCATGCCGCCCATAAACAGCGAGGGCGCAAAAATGCCGCCCGAACCCCCGCTCGAATACGACGTGACCGTCGCCGCCAGCTTCAGTACGCACAGCACCACCATGGCCGTGACGGGCAGGTTGCCCAGAAGCGACTGGGTGAGCGTCTTGTAGGGATCGCCGGCAATGCCGTTGACGTGGAAAAACCACAGCGCAATCACGGCAAAGCCGCCGGCTGCCCCGGCGCCGATGGCCGGCTGAATCCACTTGGGCACATGGCTCAGCGACTTGAACCAGGCGCGCAGCCACAGCAGCGAATCAGTAAACGCTACGGAGACGAATGCCGCCAGCAGCCCCAGCAGCGCGTACCAGATCAGCGACGAGGCTTTGGCAAGAGTGAAGGTTTGCAGCCGCGGTACATGAAAGATGGGATTGGAGCCGAGGATGCTGTGTTCCACTACGGCGGCCAGCGCGGCGGCCACAATCACGCCGGAGAGCATGGTCTGGTCGATGCTGCCGATCAGCTCTTCGAGCGTGAACGTGACAGCAGCGATGGGCGCGTTGAACGCCGCGGCGATGCCCGCGGCCATGCCCACCGAGGCCATGCGCTTGCGGTTGATCGGGCTCAGGCGTGCCACGCGCGACAAAAAGCTGCTCACGCCGGCGCAAATCTGCACCGTGGGACCCTCCACGCCCAGCGACGCGCCGCTGCCCAGTTGCAGCGCGCACAAGACGAACTTGCCGATTGTCTCCTTCATGGTGATGGCGCCGGAGCGGAAGGTGTACGCCGTTTTTACCTGAGGAATTCCGCTGCCCGCGGCGGCGGGAACCCAATAGGTGAGTCCAACGCCGGCCGCCAGTCCCCCCAGCGCCGGAGTGAGGATCGTGAACCAGATCCAGGAGTGGCCCCGCGCAGACGCGGCGCGATCGATCAGGATTCCGTAGAGCTGGGTCACACTGATGTGAAAGGCAACTGCGGACAGGCCGCCCAACCCGCCCGCCAGGATCATGATTACCAGCATCCGCTGCCGCTCGCTGGGCATGCGACGCGCCAGCCACGCAAAAAAACGCCTGAACAGCTTTTCGATGCCGGACCAATATTTCAATGCTGGGGAGCCCTCGCCGCGAATCGTGGAGCATCTTCAGTATAGGGAACAGGGCGGCGGCGAATGGATGGCCGATTTTCACAGAGCGCTTCGTTAGGTAGCCGGCCAAACGCCTCAGGTGTTGCTCCAGGGCGAACCGATTTGAGCTGAGTGTGGGCGTAGACGCCCGCACGACGGCCCGTCTACCACCCCCATTGACGAAGACCCATCCTTCCACCCTCAAAAGCCAGAGGGCGCTTTGGGGAATCCCGATCGTTGGGGGCAGCGGTGTGGAAACCTGCCTGGGCCTTATCGCGCCGCGTCGTTGGCGCTCGCAACCGCGTCTCCGCTGGCCTCAGGACGAGGCGCGCCGCCTCCGGATTTAGGCCCACGCACGAAGGGGAAACGGATGTGCAGAACCGTATCGCGGGTGCGCTCCTCCTCCAGGTTCTGAGCTCTGGCTCGCAGCAGATCGCTGAGCGAAATCATGCCCACAAGCCGCCTGTCCTCTCGCGAAGCAACCACGGGCAGGCGGGTAATGCCCGACTCAGCCATGCGCTGCACAACCATGCGCAGGGGCTCGCCGGCAAAGGCCACCACCGGGCTGGAAAACGCGATCTCCGAAAGCCGCGCCGGCGCGGCATCATCCTGCGGCTGCGCAAATTGCTTGAAGAGCTGCTTCCGCGTGACGACGCCTACCAATCCGTTGTCCGGGTCGACGACCGGAAACAGCAGATGGCCCTCCATGCGGCCGGCGTTAAACTTCTCTTCCACTTCGCGGAGCGTTTCGGCGCCGGGCAGCCCCACCACGTCGGTGCGCATCACCTCGCGGGCAAACAGAATCTCCAGCGGATCCAGTGCGTATTCGCGGCTCAGATGATAGCCGCGGCGTGAAATCTTCTCCGTCAGAATCGACCGCTTCAGCGCCAGCACAGTAAACGCATGGGCAAGAAAACTCGCCACCAGCAGCGGCAGCAGAAGATTCAGGTCGTGTGTGAGCTCGATGGCGAACACAATTCCTGTAAACGGCGAGCGCATGGTGCCGCCCAGGATGGCGCCCATGCTGACCAGCGGCCAGAACCCCGGACCGAAGTTGGGCAGAAAGATGCTCTCGATGCCGCCCAGCGCTGCGCCCATCATCAGCAGCGGAGCCAGCACGCCGCCCGATGTGCCTGAGCCCAGCGAGATCATCCAGATGGCCGATTTCACCAGAAGCACTCCGGCAAAGATGTACAACGGTACGTTGCCCTTGAGCAGCATGGCGATGGTGTCGTAGCCAACGCCCAGCGCCTGCGGAAAGATCAGGCCGCCGATTCCCACAAAGACGCCGCCGATGGCCGGCCACCACATCCAGTGGATGGGTAATTTTTTGAAGAGATCTTCTGCGGCGTAAACGCCCAGCGTGAGCAGAGCCGAGAGGGCCCCGGCGGCGAGCCCGGCAATGACGCAGCCGCCCAGGCCTTTGGGCCCGATAAAAACCGGATGCTGGCCAACCGGAAAAAGCGGGCCGAGCCCGAGGATGTAGCGGCGGACCGCGCAGGCCGTGGCGCTGGCCAGGGCGACCGGAATCGCGCTGCGCGGCTTCCATTCAAACAGAAGCAGCTCCACCCCGATGAGCACCGACGAAAGCGGCGCGGCGAAGGTGGCCGACATTCCGGCGGCTGCGCCCGCTACCAGCAGCGTTCTGCGCTCCATGCTGGTGAAGTGAAAGAATTGCGCAATCATCGACCCAAACGCTCCGCCGGTCATGATGATCGGCCCTTCGGCGCCAAACGGGCCTCCGGTGCCGATGGAGATGGCTGCCGAGAGCGGTTTGAGGATGGCCAGCCGGGGCTTCACCCTGCTGCCGTCCATCAGAATGGCTTCGATCGCCTCGGGAATGCCGTGCCCGCGAATCTGTTCAGATCCGTAGCGCGCCATGAAACCCACGATGAGTGAACCGAGGACGGGCACCAGCACTGCGTAATAGCCCAGATGATTGCCCGCCGGCGAGACAAACGCCGTGCTGAAGCGGTGATAGTAAGAAATATTTGTGAACAGGCCGATGAGCCGCAGCAGAAACCACGCGACGAATGCGCTGATGGCGCCGATGCCGATGGCCATAAGGGCGATGGGAACGACGCGGAAGGTGGTGGTAAAGTCGCCCAGTTCGTCCAAAATCGTATGTTGCGGCTTGGCGCGGCGGGAGCTAGGCATGGAGCTTCCTTCCCTTCACCGGCGAATGGGCCAATATCGCGCGCAGCGATGCCGCCAGCGCCGGACCCGTCACCATCAATTCCTGCCGGATCAGGGCCGATAGCTGGTGCAGCAGCCGTTCTCCGTGTGCTGTGAGCTCCACCAGAACTTCGCGGCCGTCGCGATCGCTGGGCCGGCGCACAACCGCGCCCTGTTTCTCCAGCCGGTCGACAAGTTCCACCGTGCTGTGATGGCGCAGGCAAAGCCGTTCCGACAGCGTGTTGAGGTTGGGCCGCGCGCCTGGCGCCAGCCCCTTGATGGCCAGCATCAGCTGGTGCTGTTGCGGCTCAATGCCACTGGAGCGGGCGATCTCTTCGCTGACGTGCAGAAACCGGCGGATGCGGTAACGGAATTCGGCAAGCCGGCGGTAGAGGGCGGGCGAAATCCTTCCTCGGTGGTGCGAGGGAGCGTGCGCAAGGGTACGAAGCATGCAAACAGGCCTCTGACATATATCGTAACACGACATATATCCCTGATGGCCACTACGGCTTGGGCTCCGACTCCTTCATCAGCTCGATAAGGTAGTTTTCCCAAATCGCGGCCACGGTGTGGGTGCCATGACCGCGCGTGGCGCCGGAGATGGGAATCAGCACAAAGCGCGCCTTGGGCATGCGCGTCACCATCTCCTGGGCGATGCCCAGCTCGGGCGGATTGACGAAGTCGTCGGCGGAGTTGATCCACATCACCGGCACAGTAATGCGGTCGAGATGCGGGCTGGGATCGTAATTGCGGCTGGCATCGAACTGGTAGATCAGGTCGTTGGCATCGGTGTGCGGCATGGTGCGTTCGAGATAGCGATCGACATAGGCCTCTGCCGCCGCGCGCGTAGGCGCCTGCTTTTGCATTTGGAGCGGACTCGATCCCATGATCAGCACCATCTCGTTGGCCGTGCGCAGCCCCTCCACCGGTTCGGTCTTGTATTCGCCGCCCATCCACGCCGGATCAAGCTTGATGGCCTGAATGGCCATGTAGCGCATCATCCGGTTGCGTCCCGCAATCGGCGCCGGCAAGCAGGCCAGCGGCATCAGCGCGTCGGCAAAGCCGGGATACGTCTCGCCCCAGACAAAGCTCTGCATGCAGCCCATCGACGTTCCCAGGATCAGCCGCAAATGATCGATCTTCATGGCGTCGAGCATCATGCGCTGGCTGCGCACCATGTCGTCGTAGTCGTACGCCGGAAAGTGCGCGTGCAGGCCGTCGGACGGCTTGGAGCTTTCCCCATGGCCGATGTCGTCGGGCAGAATCAGGAAATACTTCGTGATGTCGAGCGGCGCGCCGGGACCGAAGAGGACGCCGGAAAACACCGGATTCATGAGCGAGTGCGCGCTGCCTCCGGTGCCGTGCAGCAGTAGCACCGCGTTGTCTACGTGGCCGGCGGCATTGCGATGCACGGCGCCCAGCGTGATGTAGTGCAGGCGGAGTTGCGGCAGCGTCTGGCCCGTGCCGAAGCGGAAGTTGTCCAGCGTCACGGCGCCGTCGGTGGCCGGCCAGGAATGCGCTGCCGGGGCAGATGGCGCCGGCGCCGCCGGCATCGACATGGTTTGGGCGCCGGCCACTGCGGCCGGCAGCAGCGTGAGCGCCATCGTCCATCGGCCCGCGCAATGCCTCATCGAAAACCTCCTGGCAACTATGCTTCGTAGCCTAGTTGCAGCATCTTCCGTATGCAAGTCATCTCGATCGGGTCAGTTTGAAGTTGTTTTGAAAGGGCACGGCTTGTCGGGGCCCCGGCGACAGGTCTTCGTCGCCGGGGTGACTTTAGCGGTGCCGCAAATGTTCGAAACTTATTCGGGCTTCAGCCCCTGAGGGAAGCTTTTCAAACCGACCCACCACGGTCGTTCCGGCAAAGGCTTGACTTGCGCTACAATTTCTTCGTAGATCATGCCCCGCCCTCCCATCGCCGGCCTGCCCCGCTTCAAGCGCTTCCGCCGCGGCCGCCACGACCGTGGACGCTGATCGCTCCCTCTGAGTAATCTATTTCCGACAAGTTTTGGCCCGCCATCTCGCGCTAATTCGCGCCCGCAGATGCGCGCCAGCGAAAATACGGCACCGCACGATTAACTCCGCTAGCCCCGCTGGGAGGATTTACCGATGAACAGCTTTCAGAGCCAGGCCGTGCTCACTTCCGGCAACAAAAAATACACCATCTACCGATTGCCCGCGCTCGCCCGCCGCGGGTTCAACCTCAAGCGTCTGCCCTTCAGCCTCAAGATACTGCTCGAGAATCTGCTGCGCCGCGAAGACGGCGTCAATGTAACCGCCGCGGACATCGAGTTCCTGGCCAACTGGCAACCAAAGGCCGAGCCCAGCCGCGAAATTGCCTACATGCCGGCGCGCGTGCTGATGCAGGATTTCACCGGAGTGCCGGCCGTGGTCGACCTGGCCGCCATGCGCGACGCCATCAAAACTCTCGGCGGCGACGCGGAGCGGGTGAATCCGCTGGCTCCCGCCGAGCTGGTCATCGATCACTCCGTGCAGGTGGACGAGTACGGCACGCCGCTCGCCTACGAGGCCAATTCCCTGCTCGAATTTCAGCGCAACCGCGAGCGCTACGCATTTCTCAAGTGGGGCCAGACGGCCTTTCGCAATTTCTCCGTTGTGCCGCCGGGCATGGGCATCTGCCACCAGGTGAATCTGGAACATCTCGCCCGTGTGGTCTTCACCGCGCAGGTCAACGGCGAGTGGTTTGCCTATCCCGACACGCTGGTGGGCACCGATTCGCACACCACCATGATCAACGGCCTCGGTGTGCTGGGATGGGGCGTGGGCGGCATCGAGGCCGAAGCGGCCATGCTGGGCCAGCCGGTGAGCATGCTGATCCCGCAGGTGGTGGGCTACAAGCTCACCGGCAAGCTGCGCGAGGGCGCCACGGCGACTGACCTGGTGCTCACCGTGACGCAGGCGCTGCGCAAGCTGGGCGTAGTTGGCAAATTTGTTGAATTCTATGGCGACGGCCTGGCGCAGTTGCCGCTCGCCGACCGCGCCACCATCGGCAACATGGCGCCCGAGTACGGCGCCACCTGCGGCATCTTTCCCGTAGACGCTGAGACCCTGCGCTACCTGCGCCTGACCGGGCGCAGCGAAGAACAGATCGCGCTGGTCGAGGCCTATTACCAAGAGCAGGAGCTGTTCCACACTGCCGGTGCACCCGAGGCCGAGTACTCCCAGACGTTGGAACTCGACCTGGGAACGGTTGAACCCAGCGTGGCCGGGCCCAGGCGCCCGCAGGATCGCGTGCTGCTGAAAGACGCGGCCGCAAACTTTGCGCAGCAATTGCCCACGCTGCTTGCGCCCACGGCCAAGCCGCTGGGCTCGCGCACGGCCGCGGTGTGGCAGCGTACCACAGCCTTCACTGACAAGGCGGTGGCCGCAGAAGAGAACGAGGGCCCCGCAACTTCGCCGGCGCCGCCGGCGACTCCGCTCCACGTCACCACCACAGTGAAAGAGCGCTTCCATGTCGATCCCGATCCGTATCTCGATCACGGCTCGGTGGTGATCGCCGCCATTACCAGTTGCACCAACACGTCGAATCCCTCGGTGATGGTGGCCGCGGGACTGCTGGCAAAAAAAGCGGTCGAACGCGGACTCACCGTCCCGCCGTGGGTCAAGACTTCCCTCGCGCCCGGCTCGCGCGTGGTCACGGACTACTACCAGAAGGCGGGCCTGCTTCCCTATCTCGAAAAGCTGCGCTTCAACGTAGTCGGTTACGGCTGCACCACCTGCATCGGCAACTCGGGCCCGTTGCCCGCCGACGTTTCCAAATCGATTGACGAGCACGGGCTGGTCGCCGTCAGCGTGCTCAGCGGCAATCGCAACTTTGAGGGCCGGGTGAATGTTGAAGTGCGCGCCAATTACCTCATGAGCCCGCCGCTGGTGGTGGCCTACGCGCTGGCCGGACGCATCGGGCACAACTTCGACACCGATCCGCTGGGCAACGGCAAGGATGGCAAGCCCGTTTATCTGCGCGACATCTGGCCGGCGCAAAAGGAGGTCTCCGAGGCCATCGAGCGCGCCGTTTCGAGCGAGGGTTTCCGCAAAGAGTACGCCAGGGTGACAGAAGGCGACGCCAGTTGGCAGGGTTTGAGTTTCCCCACCGGCGAAGTGTACCGGTGGGAGCCGGATTCGACCTACATTCGGCAAGCGCCCTACTTCGACGGCATGACCATGACCCCCGTGCCTCTGGCCGGCATTGCCGGCGCGCGCGTGCTGGCGGTGCTGGGCGATTCTGTCACCACCGATCACATTTCGCCGGCTGGTTCCATCAAGGCCAACGGCCCGGCTGGTCAATATCTATCGGCCCGCGGCGTGAAGCCAGCCGATTTCAATTCCTACGGCTCGCGGCGCGGCAACCACGAAGTGATGGTGCGCGGCACGTTTGCCAATGTGCGCCTGCGCAACAAGCTCGCGCCGGGCACCGAGGGCGGCGTCACGCGATTGCTGCCCGAGGGCGAGCCGATGTCGATCTTCGACGCCAGCGTGAAGTACGCCGAACGCAAGGTCCCGCTCATCATTCTGGCCGGCAAGGAGTACGGATCCGGCTCATCGCGCGACTGGGCGGCAAAAGGTCCCAAGCTGCTGGGCGTGTGCGCGGTCATCGCCGAAAGCTTCGAACGCATCCACCGATCGAACCTGGTGGGCATGGGAATATTGCCGCTGGAGTTTGAGGCGGGCAAGAATGTGGAGTCGCTGGGGCTCACCGGCGAGGAGACCTTCGAGGTTTTGGGCTTCAAGGAGCGCCTCGACGCCAGGTTCGCCAATGGCCGCACCGTGGGCGTTGTGGCCACGGCCGCCGACGGCCGGAAAAAGACCTTCGAGGCCCGCATCCGCATCGACACGCCGCAGGAGATCGAGTACTACAAGCACGGAGGCATTTTGCAGTACGTGCTGCGGCAGCTGGCGGCGAAGTAAGGCTCCGTGGCACGCAGTCTAACCCGATCCGCGTTATACTCTCTGCATGCGGAATGAGTTCACGGCCGTCATTGAGCGCGACGGCGATTGGTTTGTCGGCTGGTCGCCTGAGATTCCCGGCGCGAATGGACAGGGACGAACGCTCGAAGAGTGCCGCGAAAATCTTAGCGCCGCGATTCAGTTAATTCTCGAAGACCGCCGCGAGGATGGCCTGCGCGGCGCTCCTTCTGATGCCCTTCGGGAGACGGTCACGATCCTGTGAAACGGGAAGGTCTTCTGCGTCACTTGCGCCTCCACGGCTGTTATCTCAAGCGCGAGGGTGCGGCCCACTCCTTGTGGAGCAATCCCAAAACCGGCCAGACTGAGGCCGTACCGCGCCATACTGAGCTTTCTGATTTGTTAGCGCGCAAGATCTGCCGTGGGCTATCGGTTCCGGAGATCGGGCGGTGAGCACGTTCTAAAATCAAACGTAACTTCGCCGCTGTAGCGAGTAGGCGCGCCGCTCCCTCGTGCATTTGCGCCGGCGACGGACTCCAAAACAACTGGCGGCGCGAGAAACTACCGCGCTTTGCTGCGCTCGTCGTCCAAGACCTCATCCAGCATCACGCGCAGGTTGGCCGCGCGCGCGTGACCCAGGCGAAGATCAGCCGAGGTAGCCTGAGCCAGCTCATCGGCGAGGTTCAAGGCGGCCAGGACGGCCACGCGGAGAGAATCCGCCGTCCTTCCTTGTGCAGCCACGGCTCGCATCTTGGCGTCGACGCACGCGGCCAGCTCGCGAATGTGCACCGGGTCCTGCCCCGACAAATGATAGAGCTGGTCGTAGATTTCTACCGTAACGTAGTCGCCGGCCTTGCCGCGCGGCACTTCCGCCATTCCTGCCTCACAGTTCCAGAGCGTCCAACTGGCCGAGCAGCCGCTCTACGCGTTGCCGCACCTGTTCCCGTTCCGCGCGCAGTGCCTGCAAATCGCTTTGCAATTGCTCAACCACCGGAGTCTGCGCGCGCAACTGCGCCTCAGCGCTGGTGGCACGGTCTTCAGCCTCGGCTCGCGCCGTACGCACGCGTTTCACCAACTCCACGGCGCGATGGATGCGTTCCTCGAGGGCTTCAAAATCGGTGACGCTCACCGCCAGTGCATCCGGCTCAGTGTGCGACTCTTGGGGATTTCCTTGATTGCGTTTTTCTTTCGGAGGCCTTGGTTCAGCGTCAACCTCAGTCTCCAAGGCAGAATCAGACATTCAATATTCCTCCGCCGATCTGGGCGTGTTTTCGTTCGAGTATACGCCAAAGCGTCAAGCAAATTGGCTTAAGTTCGCAGCCGCGCTCCGGCCATTTCCACAGCCTCAACCACGCGCGCCTGAAAATTCCTGAGCTCGTCTTCGCGCAAAGTCCGGTCCGGCGCCTGGAATGTGGCGCCCAGCAGCAGGGCGTACTCGCCCTTACTCAGGCGCGGATCGTGGAAGACTTCGCGAGCCCGCCACTCGATCAACTCCGGAATGCGCAGTTCCGCAAGCGCGCGGTCGATCGATTCCCACGGGATTTTTTCGTTCAGGACCAAAGAGAAGTCGCGCTTAACTGATTGAAAACGCGATATTTCGCGCGCGACAGGCCGGCGCAGCGGTAGCGCATAAAGCCGGTCAAGATAGAGCTCGCCCACCAGCACAGCAGATTTGATTTTGCGCGCTGCAGCCTGCTGCGGATGCAACTGGCCGAACCAGCCTGCCGTAACGCCGTCGGCTACGATACGCGCGGAGCGATAGGGATGCAGCCACAGCGGCGTAAGGCCGGCATCGGCGGGAAAGCGGTCAAAATAAATTGCCCGCATCTCAAATTGCCCTAAAACTTGTTCAACCACGCCTTTCATATCGTGAAATTCAATCTCGCGAATTGACTGCAGCGCACTATCTACCGGCAGGTTCCCTGCGGCGCCGAGCGCGAGCGCGGGACGCTCGTCTACTTTGTCCGCGCTGCCCGAGAAGACGGTGCCCAGCTCGAACAGCCTCACGTCGCTTACATCGCGGTTCAGGTTTCCTGCCATCATGGTCAACATGCCCGGCACCAGCGAAGGGCGCAGCACGCCCGCCTCGTCGCTGAGCGGATTGCCCAGCGGCACCACCAGTCCCGGCTGCGGAGCAGTAAGCTCGGCCTCGGCCGCCGAGCAGAAGGTGCCGGCGATGGCTTCGTTGAAGCCCGCAGCCAGCAGCGTACCGCGCACCGCGGTTTCTTTTTCGGCCCACGGCAGCGCACGCACGCCCTCGCCAAACGCGGGCAGCGTGTTGGCGAAGCGGTTGTAACCATAAACGCGTGCGACTTCTTCGATGAGATCGATTTCGCGTTCCAGATCGAGCCGCCAGCTGGGCAGTGTGACCTGCCACGCGGCGCCGGCCCTCCCTGATTCCTTGGCCAGCCCGCATCCTAGCGCGGCGAGCATATCTTCGGCGGTGTCTGAGTTGATGCCCACCCCGTCCTGCGTACTGCCAAGAATTCGCCACACTTCGCTGAGCGCCAGCGGAACCGGCTTGCGGCGCGCCGTGCGTTCTTCAGCAGACCCGACACGCACATCCACCAGGTCGCCTTCGACCCAGCCGCCATTGGCTAGCAGAATCGCGCTCACCAGAGCCGAGGCGACCGGCGCCGCATTGAAATCGGCGCCGCGCTCGAAACGATGGCTGGCGTCGGTGTGCAGGCCGTGGCGGCGCGCGGTTTGCCGCACCGCCATGGGATCGAACCACGCCGCCTCAACCAGCACGTTTTTGGTCCCGGCGGTGATCATCGTCTCCCAGCCGCCCATCACACCGGCCAGCGCCAGAGATTTCTTGTGGTCGGCGACCACCAGATCGTCGGCGTCGAGCACGCGCTCCACACCGTCGAGTGTCTTAAGGCGCTCGCCCTTGCGCGCGCGCCGCACAACAATGCCGCCCTCGAGCTTGTCGAGATCGAAGGCGTGCGTGGGCTGGCCCATCGCCAGCCACGCAAAGTTGGTGGCGTCGACGGCGTTGGAGATCATCTTTTGCTCGAGCAGCGCAAAATAGGTGGCCACTTCCGCGCCGGGGAACCAATCGTGCGATTCGCCGACGGTGATGTCGCGCAGCACGCGGGCGGTGAAGCGCCCGCAGGCGTCTTCGGCTTCGATGCGCACTGAGAAAGGATGCTTCGCGGCGCGCGGCGCCGGCAGCGGAAAGTTGAGCGGCTTCAGCGCGAGCGAGTAGATGGCTGCGGCTTCGCGCGCGATGCCGTAGTGATTCATGGCGTCGACGCGGTTGGTGGTGATGTCCATCTCGAAAAGTGAGTTTTCGCCCGAGCCGTGCTGCTCGCCGAGCGGGTAGATGCCTTCGACGGCAATGCCGCGCAGGGTCAGGTCCTCGGCCAGCTGCGCGTCGTCAACCGCGAGCGCGGGAAGGTAACTGCGGAGCCATTTGGTGAGAACCCGCATCAGCGCAATTCCCTTCGGGCCGAGCTAGCGGAGTTAGCGGCGCTTCGCGCAGTTAGCGGAGCTAGCGATCCACCAGATTGGCGTCCAGAGTCGCGAAGAGCTGTAATCAGGCCGTTGATTAATCGCGCCACCTCCCAGCTTTGCTCCATAAATGTTCTCCACTCCTCCGCATCGAGATAGCCGAGGTTGCGCGCAAGTTCCATTTGCGTCTGGACTTCACAAAGCGAGTCACGTGCATTCCCTAAGAATTGGCGAAACTGCAAGTCCGAAAGTCTCCCATGACCCTCTGCTATGTTGCTTGGCACCGATACTGCCGCACGCTGAATTTGGGCACTAAGAGCGAATGCTGTCTTTCTTGGGAATCGCGTCGCGAGTTCATAGGCAGACTGCGCCAAATTCATCGCTTTCTGCCAGGCGATCAGTTCGCGATACGACTTTGTCCGTCCCATGCCTAACCCCGCTAACCGCGCGAAGCGCGGCGAACACCGCTAACCTGTGCGCTTCAGCGCACGCTAACTCGCTACGCAAACTGATTCAAAAACCGCATATCTCCCGCAAACAAGCTGCCAATTTCGCTAATGCCGTACTTCATCATGGCGATGCGCTCCACGCCCATGCCGAAGGCGAAGCCGGAGATCTTTTTAGGATCGTAGGCCGGCTGCTTCAGCGCCGCGAAAGCGAACACCGCGGGGTCCACCATGCCGCAGCCCAGCAGCTCAATCCATCCCGACTGCTTGCACTTGCGGCAGCCTTTGCCGCCGCAGAAAATGCAACTGATCTGCACGTCGGCCGAGGGCTCGGTGAACGGGAAAAACGACGGATAGAACCGCGTCTTGACCGCCGATCCGAAAAGCGCCTTCATGGCGTGGTCGAGCGTGCCCTTCAGATCGCTGAAGGTGATGCTGGTGTCGACGCACAGCCCTTCGACCTGATGAAAGATGGGCGAGTGCGTGGCGTCGGCCGCGTCGTTGCGATGTACTTTGCCGGGAATCACGATCCGCACCGGCGGCGGTTGCTGCTCCATGGTCCGCATCTGCACCGGCGAAGTGTGCGTGCGCAACAGCAAACGGTCGCGCAGCGGCCTGCGCTCCTGGCCGGCCACCACCAGCGTGTCCTGCGTGTCGCGCGCCGGATGGTTGGGCGGAAAATTCATGCTCTCGAAGTTGTAATAATCGGTTTCCACCTCAGGCCCCACGCCCACCGAGTAGCCGAGCGCCGCAAACACGCTCACTATTTCGCTCATGGTGCGCGTAATGGGATGCTCGGCGCCGGTGAGCCGCCGCGTGCCCGGCAGCGTGATGTCAATCGCCTCCGCTTTCAATTCGGCGTCCGATGGTCCCGCGCCGGACCCGCCTTCGAGCAGCGACTCGACGAGTTCCTTGAGCACTTTGAAGCGCTGGCCTACGGCTTTCCTGGCTTGGGGCGGCGCGGCTTTGAGCCAGCGATCCGAAACCTCGTTGAGCAGGCCCTGCTTGCGGCCCAGCCACTTCAGGCGGAAGCCTTCTGTATCGACGCCGGCGGCATCGTCGCGCGCCTGCGCCTCCAGCGCGGCAAACGCCTTGTCGAGCGCGGCCTCGTCAAAAGCCGTCAGATTGGGGATGGTTGCGTTCGTCATGCGATATGAGCAGAATAAACCACTGCGTGGGGCAGCCGCGCGCTTGCGCGCGCCCTGTTCGGCACCATGAAGCGCACCGCTTCGGTCCCTGGCAGCTGTCTTGCCTTACCATTGTCATCATGAAAAAGACCCCGTTTGCGTTCGCCCTCGCCGTATCGGTCTTCGCTCTGCCCGCTCTCTTTGCTCAAACCATGTCCGCGGTCTATCCCGAGCAGTCAGGCTACGTCGATGCGCACGGCGTGCTGATCTACTACGTCGAGTTCGGCAAAGGCCCGCCGCTGATGGTGCTGCACGGCGGACCCGGCGCCGACCACACTTACTTTCTTCCCTACCTGTTGCCGCTGGCGCGCACGCACCGCCTCATCTTCATCGACGAGCGCGGCTCGGGCCAGTCGGAGCACCTCGAGGACGTGAGCCAGTACACGATCGAAAAGATGGCCGACGACGTGGAAGCGGTGCGCGTGGCGCTGGGCCTGGGCAAGATCGACCTGCTGGGGCACAGTTGCGGCGGCGTGCTGGCCGAAGCCTACGCTCTCAAGTACCAGGAGCACCTGAATCACCTCATCCTGAACAGCACCTTCGCCTCAACGCGCGAGATGAACGAAGTGCTGGCGCGCGAGAAGGCCGCCATGCCGCCCGACAAGCTGGCTCGCCTGAACGAGCTTGAAAAAGCCGGCCTGTTTGGCAAGGGCGCACCGTGGGAGCACGACCGCTATCCGGCCGAGTACGAGACTCTCGCGTGGGGCTGGGGCTACTTCCCATTTCTCTACGGCGCGCGCCCCGATCCAAATTACGATCCGGCCGGCGGCAACGCACCCACCAACTGGGCGCTTTACCGCGAGATGTGGGGCTCCGACGGCGAGTTCATCATCGACGGCAATCTCAAATCCGTCGAGTGGGTCGACCGGCTGCCCACCATCCACGTGCCCACGCTGATCGTGGTCGGCGATCACGACGAGTGCGACCCCAGCCTCAGTAAGGAAATGCACGAGAAGATCGCCGGCTCGAAGCTGGTGATCCTGCCCAACTCCGGCCACATGAATTTTGTCGACCAGCC
>JASHQH010000229.1 GCA_030037635.1 Acidobacteriaceae bacterium
GCCGGGTTCGTGATCGGGGAGCGGAGTTTGCATGGGGTCCATGATCTTCCACCACTCCTGGGTGGTTTTGTCGGCGGCCATGCGGGCCATGTCGGCTGCGTAATCGTTGCCGTGGTATTCGAAGTACGCGAACAGGGTATGGTTGTGGAGAAAGATGGAGTAATTGCGGATGTTGCAGGCGCGAATCGTAGCGAGTACGCCCGGCCAAACGGCGGCGTGGTATTCCCTGTACTTCTGTTCGGCTTCGGGCTTGAGGCCGATGACCAATCCGTAGCGGGTCATTTGTGCTCCTTTGTGAAACGGGCCGCAAGCCGGCGAGGTGACCTTGAACCTGCGAGCAATTGATTGAACACCCTATCTTAGTTCCTCCCGCGTGGTTTGCAGAAGATCGCGGCGGGCGGCAGGGCAATTATGATCAATCTGGCCGAATGTCGAGGATTCGCCACCGACGGCGGGGCGTTGATGCGCGAGAGGCGATGGGGCAAGCATGCGGAGGGAAAAACGACGGTGAATTTGACGCAGCGACGCGAGTTTTTGAAGCAGGCCGGGCTGATGGGATCGCTGGCACCGGCGGTGATGATGGCGGTGCTTCCGGAGCGGGCCATGGCCTTTGAGGGCGGAGCAACGGGCGTGGTGGAGGGTGCGGTGCTGCCGGCGCCAGCAGACGAGGCGCCGAAATATCACATCAAGTTCGCCGTTTGCGGCATGAGCCACGATCACATCTACGGCATCATTGGCGCGGTGCAGCGCGGAGGCGGCGAGCTGGTGGCGGCGTGGGGAGGGGAAGAGGACAAGCTGGCTGCGTTCCGCAAGAGATTTCCCAACGTGAAGATGGTGAAGACGCAGGAAGAGATCCTCGAGGACCCGGCCGTCCAACTGGTTTTGACGTCGCAAGTAGCCAGCGAACGCGCGGGAATCGCGGTGCGGGCCATGAAGCGCGGCAAAGACTTCTTGAGCGACAAGCCGGGAATGACGACGCTGGAGCAACTGGCCGCGGTGCGCAAGACGATTGCGGAGACCAAGCGGATTTACGCGATCATGTACAGCGAGCTGCTGGAAGTGAAGGCCGCGGTGTATGCCGGCGAGCTGGTTCGCCAGGGCGCGATCGGGAAGGTAATCCAGACCATCAATGTTGCGCCACACCAGATCATCCAACACGGCGGAGAAGCCGGCGGCGCGATGCCCCGGCCAGAGTGGTTCTGGAACCCTGAGCAGTACGGGGGGATTTTGTGCGACATCGGCTCGCACCAGGTGGACCAGTTTCTTTATTACACGGGATCGACGGAGGCGGAGGTGGTGGAGTCGCAGATCGCGAATGTGCGGCATCCGGACCGGCCCAAGTTCCAGGACTTTGGCGACATGGTGTTGCGCGGCAATCGCGGGCTGGGTTACGTGCGGCTCGATTGGTTTACGCCCGACGGGCTTGGCACGTGGGGCGACGGACGGCTGTTTATTCTGGGCACCGACGGATATATGGAGGTGCGGAAGTACACGAATGTGGGTGTGAGCCGGCAGGGAAACAACCTGTTTGTGGTGGACGCGAAGCAGGCGCGGTATATCGATTGCAACGCCATGCCACTGCCGTTTGGGCCGCAGTTTGTGGCCGATATCGTGAATCGCACGCACCTGGCGCAGAACCAGGACGAGGCGCTGCTGGCCGCGGAGCTGGTGATCAAGGCGCAAATGCACGCGAAGTGGGTGACGCTGCAGGCGTGAGGAGCGGATCCCGGTTTCCCGGGTCTTGGGACCCGGGCACCCCAGATCAATCGGCCAGAGGCCTAGCGATTCCGGTCGGGCGCGGATGGATGAGCAAGTCCCGGGGCGTCCGGAATTCTGCAGACGGCGTAGCCGCGCTGCTGGTAGGGGCAATCCATGCCGGCGGGGGCGGGGCCATGAATCACGGCCCAAGTGACGGGGTAGATGCGGGCGAGGCGGATGAAGTCTGCCGCCGTAAAGTGGTTGAGGCCATAAGTGGCGTCGGTCATCTGCTTCCATTCGACGGCAAGCTCGGGGAAGATGGCCACGGCGCCGCCATCCTTAAAATAGTCGGCCAGCTCGGAGCGCCGGCTGATGGCGCGAAAGCCATGATCGTCAACGCCGGGGTCCTTAAAATAGCGGGAATCGACGGCAAAGATCGCGTCTCGGGGCGTGTTGTGGCGAATCCAAAGCAGGGTGTTAACCCAGGCGTTGGGGCTGTTTTGCATCCATGGCCACTCAACGTGCGGGCTGTTGGGATAGATGTCGCGCTCGACGGCGAACATGAGAATGGCGACCGACAGGCAGAGGACGGGAAAGATCCAGCGGCTGATTTTGGCGGCGTATTCGCCGACCACGCCGCCCAGGAAAAGCAGGAAGACCAGAGTGATGAGATGAAAGCAGCGCAGCGGCTGCAGGCGCGCCCACATGTCGAAGATGTGCGAACTGGAGATGACGGCGGCGGCGAGGATGGAGACGATTCCGTAGGGAATGAGGGCCAGGCAAAGACGCGCAAAGGCCGGGGTGGTTCCGCGCGGCTTGGCTTTCCAGAACCAGCCGAGGATGGCGAGCGGCGCCAGCAGACCGAGCCAGTCATACCAGGTCCAGGTGAAAAGAAAGTAGAAGTCGCGGGCATAGAGGGCCTCGCGGTAGGGATCGCGCGCCGGCCCAAGACGGAAATTGAGAGGCAGGAGGGCGGCCAGCGAGGCGCCTGCGTGGCGGCGTCCGGCGATGGGCGTGGCCTTGCCGACAATCCAAAGCGCGACAAAGAGCAAGAGAAGATAAGCGGTCATCTGGGGATGGATGGCGGCCATCAGCAGCGTGGCCAAAGCGGCCCAGAGGTTGCGGCGCGCGAGGAAGGCGGTAAGCGCGAAGACCGAAAGCGGCGTGGAAAAGGATCGCGCGGTGAGGTACGGGTCCATGAGGAGAAGGCCGGTGTTGGCGGCGGGCATGGTGATGGCCACGGTCATGGCCAGCAGCGCGGCCCATCGGGCGCGGGGCGAATCAAAGCAAAGCTCAGCCAGCATCCAGGAGGCGGCGAGGGTGGCAAAGAGGGTGATGAGGTACCAGCAAAACACCGTCGCGTCAGTGGAAAGATGGGTGAGACACGCGCTGAAGGCGATGATGGGCGCGAAGATGGAAAAGCGCTCGTGGGAGAGGAAGAACTCGGTACCGTAGGGGAAGAGGTCAGGATGGAGCAGCTTGCTGGCTGCGGGGATGAAGATTTCGGCATCCTCGACGCCGAAGTGATAGCCGTGAATGGCGAGGGCGGCGGCGGTGAGCAAACCCAATCGAAGCAGGGGGAGGCGCCGCGCACGGTTCATGCTGTCTTTATATCGCATCGGCGCAGGTGAATACGCGGATTTCGTGGGACAAGAGCGAGAAGGCAGTTGGCGAGGCGCCCGGCTTCCGTCTTGACCTGCTCATGCGATATGGTTTCTCTTTGAGAAACTCTGATGCGCGCGGCGGAACTGATCGCTCCCCACAAATTCCGGATGGCGGAGATGCCGATTGAAGATCCCGGGCCGGGCGAAGTGCAGGTCCGGATCGAAGCGGTGGGTGTTTGCGGATCCGACCTGCACGCATATTCAGAAGGCGCAGTGGGCGGCACACCCAATGCCTACCCCATGCTGCTGGGCCACGAGCCGGCAGGGACCGTCGTCAAAACCGGTGCGGGCGCTAACGCGTTGGCTACCGGCGACCGCGGAGCGCTTGAACCGGCGCTCTATTGCTATCACTGCGAGTTCTGTTTGAGCGGCCACCATAACGTCTGCGCGAACATTCGTTTCCTGAGCACTCCTCACCATCCCGGGTTCTTCAGGGAGCGGGTGAATTTGCCGGTGGCGAACTTTCGACCCATCCCGGCAACGATGTCGTTTGAGGAAGCAGCACTGGCGGAGCCGCTGGCCATTGCCTTGCACTCGCTGCGACTGGCCTCGATCTGCCGGGGCGAATCGGTGGCCGTGATCGGAGCCGGACCGATCGGGCTGTTGACCATCGCGGCGCTGCGCGCTGCCGAGGCAGGGCGCATCTGGGCCGTGGAACCGCTGGCGCACCGGCGTGAATTGGCGCGGCAGGTTGGAGCTCACGCGGCCATCGAGCCCGGCGAAGCTGCCAGCGAAATTCTTCGCGCCACGGGCCAGCGCGGCGTGGACTGCGCCATCGACTGTGCGGCGGGCGAGGAGACGACCTTGCAAGCCATGCACCTGGCCCGCAATGCCGGGCGCGTGGCGCTGACGGGGATTCATGTCAAGCCGCTGGTGCTGGTGGATGCGTCGGCCATGCGGCGCAAGGAGCTGACTCTGTTCAATGTGCGGCGTTCGAACCATGAGACCGACGAGGCCCTGACCGTGCTGGAGGCGCACGGCGAATGGTTCGCGCCCATTCTGACGCACACGCGGCCGATCGATCGCATCGAAGAGGCCTTCAGCATCGCCAGCCAATATCGCGACGGGGTGGGGAAGATGACGATCAGGCCATAGGGCTGGTGGCAAGAGCCCTTTCGTGTCTATAGTGAAGGACGGACCATAGGAACGGGTGCACTTCGACTATGAACAAGCTGTGGCCAAGCGCCAGTGCAGCACTGGAAGGGATCGTGCACGACGGCATGCTTCTGGCCATCGGCGGCTTCGGGCTGTGCGGGATTCCGGAGGCGCTGATTGTGGCCTTGCGCGACACGGGAGTGCGGGATCTGACGATCACCAGCAACAACGCCGGCGTGGATGGCTGGGGCCTGGGGCTTCTGCTGGAGCGGCACCAGGTGAAAAAAATGATTTCAAGTTATGTGGGCGAGAATGCGGAGTTCGAGCGGCAGTTTCTGGCCGGCGAGCTGGAGGTGGAATTTTGTCCGCAGGGAACGCTCGCCGAGCGCATGAGAGCGGGTGGCGCGGGGATTCCGGGATTCTACACACGGACCGGCATTGGCACTCTGGTGGCGGAAGGGAAAGAACACAAGGAATTCGACGGCGCGACGTACATTTTGGAGCGAGGGATTGTGGCCGACGTAGCGCTGGTGAAGGCGTGGAAGGCCGACGTGCACGGGAACCTGATTTACCGGCGCACGGCGCGGAACTTCAACCCGCAGGCGGCCTCGTGCGGCAAGATTACGGTGGCGGAAGCGGAGATTGTGGTTGAGGCAGGAGTGTTGGATCCGGATGAGATTCACACGCCGGGGATTTACGTGCACCGGCTGGTGCACAATGCGCATCCGGAAAAGCGCATTGAAAAAATGACGACGCGCGAGGGATAGAAGATGGCATGGACCCGGCAACAGATGGCGCAACGGGCAGCCAAAGAGCTCAAGGACGGGTTCTATGTGAATCTGGGCATCGGCATTCCCACGCTGGTGGCCAACTATATTCCCCAGGGCATGACGGTGACGCTGCAGTCGGAAAACGGACTGCTGGGGATGGGTCCGTTTCCGCACGCGGCCGAAGTTGACGCCGATTTGATCAACGCCGGCAAAGAGACCGTGACCTTTGTTCCGGGAGCCGCGATGTTCTCGAGCGCCGATTCGTTTGCGATGATTCGCGGCGGGCACATCGACCTGGCGATTCTGGGGGCGATGCAGGTTTCAGAGCGCGGCGACCTGGCGAACTGGATGATTCCCGGCAAACGCGTGAAAGGGATGGGCGGAGCCATGGACCTTGTGTCGGGGGTGCGGCGCGTGACTGCGCTGATGGAGCACAACGGTCCGGACGGAGGCGCCAAGCTGCGCAAGAGCTGCACGCTGCCGCTGACGGGCACAGGAGTGGTGCAGCGCGTGATCACGGATTTGTGCGTGCTGGATGTGACGCCGGAGGGTTTTGCATTGACAGAGCTGGCGGATGGGGTGACGCGCGAAGAGGTGCAGCGGAGGACGGACGCGGCGGTGCGGTGCGACTAAAGCCGGTTAAATGAAAACCCTCCGCCAGCTCAAGAGCGTCCCTTAGGGCCAAAGCCCCAGCGTTTATACGGCTTTCACGCCACGGCTATGAGGTCACTACAAAAATCGATCAAATTTTTGTGCTAGTTTTGTGCTCCGCATTAGGATCGCGAAAAGGCAATGCTCCCCATTGGAGGTAATTGGCCAATGACGATTTCAATGATCAGCGTTCCGGCTGTTGCAAGGCCAGATGCTCTTCACGTGCCTTAGCCGAACGTGCTGATGGTCTTCCATCCCGTTGATCGTTAGCGCGCCACGGAAGATCGAAGTATCCAGGGTGCCGAGGATTTCCACCGAATGTTCCTCTATGATCTTTTTCTTAGACGGATACTCGACCAACTGCTCTACCGAGGTCCCAGTTAGCCTCAACCTGTTCTTTATAACTTGGCCCGAGAGTGGTATCCCATCGCCGGCTTCTCCGCCCTCATAAACATAGAGCAGAGCTTCTATTTCTGACCCACCTCCATGCTTGACGGCTAACTCGTACCCCAGAAGGTCGCCTGTTTCTTTATGAATGAATACGTCCGAGTAAACATTCATCTCGGCAGTCTTTGCGCACTGGTCCGGAGAGGAGGCGAGCGCAGTCTGTGCCTCAAGCCGAAGAGCACCGACCGAAAGAGCCAGCATGCAGAGTAGAGATAACCGCGAAGCCGGATGCGTCATAGATACCATTCACGTGAATTGTGTTTGTGATGAAGAATTGTACCCGAAGAGGTCGTTCCGGTCGGTTCGTCGGCAAGCCGGAAGTAAACCGCTCCTTGGAATCGCGAAAGGCAGCCGCAGTCATATATGGCGCTCGGCGTCAGCCACGGCCATGAGAATGCGGATGGGCGGTCCGGGCCTAAAGGCCTGTCCCCAGGCGCGCCATTCAGGGGCCTGAAGGCCCCTGCTCCTCAGCGAAAGCCGCGCACAGCCTATTTTCAAGGCAGATCTTTCACTGCGCTGCGCTCCGTTCGTGCTGGGATCCCACCCTTTCGCAGAAGGCGCGAAAGCATGGGGCAACGCTCTCATTTGGTCCACGAGGGTTTTCGTTTTTCGAGGAAGGCCGCAACCCCCTCGCGAAAATCGGAGGTGGCTCGGGCTTCGGCGCTGGCTTCAATGGCGCCGGCGATCGCGGTGGTGAGCCACTGCTTGCGTTGCGCAACAAGGAGGCGCTTGGTGGCGCTGAGCGCCTGCGGGCTGTTGGCGAGCAACGTATCGGCCAGCTCCTTGACGCGGCCGGCAAGCCGGCCGGGCGGCACAATCTCATTGACAAGCCCGAGATGCTGGGCTTCTTCGGCGCCGAAGATGCGGCCGGTGAGAAGCAGATCGAGGCTCTGCTTTTGGCCGACGTGCAGGGCCAGAAAGGCCGAAACCAGCGCAGGCACAAAGCCGATGCGTGCCTCAGTAAAACCGAACTTGGCCGCAGGTGTGGCGAGGGTGAAGTCGGAGATCAAGGCCAGGCCGGTTCCGCCCGCGATGGCCGGCCCGTGCACGGCGGCGATGGTGGGAAAGGGCAGCTCATAAAGAGAGAGAAAGAGATGGGCGATGCGCTCCGCGTCGGCACGGTGTTCAGCAAGAGATTTGTCGCGGACCTGCTGGAGCGCGTTGAGATCGAGCCCCGCGCAAAATGCATCGCCTGCTCCGGCCAGTACCAGCACGCGGCAGCTGCCGGCGGCCGCATCCTCGAACGCGGCAAGCAGCTCCAACTGCATTTCGGGGGTCATGGCGTTGCGCCGCTCGGGCCGGTTGAGCGTGATGGTGCAAACCGGGCCGTTGTTGGTAACGATGATGGTTGTGTAGCTCGTCAAACTGTCCCCCAGCTCTATTTTGGCTCGGACCGCCCGCCTTCTCAGGCAGCCGATCCGGCACAGGCGGCGATTTGAGCGCTCAAGGGAATCAAATCGTCAATGGGGCCGATGGCGGGAATCCCGGCGCCGCCGTCGCGCAGGGTGGAAAGCAATATCTCGGTGGGGATGTTGGCGACCAGCGCGTCCTGCGCGAATGGACAGCCGCCGAGCCCGCCGAGTGCGGCATCGAAGCGCCTGCAACCAGCTTGAAATGCAGCGCGAATTTTCGACGGGGCCTCGTCGCGCCGGGCGTGCAGGTGAACGCCCCACTCGACTTCAGGTTGCGCCAGGAAAGCGGCTGCCAAGGTATCTGCAATCTGCTTCGCATCAGCAAGGCCGACGGTATCGGCAAGGGAGATCTGGCGGATACCGCGCGCCGCCAACTGTTCGCAGCCTTCAATCACCGCGCCGGTGCTCCATGGCTCTCCATATGGGTTGCCGAAGGCCATGGAAATGTAAGCCACCACATTGACGCCCGCGGCATGCGCCATGCGGCTGACAATGTCGAGCTCCTGGAGCGATTCCTGAGGCGTCTGATGTTGATTGCGGCGCAGGAACTCCGGGGAAATGGAGAAGGGAAAGCCGAGAGCCTGAACGCGGCCGGTGTCGATGGCGCGCTCGGCGCCTTTCTGATTGACGACGATGCCGATAATTTCGACGTGTGGCGGCGGGTTGAGGAGCGCCAGCACCTCTTCGGAGTCCGCCATCTGAGGAACGGCGGCGGGCGAGACGAAACTTACAGCGTCGATGTGCGTGAAACCGGCATCGATGAGGCTGCGCAGGTATGCGGCCTTGGTTGCGGCGGGAATCTGCACCGGCAGCCCTTGCCAGGCGTCGCGGGGACATTCGATGATTTTGACTGCGTCGCTCATCTCTATCCGCGCGAAGGATATACCTTGAGGATTTCGCGCGCAATCACCATGCGCTGAATCTCGCTGGTTCCCTCGCCGATGGTGCAGAGCTTTACGTCGCGATAGAACTTCTCGGCGGGGTAATCCTTGATGAAGCCGTAGCCGCCGAACAATTGCACGGTCTCGTTACAGATATGCACGGCCGTCTCGCTGGCGAACAGCTTGGCCATGGCCGACTCGCGCGTGATTTTGCGGCCGGCATCATTGAGCACGGCAGCGCGCTGCGTGAGCAAGCGCGCGGCATCAAGTTCGGTGGCCATATCGGCAAGTTTCCATTGGATGCCCTGAAATTCGGCGATGGCCTTGCCGAACTGGCGGCGCTCCTTGACGTATTTCAGAGCTGCGTCGAGAGCGCCCCGCCCGATGCCGAGCGAAAGCGCGGCGATGGAGATTCTGCCGCCATCGAGGACGCGCATGGCGTCGATGAAGCCCTCCCCGAGGGCTCCGAGAAGATTTTCTTCGGGGATTTCGCAGTCTTCGAAGATGAGCTCGCTGGTATCGCTGGCGCGCAGGCCGAGCTTGTTCTCCTTCTTGCCGGGCCGGAAGCCCTTGGTTCCTTTTTCCACCACGAAGGCCGAGAGGCCGTGCGTGCCCTTGCTCTTGTCAGTGACGGCGATGATGACGGCGACATCGGCGTAATGGCCGTTGGTAATGAAGATCTTGTTGCCGTTGAGAATGTAGCGGTCGCCGCGTTTGACCGCGGTGGTGCGGGCGTTGCTGGCGTCGGAGCCTGAACCGGGTTCGGTGAGGCCCCAGGCGGCGAGCCACTCGCCGGTGGCGAGGAGGGGAAGGTACTTTTTGCGTTGCGCTTCAGTGCCGGCAAGATAAATGTGTTTGGTTCCGAGCGAGTTGTGGGCAGCGACGGTAAGGCCCAGCGAGGCATCGACCGCGGAGATCTCCTCGATGGCCAGCACATAGTCCACATAGCCGAGGCCAGCGCCGCCGTATGCGGTGGGAACGACGATGCCTAGCAGGCCCATCTTGCCGAGTTTCTTCACCACCTCGAGCGGGAACTGGCTGGCTTCGTCCCATGCCATCACGTGAGGCGCAATTTCCTTTTCGGCGAAGGCCCTGATCTCGCGGCGCAGGTGTTCCTGTTCTTCAGTCAACACGAACGGGTAAAGCGTCTCGGCCGGTGCAACGTCAAGTTTCATGGTCAGGCTCCTTGGCTGCGGAATGGAGTGCCAATTTGTTTGTCAATCAGTACGATGCCGAACGATCGATCCTGGGCCGTGAAGGCCGGGGAAAATGCGATCAGGTTTGGAGCACGCCGGGATTGAAGCGCGGCACGTCGGGGTTCAACGAGCAGGCTTCGAGCGCAGCGATCAGCACGTCGCGCGTTTTGGCGGGATCGATGATGGCGTCGATCCAAAGCCGGGCTGCGCCGTAGCGGGGATCGGCCTGGGCATCGTAGTCGGCCCGGATTTCGTCGACCAGAGCGGTTTTTTCGGCTTGCGACAGGGTTTTCCCGTTGCGCTCCATCTGCCGGGTGCGCACCTCGGCGAGAGTAAGAGCCGCGGAGGTACCGCTCATGACTGCGTAACGCGCCGTGGGCCAGGCAAAGAGGAAGCGCGGATCATACGCTTTGCCGCACATGGCGTAGTGGCCGGCGCCAAAGCTGCCTCCGACGATGACGGCGATCTTGGGCACCACGCTGGTACTGACCGCAGTGACCATCTTGGCTCCGGCGCGAATAATGCCCGACCACTCAGCGTCTTTGCCCACCATGAATCCGTTCACATCGTGGAGGAAGATGAGCGGAACCAGGTTCTGGTTGCAGTCCATGATGAAGCGCGCGGCTTTCTGCGCGCCTTCGGTGTAGATGACGCCGCCGACCTCGATCCGCATATCGCCTGCAGCCGGCCCCATGGCGACGGTCTGGTTCTGGTTGATTTTCTGGTTGGCCACGATGCCCACGGCATGGCCGCCGATCCAGGCGTATCCGCAAAGCACGGTGCGGCCGAACTCTTCTTTGTACTCGTCGAACTCGCTGCGATCGACGATGCGCGCGATGATTTCGCGCATGTTGTAAACATTACTGGCGCCGGGGGCGGGATTGAGGAGGGCGTAGACGTCTTCAGCCGGGTATTTGGGCGCGTCGGTTTGGGCATCGCACGGACGGCGGCGAAACGGCTCGGCTTCAGGAGATGCCGGCGGGCGCTGTCCCATCTTTGCAACCAGCGAGCGCAAACGCGCCAGGCACATATGATCGTTGGGCTCTTTGAAGTCGACGGTTCCCGAGATTTCGGCGTGCATGGCGGCTCCGCCGAGCTCTTCGGCCCCGGTTTTCTGGCCGATGGCCGCCTGCACCAGGGACGGGCCGGCCAGAAACAGCCCGGACCCTTCGGTCATCAGCACCGTGTCGGTCATTACGGGCAGATATGCGCCGCCGGCGACGCACATGCCCATGATGGCCGTGATCTGGGGAATGCCCATGGCGCTCATCACGGCATTGTTGCGGAAGATTCGTCCAAAGTCGTCGGTGTCGGGGAAGACGTCTTCCTGCAGGGGGAGAAAAACTCCGGCGGAGTCGACGAGATAGAGGGTGGGGATGCGATTCTGGATGGCGATGGTCTGCGCGCGCAGAACCTTCTTGGCGGTCATGGGGAAGAAAGCGCCGGCCTTTACGGTGGCGTCGTTGGCCACAATCATGCAGAGGCGGCCGCTCACGCGGCCCAATCCTGTGACCACGCCCGCCGACGGCGCTCCGCCGTATTCGGTGTACATGCCGTGTGCCGCCCAGAGGCCCAATTCAAGAAACTCGGCGCCTTCGTCGAGCAGGAGCTTGAGGCGCTCGCGCACCGTGAGCCGGCCCTTTTTGTGCTGCGCTTCGACGGCTGCAGCGCCGCCGCCGTGGCGGATGGTCTCCTCTTCCGCACGCAGCGCGGCCAGCAACGCCAGCAGGGCGTCGCGATTAGCCGTGGCGCGCGGAGCGTCAAGGTCGAGCACTGAGCTCAGCCGGTTATCGAGTTTCAATTCTTTTGTCACGCCATCATTCGCCACTTTGGCCGGCATCGAGTTCTCCTGCTACGCGGGACCGGCAATGGTTCCGGAGCACTCGCCGAAGCCGATCCTTGGGCTACCGGCCTGTTGACAGTATGCGCGAAGCGTCACCCGATCGCCATCTTCGAGGAAACGGCGCTGTTCCCCCGTGGGCAAGCGCACCGGCTCAGGGTTGCGGCGCAGTTCAAGCAGGCATCCCTCGGAGCCGGGATCGGGGCAGGAGACCGTGCCGGTAGCCAGCAGATCGCCGGGGCGCAGGTTGCAGCCGTTGCTGGAGTGGTGCGTGACCATTTGCGCAAGAGACCAATAGAGGTGCCGCAGATTGCTGCGGCCGAGCAGGTGCGGCGCGACATGAGCTTGCCGCATCCGGTTGGACTCCAAGTACACCTCGAGCGTGAGGTCGATTGCGGCGCGATCGGGGGCCGGCGATTGCAAGTAGGGGAGTGGAGCGGGATCGACGGCGGGACGCGCGAATTCTGGGACGCGGTAGGGAGCGAGCGCTTCAAGCGGGACCACCCACGGGGACAGCGTGGTGGAGAAGCTTTTGCCCAGGAACGGCCCGAGGGGCTGATACTCCCAGGACTGGATGTCGCGGGCCGACCAGTCGTTGACGAGACAGAGGCCGAAGATGTGGTCCTCGGCCGCAGCGATGGGAATGGGCTGGCCGAGCGGGTTTCCGGGGCCCACGAAGAGGCCGACTTCGAGCTCGTAGTCGAGGGATTGGGTGGGAGCAAAGACGGGCGGGTCCTCCGGCGGCTTGATCTGGCCATGCGGCCGGCGAATGGTCCCGCCGCTCACCACGATCGAAGAAGCCCGGCCGTGATACCCGATGGGAACGTATTTGTAGTTGGGCAGGAGCGGGTTGGTGGGGCGAAACTGCTCGCCTACGCGTGTGGCGTGGTCGATGGAGGCGTAGAAGTCAGTGTAATCGCCGATGGCAGCCGGGAGGCGCATGACGGCGCCGCTCATGGAAACAAGATGGGTTTCGACGCGGCGTTGGATTTCGCGGCCGGCTTGCGCGTCGAGAAGCGATGTGAGCCGGCGGCGCAGCGTGGACCAGGAGGTGGTCCCAAGTGCCATGAGAGGATTCAGGACAGGCGCTTCACAGGCACGAACGATGGCCTGGGGCAATCCGTCGAAGATGCCGCTGCGAGCGCAGGCGCGCAGATCCAAGATCTGGTCGCCGATGGCGACGCCGATATGGTCTTCGCTTCCGGATGCGAAGACGCCGTAGGGGAGGTTCTGGAGAGGGAAGCCGGAATGAGGAGCATCGGCCGATGCGAGCCAGCTTTTCAGCTCCATCGGAGTGCCTTCGTGCGGATTCTGCTCATCCTCTTACCGGCTCCTCAACACGATCGGGCGCAACAAAGCGTTTCTTCAGGCCCTGCCAGCACTCGAAATACTCATGCTGCAGGATACGCGCGTTCATGGCGAACGCGGTGGGCCGCACGGCAAGCTGCGTTTCGAACATGAAGGCCAGGGTGTTGTCGAGATACTGCGGCTGGAGGCTGGCCCCGCTGGCGCGCTCGAAGGTTTCGGCGTCGGGGCCGTGGCCGGCCATGCAGTTGTGCAGGCTGGCGCCGCCGGGCACGAAGCCCTCGGCTTTGGCGTCGTAGGCGCCGAAAACCAGGCCCATAAACTCGTTCATCAGATTGCGGTGAAACCAGGGCGGGCGGAAGGTGTGTTCGGCGACCATCCAGCGCGGAGGGAAGATGCCGAAGTCGCAGTTGGCGGTGCCGTGGAGGGCGGAGGGCGCAGTCAGCACCGTATATATGGATG
>JASHQH010000028.1 GCA_030037635.1 Acidobacteriaceae bacterium
ATGTGCTGCTTGACGGGTTACTGATGGCGGGGATTGGAGTGGGTGCGGGCCTGCTTCTGGGTATTGGCTTGACGCGCCTGGCTGGGAGCTACGTGGCAGCCATCGACCAGCCCGGAGTGCTGGCGCTGGGCGCGTCGGCGTTGGTGATCCTGACCGCTGCAGTGGTGGCGTCGGCGGTTCCGGCAATGCGCGCGGCAAGAGTGAATGCCGTGGAGGCGCTGAGGGCGGAGTGAGCGATGGGGAGATTCGTGCGATCCCAGGTCTCAGGAGCGAGACCCCTACCCCACGGGCTTGGACCTGTCCGCAGGGGCCCCGGGACCTAGCGTTCAGCGTCTCAGAGTTCCTCGTAGAGCATCGAGTTTCTGGAGCTTAAAAGGATCACGAGGGTTGCAATTCCCAGCGCGGTGCCGAGGATCGGGTGGATGAGGTTGAGGATGGCGGCCACGATGGCCACGATGCGACCCCACTGCGTGCGCTCGAGCAGGCCCCAACCGGCCACCACGCAGAGGACGACGCGCATGGACAGGAGCAGCCAGGCAAAATGGATGGCGGCGGGAAAGATCCACGTGGGTATCTCGGATCCGTGCATCCAGGGACCGAATCTGCCGGAGAAAAATGAACGCAAAAAGGCCATTCCGATGAAGCCGAAGAAGAGCGATATTCCGGCGTATACGAACCAGAGAATGCCCAATACCCGCACCGTGCCGGCGTAGCGTGCCAGCTGATACTCGAGGCCGGGCACGACCGGGACAGGCGGAAACGCCGGCGCCGCTGCGCGGCCGCATTGCGGGCAGACCGTCACTCCGGTTTGCAGCGTGCGGCCACATCCGCTGCAATACATAGCGCCTCCTTGCCATCAAATGAGGAATACGATGCGTCGGGGCAAAAGGTTCCGATCGTAGTGCGTTTTTAGAAGGAGCACCCCGCAGGGGCTAAACCCCGGTCTTATTTTGCGTGCGCCACGTCCCGGCTAAAGCCGCGCCCTTGTTACAAAGCCAAGACGCTCCGGCTGCGAGGAGCTGCTATCGGGCGGCGATGGGCGACTGCCGGACCCAGCGCTCTTCATGGCGGCTGTCGCGAACGACGAGTGCCGTCACATGACCCTGCACATCGCGCTCGAAGATGATGTGAATGGTGACGCCGCTGTTGGAGCCGTTGGGATAAAAGAAATTTTCAGGTGACTCCGCCTGCAACAAAGTGACCTGGCCGCCGGGAGCGCGCTGAAAAAGCTGATCGCCCTGGCGGAAGATGGTGGTGATGGCTTTGCCATTGGGCTCGCGATACTCTCCGGCGAGGCTGTCGAGCTGCGCGGTAGTGAGCTTGATGGTCGGCGGCGTGGTAGGAACCAGCAAGCGCTCGGCGAATGCAGGCAGCTCAACGTCGGAAGGAGCGCGATGAGTGAGCAGCCAGCGCGGCAGATCCGGCTCGTCGTAGGCGCGCGTCCAGGAGTCGTGGCCGAGATCCTGGTATATCCAGAAGCGGATGTTGCCTCCCGAGGCCTTGAAGGCGTCGAACATGAGCTCGCTCTGGCGCGGCGCGACCACGGGATCGGCGCTGCCGCAAAAGAGCCAGATGGGGGTGTGGCCCAACGCCTGCGCGTATTCGGCGGGCAGAACCGACGCTTCCTGCCAGCGCTCCGGCTCATAACTCCAGAAGATGCCGCTGGAGGCTATGACGACGGCCGCCCAACGATGCGGATACAAACGCGCCAGTTCCCAAGCGCCGTAGCCGCCCATGGAAAGCCCGGTGAGATACGTGCGCGCGGGATCGCCGTGGAACTCCGTCGACTCCTGGTCGAGGGTAGCCATGGCCAGCTCGAGCATGGACGGATCGGTCCAGTGGGCGTTCTGCGGGCACTGCGGCATCACAATCACAAACGGCCAGCGGTCGGGGTGGTTGCGCACGGCCTGGGCAATGCCGATCTGGGTCTGCCACATGCCTTCAGAACCGCGCTCGCCCCGGCCATGCAGAAACAGAATGATGGGCCATTGCTTGCCGTCGTCGCGCCGCCAATCCTCAGGCAGGTAGACCTGGAAGCGATAGGTGACGCCGTGCAGTTCGATCTTGCGATTGAGGAATCCCGTGTCCTGCGGCGGCTCCGGTTTGGGCGGAGGCGTTTTGGTCGCGGCGCTGGCGGCCGGCCAGAGGGTCAGGGCGAGGGCCGCAGTGGCGGCGCTGATCGCGGTGACGGCGCTGATTTGGAGAGGTCGGGGCATCCAGCCTTCCATCATAATGAATTCATGCCGCTAGACCCACGCGGCGAGGCCCCGGCTTGCTGTAACAACCGGGCCCAAAGACCAAATGTTGATGCTCCTGCATGCAGTGGCCTGAAGGCCACTCCCTCCGGAGGAACCGGGAGAATTGCACGTTGAAATGAGCTTTAGGGTTCATTTGTAATTTTCTTACGAATTGCATGCCACAATCGAACTTGCCATGCAGACCGCAGTTATGACCCCACCGGCAGCCGGAGATACTCTGGATCACTATCGACTGGACGCGGAAGTTTCGCGCAGCGGGATGTCTACACTGTTCCGCGCTACCGATCTGAAGACCGGGCGGCAGGTTGCAGTGAAGGTTCCACACGCAGAGATGGAGGCCGATCCAGTCCTGCTGGAGCGCTTCCGCCGCGAAGAGGAGATCGGGCGGGAGATCGACCACCCCGGCGTGGTGAAGACCTTTGACGGCGAAGAACGCAGCCGGCTTTATATGGTGATGGAGTGGGTGGACGGCAGGCTACTGCGGGCGATTCTGAACGAAGAGCGCAAGCTGCCCATTGACCGCGCGGTGCATTTCGCCATTGAGATTTGCGACGCTCTCGACAACCTGCACAAGCATGGCGTGGTGCACCGCGATCTGAAGCCTGAGAACATCATGGTGTGCGCCGGCGATCGCATCAAGATTATCGATTTCGGCATCGCCATGAAGGAAGATGCGCGGCGCATCACCCATGCCGAGGTCACGCCTGCCCTGGGAACGCCCGACTACATCTCGCCCGAGCAGGTGAAGGGCCAGCGCGGCGATCAGCGCAGCGACGTGTACGCCCTGGGCTCCATCCTGTACGAGATGCTCACCGGCCAGCCGCCCTTCACGGGCCCCAATCCGCTCGCGGTTCTGAACGAGCGCGTGCTGAATGACCCCGCGCCGGCACGCGAGCTGAACCCCGAGATTTCACCGGAACTCGAGGAAGTGCTTTTTCGCGCGCTGGAGCGCGATCCGCGCCACCGCTACGCGACGGCTGCGGAGATGGCGTGGGAGCTGGAGCACCAGGAGCTGGTGGGAGTCGGTGGCGGGCGGAATCCGTCATTGCGCAGGCGTGCGTTTCCGGGAGGGAAGCAGTTGCTTCTGTTCGCTGCGCTCGCATTGGTACCGATCGCGCTGTTCGTGGTGATGCTTCTGCTGGCGCGGCACTGAGCGCTGCATTTGCCGGCAATCTTTTGGGATAACGACAAGCCTTGGTTACGCCCGCACCCGCTTGAGGATGGCGCTGGCGCGGCGAAACAAAGGACGCTCGCGGCGGCGGAGGTAGCGGGGCATGGTCGGCTTCCTGTCGAGCACCTTCTGCGCCCATTCACGGGCTTCGGCGTTGCGGCCTTGCGAGGCCAGAAAATCGGCGTAATTCAGATAGGTTTCCGACAAAGTGGAACGCTCGATGGCCTGGCGGAACATGGTTTCGGCTTTTTCGTTCTGGCCGGTCTGCGCGTAGGCGTGGGCCAGCAGCCCGGCGGCGCGATAGAAGTCGTGGCCCGGATCCTGGGCCACCGCCATCTCAAGATCGGGCAGCGCGGCCGCGGCGTCCCCCATGAATAGAGCGCAGACGCCACGCCGGTAGAAACAGTCGAGCGTGGTGGAGCGTGCGGCGATGGCTTTGTCGTACGCAGCTCGCGCCCTCAGAAGGTTGCCATCGTCCATGTACAGGTCGCCGAGCTCTTCGAAATTCCCAGTAGACGGATTGTCGCGAATCTCCAGCTCAAGCTGAGCGATGCGCTTGCGGCGCGGAAAGGCCTTGAACGATTGGCGCAGAAGGCCGAGATCGGGCAGCGCTTCGACAAAGATGTAAATGAGCGCGCCCGGCGGGCCGAGGAACCAGATGATGAAGATCCAGTAGGTATCGGGCCGGCGCCGGATGAAGTGCACAGTGGCTGCGACTTGCAGCAACACGCCCCACGGCCAGAACAGCCCGGCAAGAAATCCCATACGATTGGAACCCTGATGTGAGTGTACGCGGGTGGAGGATGGCCTAGCGATACGACTCGTCGCGGTGAATGACGAAGTCCGGATAGGCTCCGCCGCCGAGCTCGTGCAGATCCATGCCGATGCGCTCACCGTCGGGGTCGGCGCGAAATGGAACCACGCGGTTGAGCAGCGCGAAGAGCAGGTAGACGAGCGGCAGCAGCACGCCGAGCAGCGCGGCGATGCCCACCAGTTGCGCCAGCAGTTGCCCCGGCGCCGCCGAGAAAAATCCTGCGGCCAGCAATCCCCACAGGCCAGCCGCGCCGTGCACGGTGACGCCGCCCGAGGGATCGTCGATCGAGAGCACCAGTTCCAGCGCTTCCACCATCAGTGGGGTGAAAATGCCGGCAACCGCGCCGACGAATAGCGATTCGGGCGGTGTGGCCAGACCGGCACAGGCGCTCGAAGCCACCAGCCCGGCCAGCCATCCATTCGCACACAGGCTCGCGTCGGGTTTTCCAAAACGGAAACGCGTGACGGCGAAGGTCGCTACCAGAGCCGCGGAGGCTGAAAGCAGCGTGTTGACCGCCGTAACGGGGAGCGCGCTGGACGGCGCGTGCAGCCACAAGATGGCGCCGGCCGCGTTCCATGCCAGCCAGCCCACCAGAGCCAGCAGGCATCCGAACAGCACGTACGCTGCGCTGTGGCCGGGCATGGCCAGCGAGAGGCCCTCCTTTGGAAATTTGCCTCTGCGGGGCCCGGCGATCCACACCACGACCAGCGCGCTCAGTCCGCCTAACGCGTGCACAGCGGCCGCGCCGCCGGGGTCGAGAAAGCCGTCGCCAAGCGCAAAATTTGCGCCTAATTCTCTGAGCCAACCGCCGGCCCAGATCCAGTGCGCAGCCAACGGAAAGACGATGCCCGCAAGGACCGCGGCTGACGCGCATCCCGCGGCCAGCCGCCAGCGGTCCGCGCCTGAACCCCAGGGAATGATGGCGGCCATGGCGACCGCCATGAATTCGAACAGCAGCCCGAGTTGCGCCTGCGGCGCGGCGCTGCCCAGGCCATGAAGGAGAAAAGGTCCGAGCCCGATCACGTTCCAGCTCTTTCCAGCGGCGTGCAGCACAACCTCCTTGGCTCCCAGCGTGCCGGCGAACGACGCGCCCACCAGCGCAAAGACGATCACGGCCACGGCCGCGAGAGCCAGATTTCCGAGCAACGCCTGCGCCGCCGACCGTGACCGCCCTAAGCCGCAATTGATGAGCGCCACCCCGGCGATAGCCAGGGGCGCCAGCATCAACAGCGCAAGCGTGAGCGCGAAGAGGGTGTCGCTCATCGCCGGGGCGCTCGTGGGAGGGATGGGGTTCATGAACGACCGGGCCCTCGGGCCACCATGTGCCCGCGCACGGCAACCACCAGCCCCAGCACTTCAACCGCCAGACCGCACAAAACAAAAACCGCGCGCCGCGCCGGGTCAGCAAACAGCGCCAGCGCGGCGAGGGTAAGAAAGAATCCTGCGGGCATGACCAGGAGTCCGGCGTACTTCATGGCTGGTTCCTTTTCTTCAATTTGCGGAAACGCGGGGTTGGGGTTTTCGGCGAATGGTTTAATCTGCACCGCGAAAAAATTCCGGAAAAACCACCACCGATTCTTCCACCTCGGCCGCCTCCGGCGACCTTGGCTCAGAATGAAAATGCGCAGGGAATTTTCGCCATCGACACGATTGTTACGCCCTTATGAATTCTAAACGACGGAATCAGCGTGGCCGCACCGGGGCTACGGCGGTGCGCCGGCGAGTTCACAGTGCGGGAGCGCCCTTCCAGCCCTTATAAATTCCTTTCAGGCGGCGGAAAATAATGGGCTGTGAGCATCGATCAAACAGCCGCGCGCCGGATCGTTCCAGTGATTCTGGGCTTATTGACATTCGCTGCCGTTCTGTTGCTGTTCGTTCAGGATGCCGAGCCTCAACTGTTTCCGGCGCGAAGCCACGAGTTCCTCGCCGCATTTTCGCTGGCGATGATTTCGTTGGCTTATCTGATTTTTCAATTGCTGCGCCGTAGCGGACTCAAGGAGATAACGAAGACGATTCTGCTGGCAGCGGCCTTTCTGTTCTGGGCCGCCAATCAGCTTTGGCCGAGCCTGCCCCAGGCAGGGCTGTTCAACGACATTGCCATCGGGCTTTTCGTTCTGGATGTGTTCCTTGTGATTGCGGGCTGGCCGGCGGAAAGACATGTTGCACTGGCTGCGCGGGAGCGCAAGTCGAGATGACCGCGCAAGGTGACTGTCACACTTAAAGATCCTGTAAGGACAAGGAGCCGGCATCAGGGGCTGACGCGAGGCCTCATCGGTTGTGCCGGCGGCTTGCCGAGCCAGTGCGCCACGGAAAATCCGCTCGCGGCCAGGCAGAGGGCATTGAAGGCAACCATCGATCACTCGAATGGAGCCGACCTGGCGATATACAGAATGCTGCGGCCAGGCCCCGGTGCCGCAAGCCAGTCTGGCTTTAGGCAAGCCTGGCATGATAATTTTCAGTAAGAAGCTACTCCCTGTGCGCAAGCCTTCCAGCGCGACGTAGTTTGTTATCCCAAAATTATGCTTGTCACAAAGCAGTTTTTGTTTCAAGCGGTTGCCGGTTCGATTCCCACAAAATTTTTTCGCCATGTGGCACGCAAACCTTGAATCGTGAGGGCGGTGGGCTGCTATAGTGAAGTTTCGGGCTTCCCCGCCCACTGTGTGAACTTCTATCGAAGAGCGTTTCTTGTACATCACGCATGTGACCGCTGACACATGTGGCCGCACGCAAAACGAAAGTCAACCAGGAACCGTTCATGGCGCAAATCTTCGACCGCAGCTCCAACGCATTGGCACGCATGGGCCTTGTGTTGACGGGGTTGATCATTATTGCCGCGGGAGTGACGCTGGACGAGTTGCAGCGCTCGCCGTGGGTTACGCGGCAGGGCCAGCGCGCGGATCAACCGATTCCCTTCAGCCATGAGCACCATGTGCAGGGGCTCGGCCTGCAATGCCAGTACTGCCACACCACAGTCGAGACGTCGAGCTACGCTGGTATTCCTCCCACGCGCACCTGCATGAATTGCCACGCCGAGATCTGGACCAACGCGCAACTGCTGGAACCGGTGAGGCAAAGCTGGTACACGGGAGAATCGATCCCCTGGATCAGGGTCCACGACCTGCCTGACTTCGTTTTCTTCAATCACTCCATCCACGTGAACAAGGGCATTGGCTGCGCCAGCTGTCATGGACGCGTGGACGAGATGCCGCTCATGTACGCGCAAAACACACTGCAGATGGAGTGGTGCCTCGACTGCCATCGCAATCCGGCCAAGAATCTGCGCCCCACCAGCGAAATCTACAACATGGCCTGGGAATCGCCGTCGGAGGACCATCCTGTGTGGTGCGCAGCCAATGACAAAGCGGATGCGCCGACCGCCCAAAGCGTCAACTGCACCACGCAGGATCCGAGCGGGCAAGGCGGCGCAGGCTCCGAGATGGCCTCGCTGCGCATGCCGCCGGCTGCTGCGACGGGCCTGACGGGCGAGGTTGCGGCCGCCATGCCGCCTGCCTCACCAAGCTATGTGAAGTTCGCCGATCAGATGGACCTGGGCCACTTTCTCGAGGTTCACTACAAGATCCGCACTCCGAAAGACTTGACCAGTTGCGAGGTATGCCACCGATGAGCCGCGAGATGAGAGGCAATGGAAGCGAGACGGCGATGCGGCTGGCGCAAGAGCATCCCTCAGGGGCTAAAGCCCGCGAACTTCCTACTGCGGAATCGGCACGAGCAGACTCGTGCCCTGATACAAAACCGGCGAGCGACGGATCGTGCTCCCCCAGTCTCCAAAAACAGGACCTCCACCCCGCGGCTTTCGCTCAGGATGACAGCGCGGTGTTGAAAAACGAGCCGATGACGCTTGAGGCGGTGCGGAAGGAATTGAAGGGCGTAAAGGGTAAGCGGTACTGGCGGTCGCTGGATGAGCTGGCCAACACGCCGGAGTTTCAAGCCGCTGTGGAACGCGAATTTCCCTCTGCGGCGCAGGAATGGATCGATCCGGTTTCGCGGCGCGGCTTCCTTAAATTGATGGGCGCTTCGATGGCGCTGGCCGGCCTGGCGGGCTGTACCAAGATGCCCGACGAGCCCATTTACCCCTACATCAAGGCACCCGAAGACCTCATCCTGGGCAAGCCGATGTACTTTGCCACCGCGCACCCCTTCACCACCGGCGCAGTGCCGCTGCTGGTCAAGAGCGACGAATTCCGCCCCATCAAGGTGGACGGCAACCCCGAGCACGCTTATAACAACGGCAGCTCCGACCCTTATACGCAGGGCACGCTGCTGGATCTCTACGATCCCGACCGCGCCAAGCATGTCACCTATCGAGGCGAAAGCCGCGAGTGGGCAGAGTTTGCCGAGGCCTTTCAGAATAAGGTCGCCTCAACCAAGGACGGCACCGGTGTTTACTTCCTGAGCGCCGCCATTACCTCGCCCACGCTGGCACGGCAATGGAGTGAAGCGCAGAAGGCCTATCCCAAGGCCAAGCTGGTGCAATATGAGCCCGCTCTGGCCGGGACGTTTCTTGAGAAGGGTGTGAACGTCCAATACGACCTGAGCCAGGCCGATGTGATCGTCTCGCTGGACGCGGAGTTTCTTTCGAGCGCGAGTTATCCGGGCTTCCACAAGCTGGTGCGCGACTACGCCGCCCGGCGCAAGCAGCCGGAGAACGGCATGAACCGGCTCTACACGGTGGAGAGCTCAACCACGACGACCGGCATGAAGGCCGAGCATCGCTTGGGTCTACGCGCCAGCGAGATTCCGGCGTTCGCGGCGGCACTGGCGCAGGCTGTGGGCGTGGGTGGAGTGAACGCTCCTGCCTATGCGTGGACTCCTGAACAGCAGAAGTTTCTGGCCGCGCTGGCCGCTGACCTGAAGGCCAGCGCTGGAAAGAGCGCTGTGATCCCGGGGCTCTATCAGCATGAGTCGGTGGCCGCGCTTGCCATGGCCATCAATAATGCGCTCGGCAACCTGGGCAAGACGGTCTTTTCGAGCTCGGAGCCCGCGATTCCAGTGCCCAGCGACCAGCTCGGCGATTTCAAGTCGCTGGTGGCCGATCTGAACGCAGGCAAGGTGGATTGGCTGGTGATTCTCAATGCCAATCCCATCTACGACGCGCCTGCCGATTTGAATTTCGCGGATGCCTTCAATAAGGCCAACATCGTGGTGCACCTGGGCTCGCATTACGACGAAACCAGCCAGCAGTCGCACTGGCACATTCCCGCGGCGCATTACCTGGAGTCGTGGTCCGACGCGCGCGCCTATGACGGCACTGTCTCCGTGGTGCAGCCCATGATCGATCCCCTTTATGGCGGGCACACGGCGCACCATATCCTCCAGGCGCTGCTGAGCGAGCCGATGCTGAGCCCGTACGACGCGGTGCGCGAGACTTGGAAATCGACGATCAAGGGCGATTTTGAAGCGGGCTGGCGCAAGGCGCTGCACGATGGATGGATTGCAGATACGGTTGCGGCCGGCCCGCCAAAAGGCAGCGCCGGCGGCGCCTTCAACGGCGCCATTCCCACGCCCACGCCGAAGGATTCGGTGGAAATCATCTTCCGCCCTGACCCGAACGTCTATGACGGCCGCTGGGCCAACGTGGGCTGGCTGCAGGAACTGCCCAAGCCGGTCGTCAGCCTAAGCTGGGACAACGCCGCTCTGGTCTCCGGCGCCACTCTTTCCCAGTGGAACCTTGAAGAAGAGGACATCGTTGAAATCACCGTCGGCAATGGACGCGTGAAGGCGCCGGTGATCGTGGCGCCCGGCCATCCCGACAACTCCGTCACGGTGTACCTGGGCTATGGACGCGAGGTGGGCCGGGTGGCGGGTGGAGCTGGTTTCAACTCTTACCTGGTTCGCAACACGTGGGCGCCGTTCTATGCCACCGGCGCGGTGCGCAAGGTTGAAGGCAAATGGGGCGTGGCGGTGACCAAGAGCCACTATCAGGACAAGCGCCCGCCTTCGTTGCTGGGACAGGGCCAGGGCGACAACTCGCTCGAAGGCGATGAGGCGCTTGGTCCGCGCGCGATTGTCCGCTACGCGACCCTGGACGAGTTCAAGGCCAATCCGAACTTTGCGCACGAGGGCTACACCAAGGACACGCCGCCGTACGACGATTCGCTCTTCCCCAACTGGCCGTACAACGAGGCCAACGCCTGGGCCATGTCGATCGACATGAACAGCTGCACAGGCTGCAATGCCTGCATCGTGAGCTGTTATGCCGAAAACAACATCGCCGTGGTGGGCAAGCAGCAGGTGCGTATCGGCCGCTGCATGCAGTGGCTGCGCATCGACGCGTATTTCGAGGGCGACCTGGCGGCTCCGCGCGCTCACTTCCAACCCATGGCCTGCCAGCACTGCGAAAACGCGCCCTGCGAGCAGGTTTGTCCCGTAGGCGCGACCATTCACACGCCCGAAGGCCTGAACATGATGATTTACAACCGCTGCGTGGGCACGCGCTACTGCTCAAATAACTGCCCTTACAAGGTGCGGCGGTTCAATTTCCTGCTCTACTCCGATTACGAGACCGAAAGCCTGAAGCTGATGCGCAACCCCGATGTGAGCGTGCGCTCGCGCGGCGTGATGGAGAAGTGCAGCTACTGCGTGCAACGCATCCAGGAAGCCAAGATCCGCGCCGACCAGGAGAACCGCACCATTCGCGACGGCGAGATCGTGACCGCCTGCCAGCAGGCTTGCCCGGCCAAGGTGATTACTTTCGGCAACATGAATGACAAAGACAGCAGAGTGAGCAAGCTGCGCGCGCAGCAGCGCAGCTACCAGGTCATTGCCGACATCAACACGCGTCCGCGCACCACCTATGTGGCCGAAGTATTGAATCCGAACCAGGAACTGGAACAGACGCCGGTGGAGCACGCATAAGCAGGGATCAGGGGCTAGAGAGCGAGGAACCAGCGACGGGGCGACCATGGCAACGAGAGAGATAAAACCAGGAGATCCAGGGATCGATCCGGCGACCGGAGAATTCCGGGTTATTGCGCCCGGCCAGACCTTCCGGTCAATCACCGAGAAGATTGTGCGCATTGTGCTTACGCCGCACACGCCCATGGGCTGGTTCGGGATCTTCACCATTGCCGGCGGCGGGGTGACCATGCTTCTGGTCGCGCTGGTCTGGCTATTCCTCAAAGGCGTCGGAATCTGGGCCATCACGCAGCCGGTGGCCTGGGGCTTTGCCATTATCAATTTCGTCTGGTGGATCGGTATCGGCCACGCCGGTACGCTCATTTCCGCCATTCTGCTGTTGTTCAAACAGAGCTGGCGCAACTCCATCAGCCGCTTCGCCGAGGCCATGACCATCTTCGCCGTGATGTGCGCGGCGCTGTTCCCCGTGATTCACATCGGCCGGCCGTGGCTGGGGTACTGGCTGCTGCCGCTGCCGTTCACCATGACCGTCTGGCCGCAGTTCCGCTCCCCGCTGATGTGGGACACCTTCGCGGTTTCGACCTACTTCACCATCTCTGTGGTCTTCTGGTACATCGGCATGGTACCCGATCTGGCCACTCTGCGCGACCGCTCCCAGTCGAAGATCGCGCAGTATTTTTACGGCATGCTCTCGTGCGGCTGGCGCGGTTCTGTGCGCCACTGGATGCAATACGAGACGGCCTCGCTGCTGCTCGCGGGCCTGGCCACGCCTCTGGTGCTATCGGTTCACACCGTCATCAGCTTCGATTTCGCTGTGGCTGTCCTGCCCGGCTGGCACACCACCATCTTTCCGCCCTATTTCGTCGCCGGCGCCATTTACTCCGGCTTTGCCATGGTGCTCACGCTGGCCATTCCGCTGCGCAAGTTCTATCACCTGGAATCCCTGGTCACCGATCGTCACATCGACAATATGGGTAAATTGATGCTGGTGACCGGCTTCATCGTGGCCTACGGCTACGGCATGGAAGCCTTCATGGCGTGGTATTCGGCCGACCACTGGGAGGCATTCACCTTCTGGAATCGCGCCTTCGGGCCGATGGGGTGGTCCTACTGGACGCTGATCACGTGCAACCTGGCAATTCCGCTCACGACGCTGTGGTCGCGGAAGCTGCGCACCAATATCACCTACATGTTCATCATTTCGATCGTTGTCAACACGGGCATGTGGTTTGAGCGCTTCGTGATCATCGTTACCAGCCTCACCCGCGACTTTCTGCCCTCGGCGTGGGGCACGTACCGCGCCACCAAGTGGGATTACATGACCTTCTTCGGGACGGTGGGGTTCTTTGTGTTTGCGTTCCTGCTGTTTGTGCGCTTCCTGCCCATGATCCCCATGAACGAAATTCGCATGTTGCTGCCCGGGGCCAAGATCAAGCCCAAGGCGGCGGAGGCTGCTGACTAATATGCCCGCACGCGAAGGAACCTACGGCTTGCTGGCCGAATTCGAGACCCCGGGCGATCTGGTGCGCGCCGCGCGCCAGGCGCACCAGGACGGCTGGCGGCGCATGGATTGCTATACGCCGTATCCGGTTGAAGAAGCGGCCGAAGCCATCGGCTTTCATCGCAACAAGGTGCCGCTGCTTACTTTGATTGGCGGCCTGCTCGGCGGGGGGGTTGTGTTCACGCTGCAAACCTGGATTTCGGTGCTGGCGTATCCGATCAATGTGGCGGGGCGTCCCACCTATTCCTGGCCGGCGTTTATTGTTCCCGCTTACGAGTGGACCATCCTTTGGGCCGGCCTGTCGGCGGGGTTCGGGATGCTGGCGCTGTGCGGGCTGCCGTCGCTTTATCATCCCCTGTTCAACGCGCCCAACTTCCGCGACGGCGCTACAACCGACAAGTTTTTCCTGTGCCTCGAAGCGCTCGATCCGAAATTCGACCTGATTGCGACGCGGGCCTACCTGGCAGCGTTCAAGCCGACCTCGGTGGTGGAGGTGGATTACTGATGGCCCACCGCAGGGAACAGGCAACAGGGAACAGGCAACAGAGACGAGTGATCCGTGCTCAGCGGTCAGTGGCCAGTGGGACCATGCACCGATCTTTCCGCGTCGTTTGCGGAAAGGGCGGGAGACCGCTCCTCCTTGCCGGGCTGACCGGCCTGCTGCTGGTGGCCGGCTGCCGGCAGGACATGCAGCACCAGCCCCGAATGTTCCCGCAGCGCGGCTCCGACTTCTTTGCCGACCATCGCGGCGCGCGTCCGCAGGTGCTGGACACCGTGGCCCGCGGCCAGCTCCGCGACGACAGCTACTTCTACACCGGCGTCGTGCAGGGTCCCAACGGCTATCGCCAGGAACTGGACGAGATGCCTGCCGAGATCCCGGTGACGATGGAGGTGCTGCAGCGCGGCGAGGAGCGGTTCAACATCTACTGCACGCCTTGCCACTCGCGCGTGGGCAATGGCCTGGGCGAAATTGTGCAGCGCGGTTTCAAGCCCGCCGGCAATCTACACGATCAAGTCCGCATGGCGCAGCCGCTGTCGCACTACTTTTACGTGATGACGCACGGTTACGGCGCCATGCCCGATTACTCTTCGCAGTTGCCGCCGGCAGATCGCTGGGCCGTCGCTGCCTACATTCGCGCCTTGCAGCTGAGCCAGGCGGCCAACGTGAGCGACGTCCCCGCGGGGACGCAGATCAGGGACCTGAAAGAACTCGCAACAGAGGAAGGACATCCCGAATACGCGCAGCCCTGGCCCATGCCGGCAACGGCGGTGCAGGCTTACCCGCCGGTGGCCAGTGAAGGGACGCCGGGCATGGCTCCGGGATATCCGGCCGATCCGAAGATCACGATTCCCGTAAGCAAGCCGCCGCAGAAGTGACAGGAGCAGGCAACAGGGAACAGAAAAGCAGGACTAAGGCACCAGGGACTGGAAACGAATGAACGAGCGAAGAACTACGAAGTGAGAACTGACGACTGATATGGATACGTCTCACAATCCACACGCGAAGCAGCTCCCGGCAGATCTCGGCGCGCCGGCCTTTGTCGACGCCTGGAAGACACGCGCTCTGATGATAGGGGCCATCTTCACGGTGATCGCAGTGATTTTGGGATTCCTGGGGCAGGCGCAGGACGGGTTGGGCTGGATCCATTTCCTGCGCGCCTGGCTGCTTGGAACCATGTGGACCTGGGGACTGGCCGTGGGCGGCCTGGCATTGCTCATGGTGCAGTACTGCTCGGGCGGCAAGTGGGGCCTGCTGCTGCGGCGGCCGCTCGAGGCCCTCAGCCGCACTCTGCCGGTCGTCTTTACCTACTGGCTGGTGACCGCGATCTTCGCCGATCGGCTTTACCTGTGGGCCAAGTACACCACGGTCGCCGCTACCGCCGATGCGTTGAAAAGTGGGCTCATCAATGAAATCCAGGCGCACTGCCTCAACTTCAAGCGCCCCATGCTGAATCCCGACGAGTATTGGGGAATAAGCCTGGCCTGCTTTGCCATCTGGACCTTCTACGCGTGGCGGCTGAACACGCTGGCGCTCAAGCGCGAGTCGCAGGGCCCGGAGACAACGCCGTATTGGATCAAGAAATTCGAGAACATCAGCGGGCCCGGCATCCTGGTCTACTCCATCACCATGACGGCTTGCGCCATCTACTGGGTCATGTCGCTCGACCCCACCTGGTTCTCCACCGTCTACGGCCTGGTCTTCCTCGTGGCCCAAGGCTACCTGGTGCTGGCGTTTTCCATCATCGTGGCCATTTCGCTTTCCAAAGGCGAGCCCTACAAAACCCTCCTGCGCCAGACCGAGCAGCACGATTTGGGCAAGCTGGCCTTCGCCTTCGTCATGCTCAACATCTATCTCAACTTCGGGCAGTTCCTCATCATCTGGTCAGGCAATCTGCCCCTTGAGATCAACTGGTACCTCGACCGCATTCGCGGCAATTGGGGCGTGATCATCACGCTGGACTTTATCTTCCACTGGGTGATTCCATTCGCCATGCTGCTTTCGCGCGACATCAAGCGCAACAAGAAGCGCCTGGTGCGGGTGTGCCAATGGATGGTGTTCGCCCGCGCCTTCGACATGTTCTGGCTCATCGAGCCGAACTTCAAAGACGCGGCGCGTAACCTCCACTTCAGTTGGGGAATTCTCGAATACATCGCTGTGCCCGGCGCCATGTTTTGCTTCTGGCTGGCCTATTTCTGCACGCGCCTGAAGACGCGGCCGCTGGTGGAAGTCAACGATCCGCATCTCGCCGAGATTCTGGAGCCCGAACATGCCCACGCCTGAACATCCCGGATCGGGCCACGAGCCGGAAAAAATCGATACCTCGCTCGGTTACGAGGCCAGCGATGCCAGCGTCGGCGGCATCGCTGTTTTCCTCGTCTCGCTGTTTATTCTCGTGGGGGTCATCGGCATCGTCTGCTATGGCATCGGCGCGTGGTTCAATGCACGCATGGACCGCCAGGACGGGCCTGACAGCAAGTGGACGAAAACGGCGGACGTGCGCCAGCTCGGCAACTTCCCGTCGAGCCCGGAGCTCCAGAACAAGGTAGCAGAACTGACGCAGAGCTTTCCCACGCCGCGCCTGCAGGTGGATAACGGAGACCAGGACGTGGCCGACCTGCACGCCCGCGAGAACCTTTTGCTCGACAACTACACCTGGATCGATCAGTCGAAGGGAACGGTAAGAATTCCCATCGAGCGCGCCATGGCGTTGATTGCGCAGCGCGGGCTGCCCGTTGCCAAGCCTGTCGAAACGGCGCCGCCCATGACCGGCGACAACGTGCCGTCGGTCACCATGCCGCTGACCGATGGATTCGCGCCCACCGGATTTGAACAGGCCGAAGAAGCACAGAGAGAAGCTCTGCGGAAGCAGGAAGCGGCGGCGGCAAAGTGAAAATGCAGGGACCGAGGGACCAGGGACGGAGGGAACTGAGGGACCAGGATCGGCAGCGGGGATTCGAGTTGAAGCAAAAAAATACAATTCGGGGAAATTGGATTTGTGCGGCGGCTGGCGCCGCGGCGCTCGTGCTTTGTGTTGCCGGCTCGCTCGCGAGCGCGCAGGTCTCAAGCTACGGCGACAAAGAGGCGGGCCCGACGAACGACAAGCCGCCTTCGGTCCTTAATGGCGTCGGCATCCAGCAGCACCTGAACACACAGTTGCCCCTGAACCTGACCTTTACCGATGACACGGGCAAACAGGTGGCGCTCGCCAGCTACTTCGGCAGCAAGCCCGCCATCCTGGCGCTCGTCTACTATCAGTGCCCCATGCTCTGTTCTGAAGAGCTCAATGGCCTGGTCAGCGCCCTGGAGATGGTCCGGTTTACGCCCGGCAAGGACTTCAACATCATCGTGGTCAGCATCGATCCCAGCGAGGGCACCGATCTGGCCGCCGCCAAAAAGCGCACCTATGTCAAGCGCTATGGCCGTCCTGAAACGGCCAACGGCTGGCACTTCCTGACCGGCACGCAGCCCAACATCGACGCGCTCACCAAGGCCGTGGGCTTCAGTTACGTCAAAATTCCCGGCCCCGACGGCAGGCTGACACAGTTCGCCCACGCCAGCTCCATTCAGATCGTTACCCCTGAAGGCAAGCTGGCCCAGTACTACATGGGAGTTGAGTACTCGCCCAAGGACATGCTGCTGGGCCTCGACGAAGCCTCGGCCAACCGCATTGGATCGCCGGTGGACAACATTCTTACTTACTGCTATCACTACGATCCCGTCACCAACACGCACGACCTGGTCATTGCGCGCGTGATTCAGCTTGGCGGCCTCATCACCGTGGTGCTTCTGGGCGGATTCATGCTGATGATGTTTCGCCGCGATTACAAGCACGGCCACAGCGGCGATCCGGGATCGCTGGGAACGGCGAAGAAAGTGAACGGATAACAGAATGGACCATATCAGTCCAGTACTTTGGCAGTTTCTTGAGAAGTGGCTGCAGCACTTTCCGCTGTTTCCGCCTGAGGCATCGACGATCGCAGCCCAGTCGGACGCGCTCTTTTTCTTCATGGTGCTGGTAAGCCTGATCGGGCTGACTGTCGTTGTTCTTCTGATTCTGGCTTTCTCTATCCTTTAGAACAAGGCACGCCATCCGCACGCTGTCCAGATTGAAGGCTCGACCATCCTCGAAGCCACCTGGACTATCATTCCGCTGGGCCTGTTTCTGATCATGTTCGTTTGGGGTTCCCTGCTTTACTTCCGCATTTACACGCCGCCTGCCAATGCCATGAACATCTATGTGGTGGGCAAGCAGTGGATGTGGAAGGTGGAGCACCCCGGCGGCCAGCACGAAATCAACGCCCTGCACGTGCCCACCGGCCGGCCGATCCAGCTGACGATTATCTCGCAGGACGTCTTTCACAGCTTTTCCATCCCCGCATTCCGGGTCAAGCGCGAGGCCATTCCCGGCCGTTTCACCAGCGTCTGGTTCCAGGCCACTATGCCCGGCACCTATCACCTCTTCTGCACCCAGTACTGCGGCACCAACCATTCGCAGATGATCGGCGACGTCGTGGTGATGACGCCCGACGACTACAAGAAGTGGCTGCGGGAGTCCACCAGCGGCGAATCGCTGGCGCAGGACGGCGAACGTCTCTTCGCCAGCCTGAGTTGCAACGCCTGCCACAATACGCGGCCCGACGCTCGCGGACCCAATCTGGCCAACGTGTACAACTCCCAGCTTACGCTGACCTCGGGCCTGGCCATCACTGCCGACGATGCTTTTCTGCGCGAGGCGATTCTGAATCCCTCCCAGCACATCACCCAGGGCTACGCGCCCATCATGCCCACCTACCAGGGCCAGATCAGCGAAGAAGGAGTGATCGCCCTGGTGGAATACATCAAGAATCTCAACTCCGACTACCGTATCCAGCAGACGCTGAACACCACCGATATTGTCCCCGAGAACGAAGGAAAAGCGGCGCCCACGACCCCGGCGCCTGCTGGCCAGAAGGAGGTCAAGCCATGAGCGAAGCCACCGTCGTCAGTCTTCCCGATCAATCCACGGCCCGCATTCCCAAGATGAACTTCATCACCAAGGAAAACGGCCTGCTGAGCTGGCTGCTCACCGGCGATCACAAGCGGATCGCCACACTCTATCTCGTATCGATCACTTTTTTCTTCTTCATCGGTGCTTCTTTGGCCGCTCTTATCCGTCTGGAGTTGCTTACCCCTCAGACCAGCTTGATGGCTGCCGACACCTATAACAAGGTGTTCACCATGCACGGCGTCATCATGGTTTTCCTGTTTCTGGTGCCGTCGGTGCCGGCGACCATCGGCAATTTCGTCATCCCCATGATGGTAGGGGCGAAGGACCTGGCGCTGCCCAAGATCAACCTCCTCAGCTGGTATCTCTACGTGATCGCCGGCATCATGGTCATCTACACCATGGCCGCCGGCGGCGTCGACACCGGGTGGACCTTTACCACCCCGCTTTCTACCCACTATCTGAACACGCACGTCATCACCACCGGCCTGGCCATTTTCGTGGCCGGCTTCAGTTCCATCTTTACCGGCCTCAACTTTATCGTCACCATCCACAAGATGCGCTGCCCGGGCATGACCTGGTTCCGGCTGCCGCTGTTCGTGTGGTCAACCTACGCGGCCAGCCTGCTCATGGTGCTGGGCACGCCGGTTCTGGCCATCACCCTGGTGCTGGTGGTCCTGGAGCGGCTCTTCCACATCGGCGTCTTCGATCCCGCCTTCGGCGGCGATCCGCTGCTGTTCCAGCATCTGTTCTGGTTCTACTCCCACCCCGCCGTCTACATCATGATTCTGCCCGGCATGGCCGTGATCAGCGAGGTGGTGTCGACCTTCAGCCGCAAGCGCGTTTTCGGCTACACGGCCGTGGCCTTCTCCTCGGTGGCCATCGCCATCTTCGCGTTTTTCGTCTGGGCCCACCACATGTTCATCATGGGCATCTCCAACTACGCGTCGCTGGTTTTCTCGCTCCTCACCATGCTCGTCGCCGTGCCTTCGGCCATCAAGATCTTCAACTGGACATTCACCATGTACAAGGGCTCCATCACCTTTGAGACGCCCATGCTTTACGCCATCGGATTCATGGGATTGTTCACCATCGGCGGTCTTACCGGCGTCTTTCTGGGTTCTACGGGCACCGACATTCACCTCACCGAGACCTACTTCATCGTGGCTCACTTCCACTTCGTCATGGTGGGCGGCATGTTGATGGCCTTTCTGTCGGGGATCCACTTCTGGTGGCCCAAGTGGACGGGGCGCATGTATCCCGAAAAGATCTCGCAGTTCGCCGCCGTCACTACCTTCATCGGGTTCAATTTCACCTTCTTCCCGCAATTCATCCTGGGCATGCTGGGAATGCCGCGGCGTTACGCCGCCTACCCGCCGGAATTCCAGGCCCTCAACGTCTTCTCTACAGCAGGCGCAACCATCCTGGGCGTGGGCTACATGCTGCCCCTCCTCTACCTCACCTGGTCGCTCAAATTCGGGAAAATCGCCGGCAACAATCCCTGGCAGGCCACGGGCCTGGAATGGCAAACCCAATCGCCGCCTTTGACCGAGAACTTTGTCGAAACTCCCATCATGGACCACGAAGCCTACGACTACGAGTGGCTTGAGCAGCAACAGCAGAAAGAGGTAGCGAGTGTCTGATCACACCGCAACCGGGAACGGCGCAGTGGCCGAAGCTCAGCATGAGCATCCGTCGTACCAGCGCCACCACTTCGAGACCGTCGACCAGCAGTTTGACGCCACCAACTTTGCCATGTGGCTCTTCCTGCTCACCGAAATCATGTTCTTCGGCGGCCTCTTCGTGTCTTACCTCATCATGCGCAACTGGTACTATCCGGCCTTCGTCGAGGGCTCACACCAGTTGAGCATCTTGTGGGGCACGTCCAACACCGCCGTCCTCATCTGTTCCAGCTTCACCATGGCCATGGGCGTATGGGCAGCCGAGATGCACCGCAAGAAGTCGCTCCTGCTCTTCATCGGCCTCACTTTCGTGCTGGGTGTGGCGTTTCTTGGCATCAAGTACATCGAGTGGCACGAGAAGTGGGAAAAACATCACGTTCCCGGCATTCATTACAGCGACGCGTCGTTCCTCAATCCCGCGTCCGACCCCGAGGTTTATAAGGAATACCACGACAAGCCACTGGCCCCCGACATGGCCGCCAAAACCGAGGAATATTTCTTTCTCTACTTCGCCATGACCGGCATGCACGCCTTGCACATGGTCATCGGCGTCGGCTTGCTGGTCTACATCTTTTTTCGTGCCCGAACCGGAGCTTATACCAACGGGCATTTTACCTTTGTTGAGAACTTCGGGCTGTACTGGCACTTCGTCGACATTATCTGGATTTTCCTGTACCCCTTGCTTTACCTGATCAGCAGGTATTAGAGGACATGCCATGACTGAACCACACGGAACAACCCCATTAAACGAGCAGCAGGAACATGAGCATCACGTGGTGAGCCCGCTGATTTACCTGGCGATTCTCGTCTGTCTTCTCCTGGCCACGGCGCTCACTTGCGGGATGTCGTACATCGACCTGGGCGAATGGCACGTCGCCCCGGGACTCACCCTGTTCTGGAACCCCGTCGTCGCGCTGGCCATTGCTTGCACCAAGATGGTTCTCGTGGTGCTGTTCTTCATGCACGTCAAATACAGCCCGCGGCTCACCAAGCTTACCGTGGCATCGGGGCTGTTCATGTTCCTCGTGCTTGTGGGCATGACGCTGGCCGATTACTTCACCCGAGCCTGGGGACGCTGGTAAAGGCGGGAATCAGAGATTGGAAAACCGAGGCCGCCTGAGGGCGGCCTTTTTGCGTGGCAACGAGTCTCTGCGAGGGTCTGGCGAGCTCCCCGGCCCGACTCCACTTGCGCGTCGTCACGGTTTCAGGATGACGCCCGTCAAAACCAGCACCGCAGCTACACGAGGGATTGAGAGCCAGAAAATTACCAGTGACAGTGCGGCTGAGCCGAAGAATAACGATGGGGATCCATTGAAGCCGCCGTCTTTGCCGGACGACCGCTTTAATGTCTCTGATCGATACGGGCTCACTCCCTCTGTCGCTAAGAACAGCGCCGCGATTACGAGCCGCACCGTCTGAGTGGCCTGCCTGGTAAGCAACACACCCAGAACAAACGAAACTCCAAACGCATACTTAAGGACACCGAGCTCCGTCGCCTGTTCCGCCGAAAGAAAAACGCTCGATCCGTGGTTCGTGAGTGGATAGGTGAACCCCAACGAGGAGCTCGCCCCCTTGGGTTGTGTGTCAACGAAGTGGGACCGAAGGAGCAAGTAGTAGCCGAGGGATGAGAAGGCAATGCCCATGAAAATGAGTGCGATGTTCTGGCGCTGGATGATGGAGGAAATCGAGCTCACAGTGAGCGTACCCCTGAAGATGGATCATATTCGTTCGGCTTCTGTTCCCTGTTGGCTGTTCCTGCCTCTACAACGTCGGCTTGGGCGGCTTCACCACCGTCCACGCGTTGGCGCCGGTCACTTTTACCGGCCGCCGGAACAGCTTGCCGTCCTGCGCGACATAGAGCCAGTTCTGGTCGCCGTTACCGGCAAATGTAATCGCCGTCAGCGGCCCTCCGCCCGGCAGCGGGGGATTCAGAATCTCGACGATTCGTCCGTTTTGCATGGCGACCTGAATTCCCAGCGGCGTGGCAAAGTAGACCATGCCGTTGGTGTCTTCGGCTGGATTGCCTTTCATGTCAGCCCAGGCCGGCGTGGAGATGGCGTCTGAAGTTTCAAGCCGGTAAAATGGCTCGCCGTTGACGAGCGACCCGCCGGCAGCGATCTGGAAAGACCAGCCGTAGCGCGTGAATTGATCGACCGTTACGGCCATGGATTGATCGGGCGAGAGGGCGATCCTTGCCGGAGGTCCCAGTTCCCCCTGCAGCCGGCCCCACTCGAGCGCATTGCTCACCGCGCCCGATGGATCAATCCTTACCACCTTGCTGCTGAGCAGGGCATAAGTTGCGCCGCTCTTGGTGACCGCGAAATCGACCACGCCGTCTGCGACGCCGTCGGCAATCTGGAATTTGTCTGCAGTGGCATGGATCTTCTCGTCGCCGGCGGTCCCGTTCGCGATGCTCCAGGAAACAATGGATCCGGCGTTGCCCACGGTTGCAATATTGGTCAATGCACTTCCCGGAGTGAAGGCGTAGAGCCGATCGCCGGGGCCCATGTGCAGAACGGGCGCGGGGATGGGAATCTGCGCAGGATTGGGCGCCGGCGAGGCATTGTGGACCTCGGCAAACGTCGTCATCTTTCCCTGCGGGTCCAGTCGCAGGATTCGCTTGTCTGCCGCACTGTCTGTCGCAACAGCCACGTAGACATTCCCTTGGCTGTCGGCCGCCAGGCTCGTCGGGGAATTGAGGCCTCCCCACTCCTCGTGGCGGCCGGCAGTAACGCTGAACAGGGAGTTGAAGGTGCCCACCTCTTCCCACGGCTTGTCCAGATACACAGTCGAAAAAACGCGATTCGCCGTGTCATAGCCGGGCTGGTTGGCGCCTGCCGGCTCATGCACTGTAATGGGCTCGGGATACCCGCGCCACAGCCAGCGCAGCGCATCAGGCAAAATCGCGCCCGCCTGCTGCGTGTTGTGCGCTCCCGTACCCATCTCCAGCTTCACGTCGTAGCCGGCAAACTCCAGCGCCTCAAACATCACCTGGTTGTTGATCGGCCAGCTTCCGAAGGCCGAGCTCCCGAATGGCTCGGGCGATGTGATGTGATCCTGCGACCCGTCCTGCATGAACACGCGAATCGGTTTTGGCTCGGTTTTGCGCACCAGAGCCGGCAGCGAATCGGCGCCCTTCATGGCAACGTAGGTTCCGATAAAACTCAGCACCCGGTGAAACTGGTCGGGCCGGTTCCAGGCCGCCATGAAGGCGCCCACTGCGCCTGTGCTCACGCCGCTCAGGCCCCGGTCGTCGGGATTCTTCGAGAGATTGTAGCTTTTGGCTACTGCGGGAATCAGTTCGTCGAGCAGAAATTCGGCAAAACGCGGAGTGAGCGAATCGTACTCGAAGATGCGCTCGTAGCGGTTCTGATCCGCGTCCGAAATTGCGGGCAGAATGCCCGGATCGATGAAGATTCCGATCATCGGAGGCAAATCGTGCTTCGCGATCAGGTTGTCGAAGACCACCGGCACGCGCATGGAGTTGCCCAGCGCCTGGCTGCCGTCGAGAAAAATCATGAACGGCGTGGGCTTGCCGGCGTCGTATTGCGCGGGCACGTAAACGGAGTAGTTATGCGGCGTGCAGGGATAATATTTGCCCGGCGGCAGCACAAACTTGCTCATACTCCCCTTGGGAACGCCGGGCTGCGGCTGCGAATCGGCCGTGAGCGGGTAGTCCTGAGCGGGCAGACGGAGCGCCGCGCACGCCAGAAGAAACGAAAGCAGGATTTGTCTCATGCAATACCTTTGTCTACGAAGATTGACGGCATGGATTGGGAAGATGCGTATGCGCTACGTGCGACGCTACCATCCTAAAGGGCCGAGTCGATCGTTGAGAATAGGTGTGGAGGCGGTTCGCACGTGATTTCCGCGCCCGGCCCCGCGCCAATGCAACTCGCCGCCCTCGCGGATCAGCCGCGCGTTCTCGTCCGCCGCGGCGGCTCTCCCCGGCCCGGCGCCCAATGCGTCGTCTACTGGATGCAACGGGCGCTGCGCATCGCCGGCAATTCCGCGCTCGACGTTGCCGTCCGAGCCGCCAACATCCTCGGCCTGCCCGTGGTTGTGTACTTCGGCGTGATTCCCAACTACCCCAACGCCAACCTTCGCCACTATCACTTCCTGCAGCAAGGCCTGCGCGATGCCGCTGAAGACGCTGCCGGGCTGGGCATCGGCTTCGTCGTGCGCCGCCCGCCCGATACGCTGGAAGCTTTTCTTGAAGAAACCCGGGCCGCGCTCCTTATCGGCGACGAGAATCCGTGCCGTGAGCCTGAGCGTTGGCGGAAAGTCCTGGCCAAGCGCCTCACCATCCCCTACTGGACCGTCGATGCCGACGTAATCGTTCCTTCGCGTGTCTTTGGCCGGAGCTTCACGCTGCTTCACCACTTTCGCCCGCACCTGAAAGCGGAACTGCCCAAGTTCCTCGTCGCATCCCCGAAGGTTACTCCCCTCCACCCATGGAAACCGTCTAAGGCACTCTCGAGCTTTTCCCTTTCCAGTGACATCACTGCCGGATTCAAGAAGCTGGACCGCAATGTGACTCCTGTGGACACATTTACCGGCGGAAGCCGCGCCGCACTTCGGCGCCTTGGTGAATTCCTGCGGTCGGGCCTCGCCGACTACGGCGAAAACCGCAACCATCCTGAAGTTTCCGGCACCAGCCGCCTCTCGCCGTATTTGCATTTCGGCAACATCGGCCCGCTTACGATTGCGCTGGCCGTCGAGCGAGCCGTCCATTCGGGCAAAATCCTGCCCGAGACCGGAGAAAAATTCCTTGACCAGTTGATCGGCTGGCGTGAATTGGCTGTCTTGTTCGTCCGTCACGAGCCGAACTACGATAACTGGGATTGCGCGGCGCCCTGGGCACGACAATCCCTTCTCGAACACGCCGCCGATGCGCGAGTTTATCGCTATTCTCTAGAACAGCTGGAGCGCGCCCAGACGCACGATGAACTGTGGAACGCCGCCCAGCGCGAGATGGTGAGCACCGGCTGGATGCACAACTTCATGCGCATGTATTGGGCCAAGAAAATTCTGGAATGGGCGCCCGATCCTGCCACGGCCTTCGATTGGGCGGTGATCCTTAACGACCGCTACGAACTCGACGGCCGCGATGCCAACGGCTACGCCGGCATTGCCTGGGCCATCGTGGGCAAGCTCGACCGCCCCTGGTTCAACCGCCCCGTCTTCGGACTGGTGCGCTCCATCACCAGCGCGTCGTTCTTCCGCAAGTTCGACGCAGCTGCTTATATCCGTCAGAAGGGCGCGGGGAAAGACGGCCGCCTTCAAGAAAAATAGTGCGGTGCGGCGTCGCTCAATTCCCGCGCGCTGGCCTACTGCATGCGTTGATCTTCAAGATGGCGCGAATGGTGACCACCACCGCCAGAACAAGCAACACGGCGAGCAGGATGGCGAACAACTTGGGATCTTCCATACCGCCTCAATCCGAGTTTAAGCACGAAACATGCCGGGGAGGAAGCACAATTCGCGAAGAACGGGCGCGAACACGCATATGTGACGGGTCACACGTCCCGGTCAGGTCGTGATTCCTATAATGGGCGCCTATTTCAAACCCGGAAACTGCGTGTTTCGTTGAGCGTGATCCGGTAGATTTCGCGCAAACCCCATTAGAAGATCTTCACGAAGGGGAAGCCGGAATCCGGAGCCGGATCCGTGTGACGAAGCCTATGTTCGAACTCTCGCGCAAGAACCCTGACTGTGCCATCGGGTCAGGGAAACACACGTGGCGAGCGCCACGCCGCACGCGTCATGGTTTATGGGTGCGCTGGCCGTTTGCCATTTGGCTCCTCACTTATTTCTTCGGCGCGCACGCGCGGGCGCAGAATCCGCTTCCGAACCCAAAATCCAGTTCTGCGCAGCATCATTCGCAAAACACGCAGTTGTCTGAAACGCTTCCCCCGCGCGTGCGAGAAGCCCAGCGGTTCCTTGCGCAGCGCGGCTTCGCCCCGAGCACTCCTCGTCGCGCGCGATCGAGGGCTCTTCGCCACTCGGGATCCACGCCTGCCGTTTCTTCGGCCAGCCGCGCTCTGGCCCAAACGCAGTCAACTGCCGCCGCAACCAGCGCCACCTGGCAGCCGCTCGGTCCCACGGCTGTGCAAACCGCCAATTTCGGCCTTGTCACCGGCCGCGTGGCCGCCATCGCGCTCGACCCCAGCGACGCAACGGGAAACCGGCTCTATATCGGCACCACGGGCGGTGGCGTGTGGGTGGCCAATAACGCGGGAGTTTCCACGCCCTCTTCGATTTCCTTTACCCCGCTCACTGACGCTGTGGCCGCACTGGCCGGGGCTGCCGACGCTTCGATCAGCATTGGCGCGCTCACCGTGCAACCGGGCGAAACCGGAGTCATCCTGGCTGGCACCGGCGACCCCAACGACGTTTTGGACTCCTACTACGGAGCCGGCATCCTCCGCTCCGTCGACGGCGGCAACACCTGGAGCGTGATTGCGCAAACCTCCGACCTGGAGGACGGCCTGGCCAGCTATGACTTCAGCTTCGAGGGGCAGGGTTTTGCAGGTTTCGCATGGAGTACGGCGAATCCCCAGCTGGTGGTGGCCGCGGTTGCCCAGGCCTATGAAGGCACGCTGGTGGATGCGGATGCACTCGACACGGATTTCGACGGGCTTTATTACTCCACCGACAGTGGCGCAACCTGGCACCTGGCCACCATCACTGACGGCGGCGGCGAAAACGTGCAGGGGCCGCTCGATCCCCTTGCAGCCCCGGGCAACTCCGCGACCGCAGTCGTCTGGAACCCGGTGCGGCAATTGTTCATCGCGGCGGTGCGTTTTCACGGCTACTACCAATCTTCCGACGGCGTCACCTGGACGCGCATGGCCGCCCAGCCCGGCACGGGCCTCACCACAGAAATGTGCCCCGCGAACACAGACGAACCCGGCTCCATTGCCTGCCCCATCTTTCGCGGAGCGATGGCCGTGAACCCACAAACCGGCGATACCTTTGCCTGGACGGTGGATGTGGACGATCAGGACCAGGGACTGTGGCAGGACCTGTGCGGCCTCAGCGGCGGCAGTTGCACCAGCTCTTCCATAACCTTCGCCCAGCAGTGGGACACGACCGCCCTCGAAACCAATACTCTCCAGGGTTCGGCCACGATTGCCGACGGTTACTACAACCTCGCTCTCGCCGCCATCCCCTCCGGCCAGGAAACCGCGGTGCTGGCCGGCGCCAACGATCTATGGATGACCGATTGTCCCGTTGCGCAGGGCTGCTCCTGGCGCAACACTACCAACTCCACCACCTGCATGAGCGCGCAGGTAGGCGAGTTCCAGCACGCGCTCGCCTGGAATACCGCCAACCCGCTCGAAGTTTTTCTTGGCAACGATAGCGGCCTGTGGCGCTCGACCGACGGGATCGGCGAAACCGGCGCGGCCTGTTCGGCTTCCGACGCCACGCATTTTCAAAACCTGAATGGCAGCCTCGGCTCGCTGGCTGAGGTCGTCAGCCTGTCGCTTGACGGCGATTTGCCGTACGACCTTCTGGCGGGCCTGGGCGTGAATGGGACAGCGGGCATTGAGAGCGGCACGCCGGTGGTTGACTGGCCTCAGATTCTCACCGGCTACGGCGGTCCGGTCGCGATCGACTCCAGCAATGGCAACTGGTACGTGAACGACCAGGATGGAGTGGCCATTTATCTTTGCTCGCAGGGCCAGAGCACGCCGTGCACGCCGGCCTCCTTCGGGACTGGCCCGGCAGTGAACGACGCCAATGTGGGCGGCGATGGCGAAAGCATGCCCACCCCGGCCCCCTTTCTGGTGGACCCTCTCGACGACTCGCAACTACTGATCGGAACCTGTCGCGTGTGGCGCGGCCCGGCCGACGGCGGCGGCTGGAGCACGAGCAACGCCATCAGCCCGATTCTTGATAGCGGCGCAACCACGTTTCCTTGCGACGGCGACGCGCTGATCCGCTCCATGGCGGCCCTGCCCATTTCTTCCAGCAGCGAAGTCATCTATGTCGGCATGTACGGCGCCGCCAACAACGGAGCCAACCTGCCCGGCCATGTTTTGAGCGCCGTCCTGAATCTTTCCTCCGCCGCTTCGCCCACCTGGAACGACATCACGTTGAATCCCGTCGTCAACGATGCCAACGCGCTCAACTACTATGACCTCGACATCTCCAGCGTGACCGTCGATTCTCACGACTCCACCGGCAACACCATCTACGTCACGGTAGCGGGCATGAGCAGCCCGGGACAGTACATGGGCGTGGTCTACCGCTCCACCAATGGTGGGACCACATGGAGCGACGTCACCTCGAACCTGCCCTGGGCGCCTGCCAACAGTCTCGCTATCGATCCGCAAGACGCGAATACGGTCTACGTGGCCACGGACCAGGGCGTCTACTTCACCACGGAGATCGCCAACTGCCCGCAGACCCAGTCCAACTGCTGGTCGGCCTTCGGCACCGGATTGCCCGGTGCACCCGTGGTTTCCCTCAGCGCAGCCCCGAGCAGCGCGTCCTCGCAGGTTCTGGTGGCGGGCACCTACGGGCGCGGGATCTGGCAAACTCCGTTGTGGAGCGCGGCCACCAATGTCACCACTGCGGTTGCCGCTCCCTCCTCGCTTGCCTTCTCAGGCCAGGCCGTCGGCAGCTCCGGCAGCCCCTTGACCGTTACGTTGGAAAACAGCGGCAGCATCGCTCTGGCTGCAACCTCCATCTCCGTTACCGGCAACTTCAGCGAGACGGACAACTGTGTCAATGTCAGCGTGGCTGCCGGCTCCAGTTGCACCATCCAGGTGACGTTTACGCCGCAGGCCACGGGCGCCTTGAGCGGCGAAATGACCATCTTCGCCAACCTCTACGGCGGCCAGCTCACGGTCGACCTGAGCGGAACCGGCCTGCCCGCAGGCTCGCTCACCCTGACCCCAGCCACCTTGAGCTTCGGGACGGTCGAGGTGGGCACCACGTCCTCGCCGCTGCAGGTGACCGTCGCCAACTCAAGCTCCGCGCCGGTTGCCATTACCGGCATCTCCGTCACCACGCCTTTCGTCCTTTTCAGCAATTCTTGCGGGACAAGCTCACTGGCCGCGAACTCCGATTGCCAAATCGATGTGGAGCTCGCACCGGCGCAGCCCGGATCCATTGCCGGGTTGCTCACCTTTACAAGCGCAGCCGGAACCCAGACCGTCGAGCTAAATGGAACCGGCGCCTCGGCGCCCACCGACACGCTCAATCCCACGTCGCTCGCCTTTCCCTCTACGGCTCAGGGTCAGCTTTCCTCCCCGCTCCCTGTCACCATCACCAATGTCGGCGGCGAGCCGCTTACTTCCATCTCCATTTCAGTCAACGGCCAGTTCCAGCAGACCAACAACTGCACCACGCAGTTGGCCGCGGGCTCTCTCTGCACCATCAACGTGGTTTTTGCTCCTGCGCAGGCGGGCGCGCTCACCGGCACGCTCACCATCGCAGACGCTCTGCGCACGCAGACGGTCTCGCTCACCGGAAGCGGGCTGGTTGCCCCCGCATTCAGCGTGAACCCGCCCAGCCTCACCTTCACCAACCAGCAGCCCGGCGTAGCCAGCGCGCCGCAAACGGTCACAATTACAAACAGCGGCGGGTCGCCCATGGCCGACGTGGGCTTTGCCATCTCCGGCGCCGCGGCGGCCAGCTACTCCGTCTCCTCCACCACCTGCGGCGCTTCGCTCGCCAGCGGGGCCAGTTGCATGGCGCAGATTGTCTTCACGCCCAATGCCACCGGCTCCATCGCCGCCACACTCGTGGTTTCGTCCGCCACCGCCGGCGTAGCGCCGGTTTCGGTTCCGCTGAATGGCTCCGGTCAGCTGGCCTCCGCCTTGGCCACCAACCCAGCGCAACTCACGTTTCCCGTTGTCGCTGCAGGCCAGTCCAGTCCCGCGCAATCAGTCACGGTCACCAACTCCTCCAGCTATGCCATCGCCTCTGTTGCGCTGGCTGCGCCATCCCCGTTCAGCATCACCCAGAACACCTGCACCACTGGCCTGGCGGCCGGCGCGAACTGCTCGGCTTCGGTGGTTTTTCAGCCCAG
>JASHQH010000230.1 GCA_030037635.1 Acidobacteriaceae bacterium
GCACCACGTTGTGGTCGGCAAGCGGCATCAGTTGCACGCGCGCCCGCGTAGCGTAGGTTGCCTGCGGCGAGAACGTGTAGGCGAAAGTGTGCTGAAGCGCAGCCTCGACGTCGGGGTTGGCGTAAAGCGGAATGGGCCCGCTCTTCCGTGCGGCGATGAAGCTCAACGGACGCAGATCGTCCATGCCCAAAATGTGATCGGCGTGAGCATGCGTGTAGAAGACGGCGTCCAGGTGCGTAATTCCCTCGCGCAGCGCCTGCTCGCGGAAGTCGGGGCCGGTATCGATCACCACGGCGCGCTCGGCGCCGCCCTCGGCGTTCGCAGTTTGCTCCATCCACCGCAACAACACCGAGGGACGCAAGCGCCGGTCGTGCGGATCCGTTGAGTTGCACACGGCGCACGGACAGCCCAGCGTCGGAACCCCCATCGAGGTGCCGGTTCCCAGAAATGTGAGTGTACCTTGCATGAAATTGAAGAGGCGCCGCCGTCAACCGACCCACGGCACAAGCGCCCAACTCATTTTCCGATACTCCGCGTACGATTTGCCGAAGATCGCCTCCATATTCGCTTCCTCAAGCCGTAACTTGCGCAGATACGCCGCCAGCGCAATGAAGGCGCCCAAAACGGCATGCAGACCACCGACGTAGATGGCCGTCCCTGCATACATTCCCAAAATCCCCGTGTAGATGGGATGCCGCACTCGCTTGTACGGCCCTGACCGAATCAGTTCGTGACCAACTTTGGCTGTAATCCGGCCGCTCCAGTTCGCGCCCAAGGTCCGCCGCGCCCATATGGCCAGCGCGAGGCCAAACCACTCGATCGCCTGACCCACCCAGTGCCACGCCGGCACATTCGGAATCACGCGCAGACGCAATCCTGGCACCGGGATCAGAATCAAAAGAAGCGCGCCGTTCGCCAGAACCGAGTGCACCAGCCGCGACCAGTTGCTTTCGCGCTTTGCGTCTTCGCGGGTCTTGCCGGCAGCAATCTCCCAATAAAGCGAGAAGATGATCCACGGGATGAGCGGCGCGATCCACACCCAGGGATTCCCCGCAGGTTGGAAGGCTGGGATGGGCCGCAAGTGTTTCCGTCGCAGCACCGCTACCAGAGCAAGAACGGCGACCACCGCCCAGCTCCACCACTGCCACTTTTGTGGTTTGTTTGCGCTCATTCAACTGTCTGGTTCGCACCGGTCTCATACCCTTCAGCATCCGTCTCGTGCCTGATGCCTCTCACCTGTTGGCGGCGACGGTGTTTGCTTGTCAGGTTTTCGCGGGTGTCACTTCTTCCCCGCCTCGGGAGGCGGAGGAACCTTGGGCATGGTCATCATGCTGGTAATTTCGAGAAACGCCAGGCGGGCCTCAAAGAGAACCGATTGCAGCATACGGTCCTCGGCAGCGGTCAGGTTGCCCTTGGTTTTATCGGCCAGAACCCCGAGCAGATCGATCGTCGCCCGCGCGCCCACGATATCCACCCGCGGCGCCTGGCCCTCCTGTGTTCCCGCGCCCATCTGCAGCATTGCCGTCAGATAGAGCTGTTGCACCAGGTGCTCGAACCCCACCGGCGGCTGCGCGCCCACCGCGGGATTCTGTGCGCGGATCAGGTCCTCGAGCCGTTGCGCCGAAGCGTCGTAGGCGGCTTTCGATTTATTGCTCTCTTCGGCCGTGGGCGGTGGAGGCAGTTCCTCCGCCAACCGGTCCTCTGCGGCCTTCGCTGGCCGCTGCGCTTCCGCCTCGCGCTTGGGTTCGTTGACAACCAGGCGTGGCCCCGGCGCCCCCGCGGACGGCAATTCTTGCGCGGCGGACTCTCGCCCGCTCCCTTTCTCCTCTTCCGCCTTGATCTTGCGGCGGTCAATGACCTCGAATTTCGGCGGTTCGCTCATAGCTTCAAGTTTCTCACCTGACGGGTCAGCGGCTCCACGGGAGACCCGGCCACCTTCAGCTGCCTGCCGCCCTCTTGGCTACTTTCGCCTCGGGTTCAGGCTCGGTGGCGCCTCCAGAATCCGGGCCGTTCCCTCAGCTGTACCTGACACATAACGCAAGTCTTGACTTTGCGTCTCGGCCTCTGCACGAACGATGCCAAGAGCAAATACGCGAGGACCCTCGGCAAGGGCTAGCTCGGCCGCGCTGGTGATCTCTCCCGCCACCGCGCCGTCTTCCAGCGTGAGCACGGTGCCCGACGAAGGCGCCGGCCCCGCCAGCTCCAGGGGCCGCAGATGCCGGTGCACGCTGCCACGCGACCGGATACGCTCAACGATCTCCTGACCCAGGTAGCAACCCTTGCTGAAGTGCAACGCCCGCATCTGCGCCGTCTCCTGGGGCAGGTCGCGTTCCGAAATATCGATCCCGTACGCCGGAATTCCCTCGGCAATGCGCAGCGCTTCAAGCGACGCGCAACCCACCGGTGTGGCTCCGCCCGTGCGCAGGCACGACCACAGCCTGGCAAGTCCTGCCGACGGAAGCCAGAACTCGTAATGGTGGGCGAGCACGCCGTGAACCCGTAAAACCCGCACGTCCCACCCGTTCCACTCCACGCTGGTCCCCGCCATCGGGCTTCCGATCACGGGCAGGCCGACGCGCTCAAGCACCTCCGCTGCCAGGGGGCCGGTCAGACCAACAGCAGTTTCTGAGCCTCTCTCGCCCCCCTGCTCTTCGCCCAATGGAACGAGCTCGACATCATCCATGATGATGAAATGGTTCAGATGGGCCAGCAGCTTATCGAATTGGTCGGCCGTAATCTCCAGCTCCAGAGCCGATTCTCCGGCGAACGGCTTTCCCAGAAGCCGTTCCTGGCCGCCATGTGCAGGTTTTGCGACTCGGTCCACTGGGCTTCGCCGCTGGGGCGAGACTTCCTCGCCTTCCCGCCATACCGTCAGGTCGCCTTGAATGTGCCCCTGCGCGTTCAGCACAAAGTTCCAGGCGCCGGTGTTCGGAAACAAGTCGTTGACCGTATTGGTGACCATCCCGCTCAGCCATGGAAAGCGGTCGGCGCCGCGAACGCCCACGCGGCGCATCCAGCCCAAATCGTGCAGCGCAGCCCCGTGAACCAGCGCCTCTGTTTCCGCCTCGCGCGCGTCTAACCTTCCAGGCGTCAATGCGCCTCGGTAAGCTCTAAGTTCGTGAGGAGTGAGCGCAGCTTCAAGCATTGCGGCCAACGCAGTGGCCTGCAGGTTTGCGGCGAGATTGGACTCAGGCATCGGGACTTATCCGCGATTTGGCGCAGGAATTGAGGCCAACGCTGGCGCGAACCGCACCCTGATTATAGCCTTGAAAGGAACGGCTGGGGTTTGCGGTCCAGATGAGGAATGCGGCCGGAGTGCCACGGGAGATGCGATGGATGAGCAGCACGCGAAGGCGAAATGTGGGGGACGCAAGGGAGTCGTAGCATTGGCGCTCAGTCTTGCGATGGCGAGCGCCGCCGTTGCCCAGCAAAGCGGCTCGCCGAGCGCCCCGAGCGGGCCCTCCGGAGCCAAGCCCGATACCCACATCACTCCCGAGCAAGCCCAGCAACTGTTCTCTCTCGTGGATGAACTGATGAAGTTTTCCTCGCAGGAGACCGGCCTGCCGATCAAGAGCGCAGTCAAGCGCCAGTTGACCACCCGCGCCGCGGTGGAAGCATATCTTGATGAAAAATTCAACGAGGACGAAGACACCAAGCGCCTGCAGAGGGACGAGATCGTGCTGAAGAAATTCGGCCTGCTCGACCACGACTTCGCGCTCAAGCCGTTCCTGCTCATCCTCCTCAAGGAGCAGATCGAAGCCTACTACGACTCCAAGACAAAAACCGTGAACCTGCTGGACTGGGTTGACGCCGATGAGCAGAAGCCGGTACTGGCGCACGAGCTGACCCACGCTCTTCAGGACCAGCACTCTGACCTGGAGAAATGGGACGACCAAACGCCTGACGATGTTTCCACCGATGCATCCGGCGACGTTGACCACCTGGCCAAGGACGAAATGGACACAGCGCGCGACGCTGTGGCGGAGGGTCAGGCGACGGCCGTCATGTTCGACTACATTCTCAAGCCCCTGGGCAAGAGCCTCGTCAAGGATCCCGAGGTCATGGATATCGTGAAGGCGCAGATGAGCAGCACAGAGGACTCGCCGGTGATGGCGCGCGCGCCGCTGGTGCTCCATGAAATGATGCTCTTCCCCTATAGCGAGGGCCTCAGCTTTGAGCAGGACGTGTGGATGGACCAGGGCCAGGCCGCGGCCTTCGCCGGCACGCTCGATCGCCCGCCTTCATCGAGCTGGGAGATCCTCAATCCGCGCGTCTATGAACAGAAGCGCATCCCGGCCATCCCCCTCATGCCCAACATTCATCCTCTCGTCGATGCGCAATACAAGCCTTACGACATCGGCCAGATGGGAGAGCTCGACGTGCACATCCTCACCGAGCTTTTTGGTGGCGACAATGCGGCTCGCGACCTGACTCCCGCCTGGGATGGCGGCATCTACTGGGCCGGCCAACTGCGTAATGCCACACCCGCCGAACAGGCCAGCACCAAATCCCTCGGCCTCTTTTATCTCTCAGTATGGAAGAACGCCGACTCTGCGCAGGTTTTCGCCAAGCTCTACGCCAAAAACCTGGGGCGCAAATATGCAAGCGTGCGCATGGTCTCTGCCGCTACATCCGCAGCTTCGGCCGATGGAGAATCAGTGGAGCAGATTTACGACACCAATGAGGGCCCGGTGGTCATCACCCAGCGCGGCAAATTGGTCTTCGTTGCCGAGAGCTTCCCACTTCCGCTGGCGCACAGGCTGACCTCGCTCATTCTCGATGCCCAGGGTGGCGACGGTGCCAAGCGCCTGGCTGGGGTGCTTGCGCAGCCCAATGCTGCGCCGGAAGTACCTGAAGGCGGGCTCAGTGCAGACCTCGTCCACTTTTTTGCGAACTGCGGCGTGATGAAAGCCGTGGTCGACCCCGCCTTGCGTGCCGGACGCTAGCAATCAGCGCACCGCTCCTCGTTTGTGACACGGTGGATATCCTTGTCCGCTTTCACTCCCCCCGCGCTATGATGAAAATCCGGAAGCCGGCTTGCACTTTTCATGTGCGGCTTTGCTGTTTTCCCCCGGGGGCAAGGAGTAGTGCAGGTGCAAGGCAAGCTCGAATTGATGATGGGGCCCATGCGCAGCAACAAGACCGCGGAATTGCAACGCCGCGCCGACATGCGCCGCCATTACGCCAAGCAATACGTTATGGTCCTCAAGCCCAGCGACGATACCAAAGGCGGGCCCGGCGTGGTGGAGAGCCGCAATCCCAACGGCGGAGGCAAAATGAGCGCCTTCGCGTTCAACTCGACCAATCCGTGGGAGGTGCTGCATGCCATTCGCGACAAGGAACAGGAGATCGGCAAGCGCGTGGAATGTATCGCCATCGATGAAGGCCAATTCGTCTCCGATCTGTTTCTCTTCACCAAGCACCTGCTCGATACGGGCCACGACGTGCTGGTGGCCGGGCTCGATCTGGATTTCCGCGCCATGCCCTTCGGCGAGATGCTGAACCTGACCTGGCTGGTGAACGCCTACGGCGGCAGCGTAACCGAGTGCATGGCCTACTGCAACTGTGGCGCTCGCGCTCTCTACTCGCAGCGGCTTATCGACGGTAAGCCCGCGGCCTACGACAGCCCCATCAAGGTGCCGGGCGACTCCTACGAGCCCCGCTGCGCTGAGCATTTCGTGCTCCCCGGCCGTCTCCACTGACCCTGCAGGCTTTGCATTCCGTCGCGAGCCGCAAGACCGGCCCGTTGGGCGCCGGCGTGCCGGTGCGTTCTGTCGCGGCGCACACAAGCGCTAATTCATCTGGCCGGACTTCGATTGCAGATACTTGTCGAAAGGCACTTCGAAATAGAACAGCTCGTGACCTTCTGAGTTCAGGACCGAACGCACGTAAATCTTGGCGCCCACCAGGGGATGCTCGATCCCGTTGACGTCATAAAACAGAAAGCCGGCGCGCGTGGTGTGCGGCTCAACCGCCAGGGCAGAGTATTCGAAAGTGTTGAAGTCCTTTTCGATCTCGCTGTCGCTGCCCTTGGGCTTGGTGTGGATGGGCGGGAGCGGTGCGGGCATGGGAATCTTGCTCCCCATGCGGTCTTTGCGCGTCATAAGGCGCTCCACGTCTTCCGGCTCTGCGGCCTGGATGCGATCGCCAGCAGCGGTCTCGAAGAGAATGCGCGCCTGGCTCAGCGAGATGGGCTTGTCGCCCAGGTTGGTAATGATGAGCCGCACCGGCATGACGCCGTGGCTGGTGTAGTCGACGCGGAAAATCGACTCCTTTTCCTTCGTGTCGTAGGGCTCGACGGCGATGGCCACATGCTCGTCCTGATGGATTTCAACGGCCGGATACGATGTGGCCGGTTGCACGGGAGGCGGCGCATGATCGCTCGCCGTTGCCGGTAGCGCCAAACAAAGCAGCAGAAACGGGAAGCCCCGCAAAATCCCCATCGTGTGCGACTGTATCATTCTAGGGTTAGACACCCCACGATTCAGGTTAGTGTCCCTACGGATTAGACCGGTAGAAGAGCGATTCGGTTACGCATGACTTTGTTTTTCTACAACCTGGTATTGCTTGTGGCACTTGTGGCCGGGGCGCCGTGGTGGCTGTGGCGCATGGCGACGACGCGCAAGTACCGCGAGGGCCTGCCCGCGCGGCTGGGGCGTGTACCCGGCCGGCTCACTCCGCGCTCGGCGGCTTCCGGTGGGAGAGCGATCTGGCTCCATGCGGTCTCCGTCGGCGAAGTGCTGGCCGTCACACGGCTGGTGAGAGCACTCGATGTGATCTTGCCGGATCATGCGCTGGTGATCTCCACCACTACGCGCACCGGCCAGGCGCTGGCCCGCGAGCGCTTTGACGCCAACCGCGTGTTCTATTGCCCGCTCGACTTGCCTTGGGCCGTGCGCGCCTATCTGAATGCGCTCAGGCCAAGCATTCTGGTACTGGTTGAGACGGAGTTCTGGCCGAATCTGCTGAGTGGATGCTTCCGGCGTGGGATTCCGGTGGCCGTGGTGAACGCGCGCATCTCAGACCGCTCATGGCCGCGCTACCGGCGCATGCGGCGGCTTTGGCGGCCGCTGCTTTCGCAGCTGAGATGCGTGCTGGCCCAAAGTGAGAACGACGCCCAAAGGCTGCTGGAGATTGGCTGCCGGCCAGAACGGGTTTCTGTAGCTGGAAATCTGAAATTCGATGTGCGCGCGGCGCAGGAGGCCGAGGCTACGCGGTATTTGCGATCCATGGCCGGGAACTTGCGGTTGATTGTTGCCGGCAGCACGCTGGAGGGCGAAGAGGCAGCACTGCTGGAGGCCTGGCCGTGTTTGCTGGCGCACGATCCGGCCGCAGCGCTGGTGATCGCGCCGCGTCATCCGGAGCGATTTGCCGCGGTGGCGGCGCTGCTGGAACGATCGGGCGCCGCCTGGCTGAAGCGGTCGGATTGGGGCACTGAACCGGAGAAGCCGCTGCGGCCCGGCGAGATTGTGTTGCTGGACACAATCGGTGAGCTGGCATCGGCTTACTCGCTGGCCAGCGTCGCCTTCGTGGGCGGCAGCCTGGTTTCCGCGGGCGGGCACAACCCGCTGGAGCCGGCGCAGTTCGGAGTGCCGATTGTGATGGGTCCGCATTATGCGAACTTCGTCGCCATCACCGACAGCCTGCGCCGGAGCGACGCGCTGCGCATCGCGGATAAGGATCAATTGGCTGCGGTGCTGATTGAACTTTTGCGCGACCGGGCGGCGGCGGAAGCCATGGGCGCGCGGGCTCGCGAAGTTTTCGAGCAACAGGCAGGCGCGACGGATCGATGCGTGGCGGCGCTGTGTGATTTGCTTGATGCCGGAGCGGGTGCGGAGCGTACGCCATGACACGCGCTACACGCCCGCTGCTTTGGCCGCTGGTTCCCATTTACCGGCTGGGGCTGGCGCTGCGCGAGCTCGAGCTGGGCGCGGGGCTCAAGCCGGAACGCCGTTTGCGCTTCCCCGTGGCAAGCGTGGGGAGTTTGTCGACGGGTGGAGCGGGAAAGACGCCTCTCGCGATCGCGCTGGCCCAGGCGCTCATCCGCCGCAGCGTGCTCGCGGATGTGCTTTCGCGGGGTTATAAGCGGCGCTCCGCCCAACCAGCCCTGGTCGACCCTCGTGGCACGACCGAAGAATTCGGAGATGAGCCGCTGGTGATTGCGCGCGAGACAAGCGTGCCTGTCTATGTTGCGACGGAGCGGTACGAAGCCGGACTTCTTGCCGAAGCCGGCTACGCGCTTCCCAACCTGAAACTGCATCTCCTCGACGACGGGTTTCAGCACCGGCAACTTCATCGCGACGTGGACATTTTGCTCCTGAGCAGGAACGATCTGAACGATTGCTTGCTGCCTGCCGGCAATTTGCGCGAACCGTTGCGTGCAGCCGAGCGGGCAGACGTGATCGCAATTCCCGCCGATGAACCGGAACTCGAAAAGGAGATCAGGGCGCGAGGCTGGGGCGCCGAGATCTGGCAGGTGCGCCGGAGAATGGACGTGCCGCGTCTCGACGGCCCGGTCGTGGCGTTTTGCGGCATCGCGCGGCCGCGGCAGTTTTTTGCCGGGATTCGAGCCGCAGGCGTGCCGCTGGCGGAGTGCATCGCTTTTGGTGATCATCACAAATACACGCCGCGCGACTTCGAGCGCATCGCCGCGGCAGCGCAGAAAGCTAAAGCGACTGCGCTTCTGACCACGGAGAAGGATCTCGTGCGGCTCCGCACCATGACCGCGAGTCTTCCCGGCTGGATCCCATGGCAAGCGGTGAAGCTGCGGATGGAGATACAGAATGAGGCGGCGGCGATGGACTGGCTGATGGGGCGCGTACGCGCCGCGGAATGAGACCGGCGGTCTGCGCGCCGCAGAGCCCGCCCCCAGTCGCTGCCTAGAAGACAATCTTGTAGATGTTCCCCTTGTTGTCGACGGCCACACCGCGGGCGACGGCAATCTCTACTTGAACGACGGTTCCCTGGCTGCCCGTGAGAACGCCCTGCCCCAGTTGCTGGCCCAGAACCTTGGCCACAAAAAATCCTTGGCCATAGACGGTGCCCCACGCGAAGGCGAGATTGGGCTGCGGCAAAACCGGCGGAGAGCCCGCCGGGTTCAGGTTGGCTGAGGCAGGATTAACCACTTTGATCGGCCCGCTGAAACGTTCTCCGTTGGCAAGAACAAGTGAGATGGCGGAAGGACTCTGCGTCAGCCTCGCCGTCATGACGGGCGGAGCCGTGAGCGCGGCGAGCGGGCCCTGTACGGGATAAAGGCGGCCACTGGCAACACAGCCCGACATCATGCCGGCGCACAGCATAAGGAGAGCGAAAACTTGCTTCGCGTGCATTGTAGGATTCCTCTGTTCGGGTAGACGCAGCAGACCGTGAAAATGTCTTCCGCACCTCGCTCAGGTACGCAAATCTGAAACCTACCAGACAATCCTGTAAAGGTTCCCTTCATTGTCTGCGCCCACGGCAACGTAATGATCGAGCGATTGGACGTGAAGGACAGTTCCCTTATCTCCGGCGAAGGTTCCCTCAAGGACCTTGTTGCCGGCGACATGCGCGGCGTAATAGCCCGGCCCGTAGATCAGATCCCATGCGGCGGCCAGATTCTGCTGGGGCGAGTTGCTGTCAGGGGCCGCGGGCTGCGTGGTGTCGACGGAAGCCGCAGTCGCCCACTCGCATTTTCCTTTCAATACTTCCCCATCGGCGTAGCTGAACGACTTGACGCGTCCAAAATCGGACTTGATGGAGTACCCATAGGTGCCGCCGCCCTTGGAGCCTTCATAAAACGGCCCCGGCGCCTGAAGCGACATAGGACCTTTCACCGGATCGAGCTGTTGCGCGAACGAGGGTAAGACAGCAACAAATAGGACGGCAACGGCCAGCCCAACGTGGATCCATGTCGCCTTGTCGGGCCAAACTGCTTCTTGGCCGCCACTGCAGGAGCTCGTCGACAAGAGTTCCGTTTTCATTCGAGAAAACCTCCGGGTAATGTAAAAAATAATATCCGAATTCTTCCGTTGGAGATTTGCTGTCAGGATTTACCGCGCGGAAGCCCCGCCGCTCTGGAGGCGGCGAAATAGAGACGATTGAATACGCTCGCCTCAAAAAGGCTTCGCGCTCTGGTTTTGCGCTGAATCTCCGGCACCAATTTGGATACTAATCGATAAGTCCGCATCATTTCGGATACGGATGCTCGTTCGCCCCGGAGCCTCGCGGGAAAAGGCGTTGCATAGCTCCCTCAGCACCCCCACGACAGTGCCGCGGTGGATATAGGGATCGATTCCGCTCAAGTCGCTGAGTGATTTTGACAACCGTCTGGGCACTGACTCGAAGACAAACCAGTCGTGGGAACGGACATTGATCATGGAGCACGCCACCGCCAGGCCGAGTTCAAAGGGCATGTTGAATCGTGGCGCAGCAGGCGCAGTGCGGTCCAATTGCACTCGCGAGAGGTCGTGAATGGAAAAAGGGCAACTTTGGACGAGTTCGAAGATCTTCTCTAATCGGTTCCGGCCACCGGGGATCTCGACCGTTGCGCGAGGGCGCAAGCCAAAATGCGTTAATCCCGCAATGTAGGCAAGACAAAGCCGTCGAAATCGCCCATCGTAAGGAATATTCAAGAATACGGATTTGCTCGAGATATCAGTCGCGGGCTCGGGCACGGCTTCCCGTCTTTCTCGTTCGGCCTGATGCCCCTCTCTTTTTCGGCCCGGCGCGTTTACTCGAAGTCTCCGAAGTGCGATTGGCTGGCCGCTGCGATGCACTCCTGTCGACAAGCCGAATCAGGGAATCCTGCTCGTTCCTTGTCAGCCCGAGCTCGCGGCCGATCTCATTGAGGGTCGGCATCGGCGTTCGAATGATGACGGAATGCGCCATACGCCACTATGATATACCGGCTGGAAATCGTGGGCTTGCAGATTACAGCCGTTCTTCGACCGGAACCCAGTGCGTGGGATAGGGCGGGCCGATGTATTCGGCGCGAGGACGAATGAGCCGATTGTCGTCGAGCTGCTCGATGACGTGGGCAGCCCAGCCGGCGATGCGGCTGACGGCAAAGATAGGCGTGTAGAGATCGATGTCGATGCCCAGCGTGGCATAGGTCGAAGCCGAATAAAAGTCCACGTTGGCGTTCAGCTTCTTTTCCTTGTTGATGAACAGCTCAATCGAGCGCGACATGTTGTACCACTTGGGATTGCCGGAATCGTTCCCGAGCTGCTCGCTCATCTTGCGCAGGTGGGTGGCGCGCGGATCCTCGGTTTTGTAAACGCGGTGGCCGAAGCCGGAGATTTTCTGCCGCGCGGCCAGCATGTTCCTCACATACTCCACGGGGTCGGCGCCTTCCTTGTCGATCGTCAGCAGCAGGCGCATCACGCCCTCGTTGGCGCCGCCGTGCAGCGGCCCTTTCAGCGCGCCGATGGCGCCGGTGATGGCGGAGTGAATGTCGGAAAGAGTGGCGGCGATGACGCGGGCGGCAAAAGTGGAGGCGTTGAGCTCGTGGTCGGCGTGGAGGATGAGGGCGATGTCCAAAGTTCGGGTCGCGGTTTCGGAGGGCTCCTCGCCGGTAAGCATCCACAGGAAGTTTCCGGCATGCGACAGGGAGCGGTCAGGCGCCACGATTTCCTTGCCCTTGCGCAGCCGATCGTAAATGGCCACGATCATCGCGATCTGCGCAGTCAGGTTGTAAGACTTGCGCACGTTGGCGTCGTGGGAGTTGTCTTTCTCGTCGGCATCGTAAAAGCTGAGGGCGGAAACCGCAGTGCGCAGCACCTCCATGGGCGTAGCCGCAGTGGGAAAGCTGCGCACCAGATCGATGACGCGCTGATCGAGCGAGCGCGACAGGGCCAGTTGCGCCGTGAACTCGCGCAGCGCCAGCTCGTTGGGCAGCATGCCGTTCCACAGCAGGTAGGTCGTTTCCTCGAAGCAGGAGTGCTCGGCCAGCTCGTGAATGTCGATGCCGCGATAGGAAAGGATTCCCGCTTCGCCGTCGATCCAGCAGATGCCGGAGTTGGCGGCGACCACTCCTTCCAGGCCCTTTCCTGCGACGGCAGTCGACATAGTGGATGAATCTCCCTTTCAGGCGGCTGATACGCCGGCCGGGACCGCAATCCCGGGCTCTTTGAGGTTTGACGCCGGAAATTGAGCTAAAGTCCTTTATAGCCCAGCCATTCTGTGCTTGTCACGGAACATGGGACGGGAAAATTGGCGAGGAGAGGGGCCGTGCTGATTTGCCCCCTTTTGATGAGGTCCGCTGATTCCTTCCCTTTGTTGCCCGATCCGGTGCTCCCCGCCCCTTGCAGCTTGCTACCCTGCTCCCTGCTGATATCCTGTTCATTGGCCGGTAGCATAAACGAGGTCCCTGCCTCCGGCTTAGAGGGACGGCCCGCTGTAAGACAATGAAGGCCAGCAGTTTCCGGAAGAATTGAAACATTTTTCTCCCTAAATGGCGTCTAACCTGAAAGATGCCCCCCATCCCACAAGGGTGCGGCTTGCCGTAAGAAACCCCACCTCAGCAGGAAAGGCTAAGAATGAGCGAGACTGAAGAACAACCCCAAGAACCCCAAAGGACATACTCGGGCGCGTTTATGGCCGCCATGGCCATCGCCCTTCTGGCTGCTGTAGGCAGCCTTGTCTGGTGCTTCACGCTGAGTAGCCGGTTGAGCACCGCGCAGGCCGAGCTGGCCGACGCCAAACAGCAGAACACGCAACTGGCAGCCGGTCTGCGAGAAACCGAAGCGCGGCTGCAAGTGGACACCGATGAGCTGAGCAAGGCGAATGGCCTCACGCAAAAGCAGCTGGACCAGCGCGCCCAGGCCATCATCCAGCAAGAAGAAGCTGACAACGAGAGGCTGGAGAGCGAGCAGAAGCAGACCGCGCAGCAGGTGAGCTCGGTTTCGAACGAAGTCTCTGACGTGAAGACCGATGTGGGCGGCGTGAAGACCGACCTGGGCAAGACCCGGACCGATCTGGACACCACCATCACCCAACTCCAGCAAGTGCGTGGCGACCTGACCAATACCAACTCCGTCATCGCCCGCAATCATGACGAGCTGGTGACGCTGGAACACAAAGGCGACCGCAACTTTTATGAGTTCACGCTGACCAAAGGGCAGAAGAAGCCAGTGGGCACGGTGAGCATGGAATTGCGGCGGACCGACGAGAAGAGGAGCAAGTTCACGCTCGACATCTTTGCCGACGATAAGGTGTATGAGAAGAGGGACCGGAACGTGAACGAGCCCCTGCAATTCTACGCCGGCAAGGATCCGGCGCTGTTTGAGGTGGTGGTGAACACCATCAACTCAAAAAACCAGATATCCGGGTATCTGTCTACGCCGAAAAACGCGCCCGTTCCGCCTACTGCTCAGTAACTGCGACCTTGGGCGCGACATCAAGGCTGGGCTGGTAATGGAAACTGAAGGTATAGTCCAGCTTCTTGCGCGCGTCCCAATCCTGCTTGGTCATTTTGAACGAGGAAACAAAGCTACCCTCGACCGTCTGGCCGGGGCCGATGGTCGTGTCGAGCGGCGACAACGGCGCGAGGTGCGGAACAGGAATGTCGGGATAGGCGATGAAGATGCGGTCGTAGTCGGATTTGTTGGCTGCGTAGCTGGAGTGGATGCCGTCAGCCAGGGTGACGTTGGTGAGCACATTAACGAGGAATAGAGGGTGGTCGGTCTGGTTGTGGATGCTTACCCGGGTGAACACCATGACCTGGTCGACTTCTTCTTTGGGCATGGGGGCGCCGGCGGCGTCAAAACCCGAGGTTTCAGTGTGCTGTGGATGCGCCCACACGGAGACGATCTGAGCCGTGGCGATGGGCGGCTTCTGTCCCGCGATTACGTAAATGGCGACGGCCAGAGCGACGACAAAGGTTGCCGCGATCGCGGCCAGCACCACGTGACTCGTCCCTTTAGTCAGCTCTTCGCCCTTTGCGGCATCATCGAGCCCTGTTGTTGAATCCTGCTGCAGTAAGCTCATGGGGGAGACCATCCTCGTAACGATTCCGGAGTTGCTCTATTCGAAGCCACTGAGCTGAAGTCGCCGCGACCCTCCGGGGCCCGCACCGACGCGCCTTTGTCGTTGGGGCGGGACCATCAGGGAGTCGGCGACCCGGCAAGGACCTCAAAAGGGCAAGCTCACTCTGGAATCGCAGTCATCGTGCGCCTTCATCTTAGCTCCAATTAAGGACGACAGGCCATTGTTTCCGGGCGGTGGTCTATTCAGAAGTACTTCTTCGTGCAGGTGATGAACGCGCAACAGGCGGGCTACGCTCGCGGTCGCAGGCCGGCCAGAAAGTCCTTTGCATTCCGCGTGTTGAGCACGTCGCCGGGCGTGAGCCACGCCCTCCGCAACTGCCTCGCCCCATAACCCATTCGGCCCAGGCTGCGGGTCGAGTGAGAGTCCGACGACATCACGATCGAGCAGCCAAGCTCTTTGGCCAGGCGTAGATCGCGGTCGTTCAGGTCGAGGCGTTCAGGCGAGGCATTGTGCTCCATGGCCACGCCCAGTTCCGCGGCGCGTTTGGCCACCGCGGCCATATCGATGGCGAAAGGCTCGCGCCGCAGCAGCAGGCGGCCGGTGGGGTGGCCCAGAATGCGCACGTACGGGTTCTCAATGGCGCGCAGTGTCCGCGCTGTCATTTCCTCGCGGCTCTGCTCAAAGCGCGAGTGCACGCTGGCGATGACTACGTCCAACTGGGCCAGCACCTCGTCATCCAGAGCCAGCGCGCCGTCGGCGAGAACGTCGACCTCGATGCCGGTGAAGACGCGAATGCGGCCTTCCATGGCGCGATCGACCGCCTGCACCTGCTTGATCTGCTCCAGCGCACGCTTCTCGTCGAGGCCGTTGGTTACACCCAGGAACTTGGAGTGGTCGGTGATGGCGATGTATTTGTAGCCGCATCCCAGCGCAGCATCGGCCATTTCGCGAATGGAGTCATGGCCGTCACTGTCGGTGGTGTGCATGTGAACGTCGCCGCAGATATCTTCAAGCGCCACGATCCCAGGCAGCTTGTGCGCAGCCGCCAGTTCGATTTCGCCCAGGTTTTCGCGCATCTCCGGCGGCATCCAGTCCACGCCCAACACGGCGTAGATCTCCTCCTCAGTGGCTGCGGCTACGGTCTCGCCGTTGTCGAGACGCGCCAGCGCCCACTCGTTCAGCGTGTAGCCCATCTTGAGCGCGCGCTGCCGCAACGTGACGTTGTGCCCCTTGGAGCCCGTGAAGTATTGCAGTGCCGCGCCATAGGAAGCAGTGGGAAGCAGACGCACATCTACTTGCAATCCCTGCTCCAGGTTGAAGCTCACCTTGTTTTCGCCCTTGGCGATCATGTTGTAAATGCCAGGGTAGGCCGCGACGTGCTCGACCGCAGGGCCGGTGCGCTCCGGCTCGCAGGCAGGGCCCGTGGCCAGCAGATCGAGGTCCCCAACGGTTTCGCGGCCGCGGCGCAGCGAACCGGCCGGTGTCACCTTCGCAATGCCCTTGAACTGCATGAGGTAAGCCGCGATGCGCCGCGCTTCCTCGTCAGCCGTGTCAATGCGGAATCTTCCCGAACTGCGGCGGTGATCCTCGACCCCCTTGCGCAGCTTTTCAATCTGCTTGGCTCCCATGCGCGGCAGGCCCTTCAGGCGACCGGACTCGATGGCCTCGGCCAGCAGCTCGATGCTGCCGATTTGTGCCGCCGCCCATAGCAGGGCCACCGTTTTGGGGCCCATGCCCGGCAGCCTCAGCAGTTCCAAAACGCCCACCCCGTACTTGGCAAGCAGCTCGTCGCGCTGCTCCAGCTTGCCGGTCGAGGCAATGGCCTGCAGCTTGGCGGCCATACTTTTGCCGATGCCGTCGATTTCAAGCAGTTGCTCGGTGTCGGCCGAAGAAAGATTAACGGTGGTTTGCTCAGCGGCTTCAGCAGCCCGGCGGTAGCTGCGGACGCGAAAACTGTCGCCGCCATCGATTTCGATCAAGTCGGCCGTCTCCGCTAGCAGGCGGGCCATAGCCTTGTTGTCCATCCGGTGGCCCTCCGCGAGCAGTATCGTTCATGGCAGGTGCGAGGACCAAATGCGGCGGCAGCAGCGGGGCACACGAGGCGCACCAGTACGGCTGATGGCGCGACACAGCGCCGATTCAATGCCCAAAGAAATTCGATAGGAAAATTGGCCGCGCAACTCCGCCGTACCGCCGGGGAGGCGGCCGACCGGCAACACCACGCCTCAAACGCGCCTAGGCGGCGTGGTGGGCGCTATCCCGAAAACGGACTACGGCGTCCGCTTGCGGACCCTTCTGGCCCTCGACTATGTCGAACTCGACCTCATCGCCTTCTTTCAGCGTCTTGTACCCGTCCAGTTGGATTGCCGAGTAGTGAACGAATACATCCGGCCCGTCGTCACATCCGATGAATCCGTAGCCCTTGGCGTTGTTAAACCACTTGACCTTTCCTTTGTACTGAGCCACAGGTTCCTGCCTTCCTTTTTTATGCGGGAATGCGATGGACTTACAGGGGAAACCTCCACCGCCTATAGATAAGACGCTGAAAACAGAGGAAAGGTTGATCAAGCCGCGGCGGTTCCATAAGGCGGAACCGCCGTTTTGGGGACCTGCCGATTCGAATGGCTGGCGGGCTCCTGTGCAAAAATCCGCGCAGTTTGCCTAACTTTTGCGTTGGGAGCCGATTTTCCGCGAGTAAAGGAGCGCGCTGGTCATTGTTTTTCCATCGAGGATGGCGCCTTTCTCGATCATCTTGAGAAGCTCAGAGAGCTTTACCAGCCGCAACTCGATCTGTTCGTCCTGCTCGGGGTGAGGGTCGCCCGCCTCAAGGCCTTCAGCCAGGAAAACCTTCATCGACTCACCCAGAAAACCAGGGCTGGGGTAGTACTCCACCAGGGGGCGCCATTTCCTGGCCCGGTAACCGGTCTCCTCGGCCAATTCGCGCTTCGCGCCGGCCAGCGGCTCCTCACCGGGTTCGAGCTTGCCGGCGGGCAGCTCCCAAAGATAGCGCCGGGCCGCGTGCCGGTACTGCCGTTCGAGCACAATCCACGGGTCGCGCCGGTTCTTGGAATTGTCGACGGCCAGAATCACTACGCTGCCGTTGTGACGGATCACGTCGCGATCGTTACGCTGGCCGTCCGGCTCAATGATCTTGTCGTGGGTCACGCGGAACAGCGGCCCCTGGTAGACGACCTCCGAGCTCAACACTGTTGCTGTGGCAACCGCCGCTTTGGCCTTCGTTTTTCCGGGCATTCGTACCTCGAATCTGAGCATGAGCGCATGTCGCGCCCCGATTCAAGATGAGTATACGCATCAACGGTTGGGCGATCGCTGCGGTTCTGCATCGATCCGGGCCGCCGTGTCATCCTTTAAAGAGCCGGACTCCGCATGTCAACGCGGACACCCTCGTCAAAAGGCAGATGAGCCGCAAGTGAACGAATTATTGACCGCAGAGTGTTATCCCGTCACTGTGACGCCGGGACAGAGCCGGCTTTTCCTCGATTTTTGCGCCAAGGCGCTCCGCACCTTTCTCCCTTTGGATGAGATCCCGGCTGGCCGGCCGCCGCTTCCTGCGCATTGGCCGGAGCTGGTGCGGATGCTGGAGACACAGAATCCCTCGCCCGCAGCCGCGCATGCGCTTGCGGCGCTTCACCAGGGTGCAGGGACCATCCTCACCGGGCAACAGGTGGGGCTTTTTGGCGGACCGCTGTTTACGCCCTACAAAGCTGCCACGGCCATTGCCCGCGCACGCGCGGGCGCCAGGGCCGGCCATCCGCACGTGGCGATTTTCTGGCTCGCCTCTGAAGATCACGATTTCGCCGAGATCAACCAGGTGGCGTTTCCGGCGCAACGCGAGCTGACGAAATTCGCGTATGAAAATCGGCCGGCTGCGGCGCTCCCGGCCGGGCGCATCGTTTTCGATGATTCGATCGCGGTGCTCGTCGAACGCGCAGCCGAGCTGCTCGGACCTTCACCAGCAACCGATGCGCTGATCGCGGCCTACAAGCCCGGCCGGACCTTCGCGCAGGCCTTCGCCGGGTTCTATGCGGCGATTTTTGCAGCGCAGGGACTTCTAATCTTCGATGCGGAGGGCCGCGAGGCGCATCGACTGGGCTCGACCGTGCTGCGCGCGGCTTTGCAGCGCGCCGACGAATTCCACGCCGCCCTCACTGAGCGCGGCCAGGCCCTTGAGGCCGCCGGCTATCACGTTCAGGTTGCGGTCGCGCCGCAGTCGAGCCTGCTGTTTCTGATCGATGCTGCATCCGGCGCACGCACGGCGCTGAAGCGCATCGCGCCCAGCGCGCAGGAGCCCAACGGCCTGTGGCAGGCCGAGCACCAGACCTATACCACGGCCGATCTGCTCGGCATTCTCGATGCGGAGCCCGAACGCATTTCGCCCGCGGCCCTGCTGCGTCCCGTCTTTCAGGATTTTCTCTTCGCAACCTCGGCGCAGGCGGCCGGCCCCGCCGAGATCGCCTACCTGGCGCAGTCGGGCGTGCTTTTTGAACGCATTCTCGGCCGGCAAACCCCGCCCATCGCGCGCTTCTCAGCCACGCTCATCGAGCCCTGGGCCGGGGATCTTCTGCGACGCCACGAGCTCACGCTGGAGCAGGTTTTCGCCGAGGACAATGCCGGCTCTCTGGCGCAGAGGCTGGCCGCGCGCTCCATGCCTCCTGAAACCAGAATCCGGCTGGCGGCCGCGGGCAACGCGCTCGACGCCGAGCTCACGGCGCTCGTCGAGTGGATGCAATCCCAGGACAAGGGGCTTGGCCAGTCGGCCGAGACCGCGGCGGGCAAAATGCGCTATCAAATGAATCGCCTGCGCACGCTGGCCGCGAACTTCCAGTTGCAGCGTGAGGGCACGCTCACGCGCCATGCCAACAGCCTCTTTGACGCGCTCTACCCAGGCGGCGTTTTGCAGGAGCGGGTACACGGCGCCGCGTACTATTTTGCGCGCTACGGGCTGGACCTGGCGGAGACGCTTTGCATGCAGGCTGCGAATCTCTGCCCAGGACACACGGCGATCTGGGTGTAAAAAACGGGGATTAAGGAACGGGGATTAGGGATCAGGCGGGGGCATCAAGCTTCGAGCTTGCAAACCGCCCGAGAAAAGCCACTGCGATCGCGACAGGAGCTGTCCTGCCTTCTGTTCTCTGTTCCCTGCTTTTATAATCCTCGCGAAGCCCGTTGAGGCCCTATGAAACTCCTCGCCAGCTCCTTCTTCGTCGCGGCATTGACCATGCCCGCCGCTTACGCTCAAACCGCCTCCTGCGCCACCCCGGGCACCGACAACGCTTTCCTCGGCATCCAGACCATTCGCCTGTGGCCAGGAACGGCGCCGGACGCCAAAGGTGCCACATGCTACGACATTCCCGCGCTGACATTGATGGAGCCGCGAAAGGGTGCGGCCAACGGCTCGGCGGTGATCATCTTTCCCGGTGGCGGATATCGCGAATTGGCGGGAGATCTGGAGGGCAGCGAGGTGGCCGACTGGTTCACCGCCCGAGGCTTCCGCGCTTTCATCCTCAGCTACCGGCTCAGCTCACACGGCTACCTGCTGCCGGTTCCATTGCTCGACGCCCGGCGCGCCATCCAAACCGTCCGCGCCCGAGCGCTCGATTACCACATCAATCCCCACCGCATTGTGGTCATCGGCTTTTCCGCCGGAGGCCACCTGGCCGCGCTGGCCGGAACGAAGTCTGTCCCCGGCAATCCCGAGGCCGACGATCCCATCGACCGCGTCTCCAGCCGGCCGGATTTCCTGGTGCTCGGCTACCCCTGGATCGGCGCAGTCGGGACGGACTTCGCGCATCTGAACTACTGCAAGGAATTCAACCTGATGGACCAATGCGAGGCGCTGCGTGCCGCGTATTCTCCCGACCTTTTCGTCAGCAAAGATACACCGCCCACGTTCATCTACCACACGTTCACTGACGAGACCGTTCCCGTGGAGCAGAGCCTGCGCTTCTACGCGGCGTTGGCGAAGGCCGGTGTGCCGTCAGAGATGCACATCTTCGCCAACGGTCCTCACGGAACCGGCCTGGGTAAAGGCGATCCCGCGCTGGACCAATGGCCCGCGCTGCTGGAGACCTGGCTGCGCGCACAGGGGCTGCTTACCGTAGAGGCTAACCGCTGAAAGCGAACAAAACGGCAGTGGGAGGAAATCGATAGGCCGGGTCTGACCAATAGGCCGGGTCTGA
>JASHQH010000231.1 GCA_030037635.1 Acidobacteriaceae bacterium
ACGCCCTCGGTATCCTTTGGCAAACTCCAGAATCGGCAAATGATTGTTTTCGATTCACTACTGGCTACTCCCTGTTCCCTGCCTCTACGGAGCGTCTAACTGTTCGTGGATACCCGCAAGCCAGCACCGTTAAACGCACTGACCGGCTTACGGTGTTTCGCGGCGGTCAACATCGTCTTATTTCATTTTTCCAATCCCGACTGGTTCGGGTTTCTGGCTCCCGTGGTCAACGCCGGCTACGTTTCAGTCAGCTATTTCATTCTGCTGTCGGGATTCGTGCTGGGCTACAACTACAACGATCGCGCGCGCGCGGGCGAAATGGACCGGGTGCGCTTCTGGAAAACGCGCTTCGCCCGCATCTATCCCATTTATTTTTTGAGCCTGCTTCTCAGCCTGCCGCAGTTGCGCGGAGACTACCAGACGCACACGCATGGCATGTTCTGGACAGGTGTGGTGCTGACGCCTCTGCTGCTGCAAGGCTGGATTCCGTCCATTGCGATTTTTCTGAATACGCCGGCGTGGACGATGTCGGCCGAAGCCTTCTACTACGCGATTTTCCCGTGGCTGGCGCGGTGGAAGCGCCCGGTGCGCATGGCGACGCACCTGGCCAAAATGGCGGGCGTGTGGGCGTTGGGACTGGTTCCCGGCACGCTGTACATGGCTTTCAACCCCGACGGCATTGCGAGGCCCGATCGCTGGAGCTACGGGCCGTGGCTGTGGGCGCTGAAATACACGCCGTACTCGCATGTATGCAGCTTTATCTTCGGGGTGATGCTGGCCAACCTGCACCAGATGATCGACCGGGGCGCGCGGCTGCGTTTGTGGCTGGGCGTCATCGGCTTCGGCGGAATTTACGGGCTGCTGAGCCTGGGGCGGATGGTGCCGTACGCCATCATGCACGACGGGCTGCTGATGCCGCTGTTCGGGTGCCTGGTTCTGGGCCTGGCCGGAGAAAATCTGCTGGCACGTGCGCTGGGCGTGCGGCCCCTGGTGTTTGTCGGCGAAGCCAGTTACAGCCTGTACCTGTTGCACTTCAGCCTTTGGACCCTGTTGCACCGGTGGCACGTGCTCGACTGGCTGCACCTGAGCCGCTTCGATCCGTGGCTCAGCTACGTTTTGCTGATTGGGGCGGCCATTCTGGCCCTCTATTTTATTGAGAAGCCGGCCCAGCGCAAACTGCGGCAGCTGCTAGGAGCGACGACGGCGCTCAAGCCGCAGCGCGTGGCGGCGGATTGAGGCGGCTGTCATCACCGGTCCGCAAATGCCAGCGACCGGTGGCATCCTCAAGTTAACTTCCTGTTTGCCGCTTTTACGGTGTGACCACCTGCACGGCGTGGTTGCCATGAGGGACTGCGGCCAAAGCCGTGGGGTTTGCGCCGGTGGGATAGGGCGTCAACTCCGTCGCCGACAACGAGCCGGTATTGGGGTTGAGCCGGAAGCCGGAGATGCTGTCGCCCAGATAGTTGGCGGTATACACGTAACGTCCCAGGCTGGGATCGACAATGATCGACACCGGGTCAGTGTCAGTGGAGTTGCTGGTGGAACTGGTCGCATTCACCACGGTGGATGGAGTGCCGGTGGGCAGGGAGATGGTGTAGGCCGAAACCGTCGAGTCGAGCGAATTGGACAGGTAAATGTAGATGCCGCGGGGATCGATGGTAACGGAACTGGGCTGGTTGCCGGTTTTGTAGGGGCCGCTGACCTGGAAGCTGAGCGCGTCGCCCGATTGCACGTTGTAGCCGATGAGCTCGTTGGAAGCGAAGTCGGTGACAAAGACAAAACGGTTGGTGGGATCGGAGGCGATGGCGGAAGGCTTGACGCCGGCCTGGTAGGGGCTGCCGGAAACGGCGGTCAAAGCGCCGCCTGAGCCGACGGAGAAGCCGAAAAGCCAGCCGGGATTGGCATTGCTGGTGGTGGTGCCGCCCGGATTATAGGCGGATTTGTCGTAGGCGATCGCGTAGACCGCGTCGTTGTCAACCAGCACGTTAACGGCTGTGGGCAGCATGGTGTCGCCGGCGTAGGGAGCCGGCAACGTGAGAGGCTCAGTGGCCGCGGCAGAGCCGATGGTTCCGGAACTGAGAGCGTACTCGGTGAGGGTGGCCGATGTGCTGCCGGAAACAACGTACAAATAAGTGTTGGCGTTGTTGACGGCGATGGAGACAGGAGTGGTCGCGGTGGTGATGGAATCCTTCTCAGTGAGACTGCCATCGTAGGCGATGGCGAAGTGGACCACGGAGTTGTTTCCCTGGTTAGCGACGTAGAGATTCGCGTAGTCAGAGGTCACGGCCAAGGCCACCGGGCTGGTTCCACCCGAGCTGACAATACTGTCCACCTGGCGCAAGGCCCCGGACTCGGCATCGGCCGCGAAGATCTGGATTTGCCCGGCGCTGCCGGCCGAAGTGCTCGCGGAACAAGCGACATATACATAGTCGATGGTGACAATCAGGCAAGCCGACAGGAGGCTGGCGGCGATCAGTCCGATCGCTGCGACCAGAACCAACTGGCTTAATTTACTCAACTTCATGCGCTTCCTTCATGGTGGGCCTTGGTGAAAAAGAACACTTGAACAACTTGTTGAGGTGCTCGTGGTTATTGTAAAAGCCGGATGCCGTGCGTTGCCACAAACTCCGTCGCCCGGCCGGGGCCGTGGCGGGCCGTCACGGTTGCTGAATGCCCCCTCCTGTGCCGTTGTGTGGAATGGCCGTTACGGCAGTGGGCTGTGCGCTGGTCGCATAGGGAGAATCTTGCGCGACAAGCAGCGTTCCGGCGGAGATACTCAGTTCAAAGTCGGATACGGTGTTATTGAGAAAATTGAGAGTGTAAAGAAAATGATTGGTGGAGGGATCAACTCCGATGGCCACCGGCTGCACACCGGTGGCATAGGTAACGGGAGTGGTAGAGCCGCCGAGAAAACTAAGCTCGCCTGTCGAAGTCGAATACGAATAGGCCTCAACATTGCTGTCGAGAGAATTGGCCACATAAACGTAGGGATATGTGGGATTGACCACGATAGCCGAGGGCTGACCGCCGGCCGGGAAGGGACTGCCGTTCAACGCGGTGAGGGCGCCGGTGGAACCCACGGTGTAGCCGAGCACGTTGCCGGCGGCGAAATCGGTTGCGTAGACATAGGTGCTTGAGGGGTCGCTGGCAATGGCGGTGGGATCGATGCCCGCCGGAGCGGGCGAGCCCAAGGAAGTGAGCACACCGCCGGAACCGACCGAGAAGCCGAAGATATAGCCGGCAGTGGGAGAGACCGAAGAGTCATAAGCGGAGACGAAGATGTCGGCGCCCGAGGCGAGCACCGTAATCGCGGTAGGGACGATCACGTCGTTCGGTGCGCTGGGAAGCGTGAGCGGCCAGTACGCGCCGCTGACGGCGGGATTCACAACCGGCGCGCCCGGGCAGACGGTGGCCGTGCAAATGCTGCTGGAAGAACCGCCCGCCTCGAGCGGAAACACGGCTACCGCTCCCGAACAGGGTTCGGCAGGCGAGCAGAGGGGAAGGGGCTGATAGGTATCCACCACAAAAACGTACGATTTGTTGGCCGCGATGGCCAGGGGATAGATGCCCGGCGTATTGGCGGTGTAATTGCCGTAGAGTTTGCCGTCGGTGCCGATCTGGAATTCCACCATGGTGTTGTCGAGTTGATTGACGACGAAGAGATTCTGGTTATCGGCAGAGACGGCTTCGGCAACGGGGTCGCGTCCCAGGGAGGGAAAAGGCGAAGTAGGAATCTGGCGCATGCGCCCCGACTCGGAGTTGATTTCAAAGACGTCGATCTCGCCGTAATTGTTGCTGCCCGCGGCCTTGGCTGAAGCGACGAAGACAAAGTCTACGGTGAGCGTTTCGGTGAACTGTGAGCAGGCAGTAATCAGCGATGCCGCCAGCAGGCTGGCCGCCGCAACCGGCACAAGGGCAAAACCGGAGCGAATATGCCTGGTACGCGGTGCGGCCATGGGGTCGCTCTGATGCTGCGTTTGCCGGCTCAATTTCAAGAACTTCATGCGCATCTTTCGTCAGCGGGCCCTTCCGCAGCCCACGAAAATAAACAGGTTTGAATATCAAACTCCCGCAGCCTTCGAGATTTCGGAACCCCGGGGCGGGCTCCGCGGGCATTATCCGGTGCGCCCGTCCATCAGGCACCACGTAGGCGGACCCTGGAGCGTGTAAGTGCTGGTGGTTCGCATGTCGTCAAGTTCGCCCGAGTTGGGGTCAAGAACCCGGCCAGTGATAGTCGAATCGTACTGGTTGGCTTCGAAAATGAATTGGTCGGAGGGGTCTTCGACGATGCACTGCGGACCGGAGCCCGAGCCAAAGGGTTCGCCAGCGATGAAAGTGAGCTGGAAGGAAGGGGCAGTGGTGAGGAAGTAACCGGCGATTCCGCTCTCCGGGTTCGGTCCGATAAGCTCAGTGCCCTGGTTGGCCACGTAAAGAAACTTGCCCTTCGACTCCAAAAGGAGCTGAATGGGGTTCGACAACGTGGGATCGTCGGGAATCACGCCGCTGACCTCAGCCTGCAGCGCGCCGCCGCTGCCTACGGTAAAGGGGAGAATCTGGCTCGGCGAGGTGGTCGAGGTGCCGTTGAAAGTCACGGTGATGGGCTCGTTGTCGAGCACGTAAACGATGCTACCCGCGCTGACAATGGAATTGCCCTGGCCGATGCCCAGTTGTTGCACGCTGTTCTGGCTCAAAGTCAACTGGCCGCTGGTCGCGGAGTAGGTGTAGGGCCAAACCGCCGTTCCGCCGGTGTAGGGGAAGGAACTGGGCGCAGGGGCGCCGGTCAAAGTGAGAATGTAGCCGGAGGCGAGAAGGAACTCGGTGGGATTGGCGGGAATTGGGAAGTAGGTGAGCGGGGAGCCATTGGCGGCGGTGACCTGGGCGTTTTCAACCAATGACAGGCGGCCCGTGGTCTGGTCGATGGTGAACACCGTAATGTCGCCGCAGGTGGTCACGGGGCTGCCGGTTCCCAAAGTTCCCAGCGCCAGGGCGCAGTTGTCGGTACTTGAAGGATTGGCGTTGTCGGGGGCGTCGTGGTCGAGGACGAGAAGGTGATCGCCCGAGGAGTCGACAATCAGCCGGAAGGGGTTGAGGCCCTGCGTATAAAACGTCTCCTGCGGGGTAAGAACGCCGTTGCCGCCCACCTGGAACTCGGTGATGTTGGAGTTTTGACACTCATTGGCGCCGGTGCCGAAGCAGTCGCCATTGCCTGCCCCATTTGTTCCGCGATTCAATACATAAAGATACCGGCTACCCAAGGCAAGGACGGCGCGGACGGGGTTGGCGCCACCTGAGGCAACCGGCAGAGTGTTGATGGGTGACAGCCTTCCGGTGTTGTGATCGATTTTGTAGCCGCTGATGATGCCGTTGTTGCCAGTCGAGGCGGTCACCGTTCCTGTTACATACAAGAAGCCAACTGTATAACTTTCCACGCAAGACGTTACGCCAACGAGGACGCCCAACAAGAGGGCGCCCATCACAAGCGCCTTGCCGAATTTCGTGAACCTCATGCTATTCCTTCATCCTGGTCAGGCATACGCTGCCAGTGTCGTCGTTCCCGAGCAGTGCTGGGTTGGGATGGAGTCCCTGCTGCATTGTAAAAGGCTGGGGCTGGTTGTGCCTAGCAGCCATGGCAGGCCGGACCAAAGCCCTGGTTTGCTGGACTTTGCCGACTCACCCTCGGTCAGTTGGGCCGCACCCTTGCCCGGCTATGCCACGCGACGATTGCTATCGCAGTATAGACGTGCCGGGGATGGGATTTGTCAGCCCCATGCGGCAAAATTCTCCCTTACCAAACGCGGCAGGAGTGCTCAGGGAACATGGGCTGGCCCTTCCTGCAGCCGAAGGCCTTGCCGAATTCTTCGAAATTCTGGACCGTACCGTCAACGCGCCAGCGGCCCGGCGAATGGGGATCGGTAAGAGCCGCCTGGCGGGCGATGGATTCGGTGCGGTTCTCGCACCACACCTGCGCAAAGCCGATAAAGTAGCGTTGCGCCTCGGTGTAGCCGTCAATCTTCTCGTCGATGCTTTTATGCTGTTCAGCCAGGGCATCAAGGAGCGCCTGATAAGCGATGCGCAGGCCCCCATTATCGGCGGTGTTCTCGCCCAACGTTAGATGGCCGTTCAAATGCGCAGCGGGCGTGTCGCCATGCGCCGGGGCGGCCTCAAAACCGCTGTACTCGTCGGCCACGCATTCGGTTCGCTCGGAAAACGCCTTGCGATCTTCGGGTGTCCACCATTGACGCAAATTGCCCTGGGCGTCGAACTGCGCTCCCTGGTCGTCAAATCCGTGTGTCATCTCGTGCCCGATCACCATGCCGATGCCGCCGAAGTTCACTGCCGGGTCGGCGTGGACGTCGAAGAAGGGGGGCTGCAGGATGCCGGCTGGGAAGTTGATGTCGTTGAAGGCGTCGTTGTAATACGCGTTCACGGTGGGCGGCGTCATGCCCCACTCTTTTTCGTCCACCGGCTTGCCCAGCTTGTCAAGGTTGTAATTGCGCCGGTAAAGCGCAGCCTGCTCCTGGTTCTCAACAAATGTGCCGCGCCTGACCTTCACGCTTGAGTAATCGCGCCACTTCTCCGGGTAGCCGATTTTGTTGCGGATCACGGCCAGTTTCTCTGCGGCCGCCTTTTTCGTCTCGTCGCTCATCCATGGCAAGTCGCTTATGTCGGCCGCCAGAGCTTTTTCCAGCGCAGCCACCAGCTGGTCCATATTTTGCTTGGCTGCCGGCGGAAAATTCTCTTTCACCCAGTCCTGGCCCACGGCTTCGCCCAGCGCCATGTCGGTGTCCATCGTGCACTGCCTCCATCGCGGCTGGGGTTGCTTCTGTCCCGACAAGGTTTGCCCAAAGAAGCGGAAATTCTCATCAAAGAAGGCGCTGGAAAGGTTTTGAGCCTCTCCGTGCAGCACCTGCCAGCGCAAATAGCTTTTCCATGCATCCAACGGCTCGCTCTCAAGAAGGGAATTGAGGCTGGTGAAGAAATCGGGGGTCACCACGTTCAAAGTATCGAAGTGGCGGATGCCGATGGAATCGAAGTAGACCTTCCAATCGAAATCGGGCGTCGACTTCTCGAAGTCGTCGACCGATTCAATGTGATACACCTTTTCGGGATTGCGGCGCTCCACGCGCGGCATCGAGGCTTTGGCCAGCGCGGTTTCGATTTCCATCACGGCGGCGGCCTCTTTGGCGGCTTGCTCGGGCGTATCGCCGGCCAGTGTGAACATGGTTTTGATGTGCCCCACGTAGGCGTCGCGAATCCTCGCGAAATTCGGAGTATCGGCAAGGTAATAGTCGCGGTCGGGCAGTGAAATGCCCCCTTGGTCCACCGCGGCGATCTGCTTTGAAGAGTCTTTCTCATCCTGGCGGACGCCAAATCGGAAGAAGCCCCCGGGCAGGCCGCGATTTTCGAACCGGCTCAACAGGGTAGAGATCTCGTTCTTGCTCTTCAGCGCGGCGATTTCGCTCCAGGGCTCCTGAATGGGCGCCAGTCCCAGCTTTTCAATGGTGGACGTGTCCATGCACGACGCGTAGAAGTCGCCATACTGTTTCTCGAGCGCTGTCTTGGGCGCGTTGGCGGCCGCTTCAAGATCCTTCCAGAGCAGATACTGATTGCGTAACTGCAGCAATGAGAAGGAGCGCGTCCAGCGGCTCTGGTCGGCGGGAATCGGGTTCTGCTTGGCCCAGTTGCCGCATGCGTACTGATAGAAATCTACGCAGGGATCTGCGCTGGTATCCATCGCCGAGACATCGAAGCTCTTGGTCTCAGGAACAGGCGCAGGTGTGGAGGTGACATCCTGCGCGATAGGCGGTTGCTGCGGGGCGGGGGATGCCGGCGTGGTTTGTGCCGGCGCGGTTGCGGCGGCCAGAAGGAGCAGAACAGGAACGATGCGTAGACGATGCATGTGGGCCTCATGAGAGCAGTTTTGGCGGGTGGCATTCCTGAAGGCCGGGCGGACGGATGCAATTTCGGGGCTGGCGCCCGACCCTGGGCTGCGCCGTTGATCAGGCTAACACAGGTTCATTCCGCCATCGAAAGAGAAGAGAATAGGAGCATGACCGAGCGATTGTCATTTGTCCTGGGGGTTCTGGGGGCCTGTTGTTTGCCGCAGGCGTGCGGCCCCGTCCACGCGCAGGATGTGCACGTGCGGGTTTCGCCCGAGGTGAAGACGGGGATCGAGGGCACTACCGAGTTTCCCACCATCCAAATGGCCATGGACCACCATCCCTTTGCCGGGGTGGGCGCTGATGGCAAGCCCGGCCGGGTCTACATCGAGATTGTGCCGGGCGTCTATCACGAGCGCGTGATTGTGACCCAGAACCACACCAACATCACGCTGATAGGCATGGGAACAACGCCTGCTGACGTGGTGATTACCAACAGCCTGAACGCGCGGCAGGCTGGAGGGACTTTCTTCACCGAGACGGTAGAGATCAACGGCGACGGCTTTGAGGCCGACAACCTGACCTTTGAGAACACGGCGGGCAACACCGGCCAGGCCGTGGCAGCGGCGGTGCGCGCCGACCGCGCCGTCTTCAAGAAATGCCGTTTCCTGGGCCACCAGGACACGCTCTTCGCCGACTACGGGCGCCAGTATTACGTTGACTCCTATATTGAAGGCGGCGTGGACTTCATCTTCGGCAATGCCGCGGCGGTGTTCGATCAGACGGAGATTCATGCCAACGGTCCCGGCTACCTGACGGCACAATCGCGCACTTCGCCGGAACAGGCGACGGGCTACGTGGTCGTTGACAGCAAGGTGACGAGCGGGATTGAGCCGGGCGGCGACACAGGTTCGAAGGGGCGCGACACCATCAGCCTGGGCCGGCCGTGGCGGCCCTATTCCCGCGTGGTCTATATCCATACGGAGCTGCCGGCCGATGTGATTGCGGAGGGCTGGAGCCTGTGGGGCCGGAGCGGCGAAACGCCGCAGGCTTATTACGCAGAGTACCAGTCAACGGGGCCCGGAGCGAATCCCGGGGCGCGCGTGAAGTGGTCGCATCAGCTGACGGCGCGCGAGGCGGCGCAGTTCAAGCCGCGGGTGTTTCTGGCGGGCAAAGATCATTGGGATGCGGTGGCGGCGGCGGCGAAGCTGCCGTGAGGCGGTTCAGCATCGCCTCCGGCCAGATTGACATACGTACAGGAATATTGTACTTTTATATCGAAGGTGAGCTGTATGGCAACCGAGACAACATATAGTGCGCTCCGGCAGAATCTGGCGTCTTATTTGGATCGCGTGGTCGACGACCGCGAAGTAGTGGTGGTGAAGCGGCGCGGCGCACGCGATGTGGCGATTATCGCCGCCGATGAACTCGCAAGCCTTGAGGAAACAGCCTATCTATTGCGTTCGCCTGCCAACGCCAAGCGGCTTCGGGAAGCTTTCGTCGAGTCGAAAGCAAATGACAGAAAGAAAGCTCGGGGAAAGCCGGCGGCTGTGGCTCTGGAGGAATTGCGCCGCTCAGTCGGTCTTTGAGCCATTCCCGGCACGCGAGCGGAGCCGAGGCACATGAGCGCGAAAACGGAACGTCGTGTCGATTTCCTCCCAAAGTTTCGAGAAGACCTTGCATGGTTTGTCAAGAACGACCGGCAAGCCGCTCTGAAAACGCTCGAACTCATCGAGGCCGTCGTCGCCGATCCTTATACCGGCATCGGCAAGCCGGAGCCTCTACGGCATGACTACGCCGGTTGCTGGAG
>JASHQH010000232.1 GCA_030037635.1 Acidobacteriaceae bacterium
GCCAGCGACGTTACCCTATTCTTTGGCCGGATCACAGCGGACGAAAAGGCGGGATTCGCTCTACTGCGGTGGATACCCGACCGATTGTGCGTAGAGCGCCGCGTGATCCGCGCCCAGCCCAAGCTTCGCTCCTACATCCTGGGCATGCACGGTGTAGAACCAGGCATTCAGGCCCTCTGACGCAGCAAACAGGTACAGGTTTTGCGCGATAAATCCGCAGTCCACCTGCGCGTAGTCGTCCTTGACCGGGGCCACGTACACAATGGTCAGCGCCGCGTGCGCCGCGGGCGCCGGGCTAATGGCTCCGCGCAGATCGCCGGCCAGCACCGGGCGCAGCTGGTTCTGCTCGGCGTCATAGACATACACGCCGTCGGCCAGCACCACGTCCAGCTGAATGTCCTGCGTGTTGCGCGCTGAAGGCGCGGTTCGGCCCAACCCGGGCTTCACCTCGCGCGGGCGATTGACGCCGAAAGCCGCCCACAGCAAGTTCGCGAGCACTTGCGGGGGAAGTTGCTTGTCAGCAAAAGCGCGCGTGGTCTTGCGCGCGCTCAAGGCCTGCATCAGCGGCATGCCGCCTGCGATTTCGGGTTTGGGCAGAGAAATCGGCTTGAGCTCGGCAGCCTGAGAGGACGTGGCGCCGCGAGAGTGGCTTGAGGAGAGCCACATCCCGCAAGCCACCGCAACAAGCGCGAGCAGGAAAGCCGCCGGGCGACCGGCAAATCGGGTGGAATGAGGCATCGCTTCACCTCTCGAAAAGCGGCTGGGCACGCCCGCCTCCTGAGGTGTGCGAACTGAGGGGAAGCACAATCTAAGCCGAATCGAGGCGCGGCGTCAATCGGCCAGGAACGCCAGCGACTGCAGCGTGGTGATTTCAAAGGGCTTGCGACAGCGGACGTTCAGGCATTGCAGCTTGTCGTCGCGCCGCACCATGTACGATTGCGCCTTGGCAAAGCGGGCTCGGTCGCGTTCGTCGGCCCCGCGCGGAACTTCCGCACGCTTGCGGCGCACCACCCACGTCACCTTATATTCCGCTGCCTGGCCGCACTTGGGGCAGGTCAGGCTGTGCGAGCGCTGTTCCGTGGTCTCGTTGAAAAAGTCCCGCTCTTCCACTCCAGTAGCGCCTCGGACTCCGTGCCGGCACTTTCGCGGCCAAGGAATCTACTCCTTACTCTTACTTGCCATGGCGAAACGCAAGTCTACCCCCTTTTCGGCGGCCAAGGCCGTGAAAGCCAATGCCCGAACGCGCGTTGGCCAGCCCAAGCCCTCGCGGGTTCTGGCTGACCGGCCCCGCACCGGACGCCAGGCCAAGCACAAGCCCAAACTCGAAGATTTGCTCCGCGAAGAGCAGTAACCGGCGAATTGTGGTGCGGGGCAAACAAAATCCTTGCTTCCCACAGAAAATGGCTAAAAGCTAGGAGTTTAGAAGCTAAAGGGCTGGCAACCAGGAGCGGTTTGTATGGCCAAAGCAGTCGGCATCGGCGGTGTCTTCCTCAAAGCTCGCGACCCCAAAGCGCTGGCCCGCTGGTATGCCGACCACCTCGGCATCCCGGAGGAGGGAGGCTCGCTGGCCTTCGACGGCCCGGAGTCAACGGGCACGACCGTCTTCGCCCACTTTGCCCTCGACTCCTCCTACTTCGGCGACGGTCCCCAACAGGCGATGGTCAACTTCCGCGTCGATGATCTCGACGCCCTGCTCGCCAAGCTCGGGGCAGCCGGCGTCCGCGTCGATCCCAAGCGCGAGGACCACGCCTACGGCCGTTTTGCCTGGATCTGGGATCCTGAAGGTAACCGCGTGGAGCTGTGGCAACCGCCTTCGCAGCCGTAAAGGCCGTTCGCGATCCTGACGCGCGCTCTCAGCGCACTACGCGGCCAAACAACCTGTCCGAGATCGAGAAATAGTACGCGGCCGACCGTTCATCGCCAAGCTGCTGATAGCAGCGAGCCATGTTGTAGTTCACCGTTGCTGAATAGGGAGCTTCATCGAGCAGGCGCTTCAGCAAAGGGAGAGCATCCTGGGGGCGGTGATCGCCGAGATACGAGTACGCAAGATCGTTGAGCACTCTCGTGCTGTTCGGGGAGGTTTCGATAGCACGGCTGAACAGCGAGAGGTTGTTTTTCCAAATGGGAAGCGTCCGGAAGGTCTGGATGGCCAGAGCAGCCAGCACCAGTGCCGCAACAGCCATGGCGCGCGAAGGGAATTTGACCCTTGCGAGCAGGCTCGCGGCAATCAGCGCCACCCCGAACATAGGAGTGTAGAAGTACCGGTCGTGCACAAATTCGTTGAACGTCGTATAGCGCAACGCGAGCGCAGGCAGCAGGGTGAGAGCGACCCACGCAGCCCCAAACTTCACATCGCGGTTTGCGAAGCGCAACAGCCAGACAATGGCTGCAACCGCAAAAACCAGCAAGAGCAGCGGCCAGATCGACGTCCCGACGGGAGTGTAATAGCACAGACTCAGACGGGCCGGCCAGACCAGGTGGAGAGCATATTGGAGGAGGACAATGGGCCAGGTAAGCACTGCCGAGCCCGGGCTCATGGTCTCACCCGAGTGCGCCATCCCGTTGAGTGCGTAGCCTCGCAGGGCCAGATACACGGCCGCCACTCCCAGATAGGGAAGCGTTCGCATAGCCGCTTCCTTCAGCCTGCTCCGCGTCCATGCAAAGACAAAAATGAGTAGCGGCGCCATGACCCCGATCTCTTTTGTGAACATCGCCATGGCCGCGAATAACAGAGACACGATGCTGATATGCGACTTGCCCGCCGCGAAGAAATAGATGGTCAGGACGAGGAAGATGGCCAGCAGAATGTCACTGCTGGCCGAGAGCCAGGCGACTGATTCGGTCTGAATGGGGTGGACGGCAAACAGCGCGGCTCCCAGCGTAGCTCCGTTGACGCTTTCGGTGAGTCGCCACAGCAGCAGAAACACGCAGCCGACGGCAACCAACTCCACCAGGATCGAGGCAAGGTGATAGTCCGGCTGCGGCGGGCCAAACACCACACGCGAGATACGCAGCCACACCAGAAACAGAGGGCGGTAGTAGGTGGCAAGGACCTGCGGATCCTGAGCCCACAAAGGCTGGGTGAAGTATCCGGGCAGATAAGTCCACGATGTGAGCCTGGGATTGTACTCAATCTGGAGGACATCGTCGGAGACGAAGCGATAGTTCGCGGAGGGGAGATAAAGGAAAAATGCGAGCAGAAGAACAGCGCTCAGCTTAATCTGCCAGTGCTTCGATGCGATCAGCTTCGGCTCATTCAACTCTCTGCCCAGCTCGCTCATGGAGGTGAGTTTAGTTCGACATCGGATCCCGCTCTGTGATCTAGGCCACTGCGTCGGTCTCTTTGGAGGGCTCTGCCAGCGTCTTCTTTGTGATCTGCGCCACGGCGCCTGCCTCTGGAAAGTCTGGCTAACCTGTGCTGTAGCAGACGATTGGTGCAGATTCCACTGTCGATCCTGCGTGGCCGGGAAGGTCGAAGTGGCAGAATGCAGCAGGATTCCCGGGCAGCCCGCGGGTATGCGCAGTAACGCAGGCTGTGACGCGCTCAGGAGAGGGGGTATTACGGCTGTTGGTGCTTATCTTCCAGGGTGTACGGACCGGGAAGGGTGGGCCCGTTGGGCTGTTGCGCGGTCTGCTCGTTCGATGCCACCGCAGTCCGCTTTGAGTAAATCCGGAACTCGACCACCAGGTCGAGCAGGACGGGAACCGGCTTGCCATCCTTGATGGCGGGCTGGAACTGGGCTTTGCGAATGGATGCGACGGCGCTCTCATCCAGTCCGAAGCCGATGGGCCGCGCGACCGCGATCTCGCGCGGCTTGCCGTCTGCTCCCACTACCACGTGGTAGAGCGACATGCCGGCCACGCCGTAATCCTGCGCAAACTGGTTCGACGGCGGCTCGAAATTCGTGAGCAGCCGCGCCTTCTGGTCTACCATGCTCTGGCGCAGAATCGACGGATCATTCGGCCGGTAGTCAGTCTTGTCGGTCACCGCCTGGTAGTACAGCTTCCAGAAGTCCGGCATCGCGGCCATCATGCGCTCGTCGAGTCCCGGTGCAAACATATGGTCCAGCGCGTCTTTGAGCACCTGAGTCGCGTGTGCCGGCGAGGTGGTCGTGGTTACGCTCTTGGGGTCGGCGGGCCGCTCCTCGGGCGGAGCCGCGGCAATCTCAGCTTGCGCCTCACTGGCATCGCTCTCCTCGCCTGGCTCGCTCGCCGCTGCGGCAGCAGGCGCGGCCGCGGCGGGAACCGGGGCTTTGGCCGCGACGGTTGCCGGCTTGCCATTCTCCTTCTTCTGTTTCGGTTTTACCACCAGCTCGCGGTCGATCGTGATCTTCACCGGCCTCTTTTTCGGCGTAATGTTCACTCGATCCACGGCCTTGGTGGGATCCTCATAGGGCAGCGCACCCAGGAAATGCAGCCCGAAGCGTTCACCCTCCAGCTCAACCTTGTGCTTGGTCAGGTGCACCCTGTCGATCCGGACTCCGCAAAGCGTATACGAGCCCTCTGGCGAGCGGCCGATGAGCACGCCGTGCTCGTTGAAGCTGAGGCTGTTGTCAAGGTAGCCGCCGCGCAGGTACAGCGCTTTGCCGACCAGCAGATTTTTCAGTTCGTCTTCCGTAATACCGCCCGGCTCGGGGGCGTGTGTTGCGGCGCCGGGCGCAGCGGACTGGGACGGTTGCTCCGGCGGCGCTGCCGGATTGCCCGTTGGCGCTCCGGGAGCCGGCGGTTCAGACGTCCCATTCGATTGGCCGTTGGCTTGAGATGAAGCCGGCTTCGCTTCGGGAGCCGGCGCTGCTTGCGGAGTCTGTGCGGCAGGTGTTTGCTGCGGCGAAGGCTGGCTGGCTGGTGCTGCGGCAGGCGCCGTTTGCTGCGGCGCGTCACTTTGCTGCGCACTTATCGCCGAATTCCATGTGCAGACCAGCGCAACGCTGAGAACCAAGGCACCAATTCGCACCACAAATGCAGCGGACGAAAGGATACGAGATCGAGCCGTCATACCATGCATGTCTGGAGGGCCTGTAACGGCAACTTTAGCAGGGTTTTGAGTTCCTTCGACCGAACAAGAGTCGCAGCCATCGTTACTTCTGTGTTATAGGCATGTGTTGTTCCGCGATCTCTCACCGCTCTTTTTGAATTGCCACAGAATTCGCCGCAAGAAACCTAAGATACGCCTTGCATCGCCGCTCGTCAAAGCCAGCCTGCGCAACATAAGATGCACATCGTGGCGATTGACGTTGCGCATTGCCGACGGAGAATAGTCCGCCGCCTGCATCGTTTCCTCCACCAGCCCGGCCAGCCGCTCCAGATCGCGCGCCGGCGCAGGCGCCGTATCGTCTCCATCAGAATCTCGTTGCCCCGCCGTGACCGCGTCCTTGTTCTTGCGGACAGGGCGGGGTTCACGCCCGGCCAGCTCGTACAAACACACAGCGACAGCCTGCCCGAGGTTCATCGATGGCTGCCGGGGATCCGTCGGAATCTCCACGAGCCAATGGCAGTACGACAAATCCTCTCGGGTCAACCCGCGCTTCTCCGGTCCAAAGACCAGGGCGACGCGTCCGCCGCGCTTCGCCTCATTCCAAACCAGGGGCGCGAGCGCAGGCAGCGCAACCACCGGCTGCTCCGGCTTGCGATGCATCAGTGCGGCCGTGCCCAGCACCAGCGTGCAATCGGCCACAGCCTCCGCCAGGGACTCCGCGCGTTTTGCGTTTTGGAGGAGATTTTCGGCGCCAACGGCGGACTTCGCCTCGCGCCAATGCTCCTCAAACGGTGCAACCACCGTCAGCCGCCGAAACCCGAAGTTGGCCATGGCCCGCGCCGCCGCTCCTATATTGAGGGGATTGCGCGGAGACACCAGCACCACTTCAATCTGCTCGCGTTGGTATTCGCCGATCAAGACGTTCATTCCAGTCCGTGGCAACTCCTGCCCAAGTCTTGCGCCTTACGCAGCCCCACGAGTATGCTTCATCTCCCAAGGCCGGCACAATCCCATTGCCATGCGGTATTTCATCAATGAAATCATACACTTATAGCTGGTTCCCTTTGCCGGCCCGCCAGCTACCGTGATCCAGCCGGCCGCTTCACGGCTCTTCCCCCAATCGCCGCGAAATCCATCGATTCGCAGTATTTGCATCCGGGGAGCACCCGTGTTAATCTAATAAGGTTGAATGTAGGCAGTGGAGCCTCCCGGTGGCCCTTGACGAGTTCTGAGGGCCTGCCCCGACGCGACGAAGCAAGGCGTGATTTGAGGGAAGTGGGAAGCTGGTTCGTTGGGTTTGCACGAGTTGCGTTGTTCCTGCACCGCTAACCCCTGTAGGGAATCCCTCAGAGAACAAGCCATTGCATGACCCGGGAGCTTTGCTCTCGCGAGCCCTATCGGCTCGGGCAGCTATTGCTGGTTGCTCTTTGACTTTTTTGCGCAGCGTGGA
>JASHQH010000233.1 GCA_030037635.1 Acidobacteriaceae bacterium
CTGGCGGGCGGTTCGGGCACGCGGCTCTATCCGATGACCCACGTGGTCTCGAAGCAGCTCCTGCCCGTCTACAACAAGCCCATGATCTATTACCCGCTGAGCACGCTCATGCTGGCCCGGCTGCGCGAGATTCTGATCATTTCCACGCCGCAGGATACCGGCCGGTTTGCCGAACTGCTGGGCGACGGGCGCAGATGGGGACTCGAAATCAGCTATGCGGTGCAGCCCAGCGCCGACGGATTGGCGCAGGCGTTTCTCATCGGGCGTGATTTTATCGGCGGCGACGCGAGCGCGCTGGTTCTGGGCGACAACATTTTCTATGGGCAGGGATTTTCGAAGCAGCTGCAAGCGGCGGCGGAGCGGAACGAGGGCGCGACGGTGTTTGCCTATCCGGTGGAAGATCCCGAGCGCTACGGCGTGGTGGAATTCGATAAAGATGGCCGTGCTGTGAGCCTGGAGGAGAAGCCGGCCAGGCCGAAGTCGCGCTACGCAGTGACCGGACTCTATTTTTACGATCGCGACGTGGTCCGTATTGCCGAGACCTTGAAACCCTCGGCGCGTGGCGAATTGGAAATTACGGACTTGAATCAGCATTACCTTCGGGCGGGCAAGTTGAACGTGGAGATCATGAGCCGCGGCATGGCGTGGCTCGACACCGGCACGCACGATTCCCTGCTGGATGCGGCGACCTTTGTGGCGACGATCGAGCGGCGGCAGGGGTTGAACATCGCCTGCCCTGAGGAGATTGCGTACCGGCAGGGATTTATCAGCGCTGAACAACTGGAGACGCTTGCCCGGCCCATCGCCAAAAGCGGCTATGGGCAATATCTGCTGGCGCTGCTGCGTGAGCCGTATTTCGCAGCCAGGACCGGGCTTCATGAAGATTGAGCCGACATCGCTGCCCGGCGTGCTGGTGTTATTGCCGGCAGTTTACCGCGACGGCCGCGGCGCGTTCTTTGAGACCTTCAACCTGCGCGAGATCACGGCGGCGGGTTTGCCGGCGAACTGGGTCCAGGACAATTTTTCGATTTCGCGGCGCCATGTTCTGCGTGGCATTCACTACCAGATCACGCAGCCGCAGGGCAAACTGGTGCGCGTGACACACGGGAAAGTGCTGGATGTGGCCGTGGACTTGCGGCGCAGCTCGCCCGCGTTTGGCCGCCACGTGGCCGTCGAGCTGAGCGGAGACGACGGCGCCATGATGTGGATTCCCGCGGGATTCGGGCATGCCTACCTGGTGCTGAGCGAAACCGCGGGATTCGCGTACAAGGTGACGGATTATTATGCTCCGGCTGCAGAGCGCACCATCCTGTGGAGCGACCCGGAACTGGCGGTCGAGTGGCCGGTCGCGGCACAGGATGTGGTTCTCTCGGAGAAAGACCGTAACGGAAAGTTGCTGCGCAACGCTGACGTTTTTGCGTAAGATCTGATTTGCAGGTAGAAATCACCGGGCAATGCCGGATTCCCACGTTCCCTGAAAGAAAACAACAGAGCCCCGATCCTGACAAGGAGAGATTGTGTGACCGCTATGCCTGTTTCCGTTGCAATTTGGGATCGGTTACCGCGGTGGCCGCGATTCTGGAAAGAAGAAATGCCAGGCGAGCGTGCTGCGGAATCGGAGCCAGCGCGCGCGCTGCCCGTAGCGTTTAACAGGGTCCCGGAGGTCGCCATCGGCTTCTGGATCATCAAAATTGCCGCGACCACGCTGGGAGAAACCGGCGGCGACGCGCTTTCGATGTCGCTGAACCTGGGCTACGCGGCCAGCACCATGATCTTCTTCGTGCTTTTTGCCATTGCGGTCACGTCGCAAATTCGCGCCCGCAAATTCCATGCATTTTTGTACTGGACGGTGATTGTGGCGACGACGCTCACAGGCACGACCATGGCGGATTTTGCCGACCGCTCGCTCGGCATCGGCTATGCCGGCGGGTCGGCGATCCTGTTCACTCTGGTGATTGCCGCTCTGGTGACGTGGCGGCTGAAAATGGGATCGATTTCAGTGGACTACATCTCCTCAGCCAAGGTGGAAATGTTCTACTGGACGACGATTCTTTTTTCCAATACGCTGGGCACGGCGCTGGGCGACTGGGTCGCCGATTCAGGTCCGGGATACGAGGGAGGCGCACTGATCTTCGCCGGTTGCATCGCATTGGTAGCGCTGCTTTACTTTTTCACCCGGCTCTCGCATTCCGTGCTCTTCTGGGCGGCGTTCGTGCTCACGCGGCCCCTGGGCGCAACCCTGGGCGATCTGCTCACCAAGCCGGTTGCCAACGGCGGGCTGAATTTAAGCCGCTACAGTTCCTCGGCGGCCATTGCGGTGTTCATGGTGATCTGCATTCTGCTGTTCCCGCAGCGCGCAGGCGAGCACCCCGGGGCCAGGAAGCACGATGATTGAGGTTGCGCGCGGAGTCTTCTATGCCATGAGAAACCAAGCCAGCAGCGAAGAGCACTTGCTCATGCGGAAGTTCTGGTTGAGGGTTCTGCTGGTGCTGGGCATGCTTTGGGGAGGCATGTCACTCGTCACTTTGCCGATGGTGTTCCGGCATGCGCAGACGCCCATGCTCGACGTGTTCGCAGCGGTATTCAACGGGGCTACGGTGCTGCCCGCGTGCGCAATGGCATTCTGGCGCCGGCGCGCGGCATGCATCTGGGTGAGCGCCAATGCGGCGTTTGTGCTGGCGGCTATGGTTACTTGGACGCGGCCAACTGGAGCGCCGGATTTCGAGGTGATGGTGTGCATGGCGGGGTCGGTGATTGTGGCGTCTGGCCTCGATTGGATGGAATTGAGGCGTTGGCCTGGAGCGCTGGGTTCAGGGCAAGAAAAGCCGCTCCCAAGGTGAGGTGGCTTCTGGGCGATGCGCGGCCCGCTGGTGAAGCGGCCAGGAATGCGCCAGTGCCCATCCCACAACATTGAAGCCTGCGGCAATTTGCCTCCTGAACGGTTCTTGCCGGCGGTTAAAGACGCGCCGATTCCCTGGGAAATCCGCTTGCGGTCGAAGAGCCGGCCATACAAAAATTGCTCTTTTTGCCTTCGCAGCCGGCTGAAAATTCGCCCGCCGTGCCAGCCGCCGGGCCTTGTCGCCCTGGGGTATACTTGCATGGGCAGGCGCGCGGGCGCTGCCATTTTCCTACAGTTCGAGGTTGTTATGTCCGGCCATTCGAAATGGGCCACCATTAAGCACAAAAAGGGCGCGCTCGACGCCAAGCGCGGCAAGATCTTCACCCGGCTCATCAAGGAAATCACCATCGCGGCCAGAGGCGGCGGCGATCCCGATGGCAATCCGCGCTTGCGGACGGCGATCCTTGCCGCCAAGGCGGAAAACATGCCGGCTGACAACATCAAGCGGGCCATCCAGCGCGGGACGGGGGAACTGGAAGGGGCCAGCTACGAAGAGGTCACGTTTGAGGGGTACGGGCCGGGCGGGGTGGCCATCCTGGTGCAGGTGCTGACCGATAACCGCAATCGCGCAGTCAGCGAAATCCGTCATACCTTTGCGAAGAACGGCGGAAACCTGGCTGAGGCCGGAGCCGTGAAGTTCATGTTCCAGAAAAAGGGCCTGATCGCGGTGGAAAAGCCCAAGGCGACTGAAGAGCAATTGACTGACATCGTGCTGGAGCACGGCGGCGAGGATCTGAAGGATGAGGGCGAAACCTGGGAGATCATTACCGAACCAGGGGCGTATGAACCGGTGGCCAATGCAGTGAAGGCCGCAGGGATTCCCACCGTGATGAGCGAAGTAACCATGGTGGCGTCGACCTACAACAAGCTGGAAGGGGCCGCAGCCACGCAAATGGTGCGGCTGCTTGAGGCCCTGGAAGAGCTGGATGACGTGCAGAACGTGCAATCGAATTTCGATATGGACGCCGAGCAGATGGAACACGCAGCCGGCTGATCCGGATTGAGCCAGCTACCAAAGAGGCCGCCCGGTTGTGGCGGTCTTTTTTTGGTAAGTACAGGGAACGAAAGAGCATGGATCAGGCAACAGAAAAACAGAGGGACCAGGGACCGAGGTTGGAATGTGGGGAAGGCATTGAGAAGATCGCAAGGATTTCTTTGTTTGCTGTTGCTGGCGGGAGCGGCAATGGTTGCGGCGCAGGCGCCGGGATCGGACGATATCGGAAACCCGGTGGCAGAGGTACGAAACAACCGGAGCTGGGAATCCGGACCGTTCTTGAATTGGGGTTCGGGAGTAGGCAGCCGGTCGGACTACAAGTTTTTCTGGGGCGGGTATGAACTGCTCAAGGTGATCTCTCCGGTGGCGCTGGCCCATCCAGGATTTCTAAGCGGCCAGTTTGAATATGGGGGCAGCATTATGCCGCTTTGGCAGGCATACACGCCGCCGCCGCATACGGTGGAAATCACGTGTGTGAACTCTTCGGGGCAGGTCTATTCTTGCCCCTGGGGGTTCGGCGGGGGGACGTTTCGTGGGGTTAGCATTGAGCCGGTTATCTTTCGCTGGAACTTCCTCACGCATGCCCGCCGCATTCAACCCTGGTTTCAGGCCGCGGGCGGACTGATCTACACCACCCACAAGTTTCCGCCAAATTACTATAGCGACCCGGCGTTGGGAATCGATGGCGGGACGTGTGTCTGGAATTTCTCGCCGCAGGGTGGGGGCGGAATTCACATTTTCATCAGACCGAAGCGGTCGATTGATGTGAACATCAACGGTGTGCACATGTCGTCTGCATCGCTGGGCGACCGCAACCCTGGGGTCAACGGTAGTGTTCAAGTGCAGGTGGGCTATACCTTCTGGCGGTAAGGACAGGGACCAAGCGACCGAGAGAACGAGGAAACAGGAAAGCAGAGAATAGGGAGTAGGGAAGAAGAAAGCGGGGACCAGGGATTGGGGGGTTCACGGCTGGGGACGTCGAATTGAAGGCAGGAGGCAGGGGAGCAGAGAAGCCATGAGCGGACCGCTGGTGGAATGCGTTCCCAACTTCTCAGAGGGCAGGGATGCCGGGCGTGTGGAAGCGATTGCGTCGGCAATGAAAGTGGATGGAGTGCACCTGCTGGACTGGTCGATGGATGCCGATCTGAACCGTTCGGTGGTGACAATTGCCGGCGAGTCGGCTGCGGTAGTGGAGGCGGCAGTACGCGGCGCGGGCAAAGCGGCGGAACTGATCGACCTGACGCTGCAGGAGGGATTGCATCCCCGCATTGGCGCCGCAGACGTGATTCCATTTGTGCCGGTGCAGGGAATCAAGCTGGAGCAATGCGTGCTGCTGGCGCGCCAGGCGGGATTGGAGATCTGGCGGCGGTTCGGCATTCCTGTTTATTTCTATGAGGCAGCCGCGGCACGGCCTGACCGGGTGAACCTGGAGGATGTGCGCAACGGGCAGTTCGAAGGCCTGAGGGTCGCCGTGGAGAAGGATCCGTCGCGGCGTCCCGACCTGGGAGGGCCCGGGCTTCATCCCACGGCAGGGGCTTGCGCGGTGGGGGCACGCAAGTTCCTGGTGGCCTACAACATCTATTTCGACTCTGCTGAAGTGGCTTCGGTGCGGGCGATCGCACGCGAGATTCGCTCGGGCGGGCTGAAGGGAGTGAAGGCCATGGGAGTGGTGGCTCAGGGCCGCGCCCACCTTTCCATGAACATCACGGACTTTGAAGCCACGCCGGTCTCGCGGGTATACCGCGCGGTGTTGAGTTTGGCTGGCCGGCATAAGGCCACCATTGCCGAGGGCGAGGTGATCGGCCTGATTCCTGAAGCAGCCTGTGAGCGGGAAAGCGACTGGATGCGTCAATTAGTCAGGTTCGATGAGGAAACCAAGGTCCTGGAAAGGCGCCTGAAGCACCCGTTGGCATGGCCGTTACCTAAGGTGGTCAAGTCCGGATAAATCAAATCATCGGACGGGTAGAATGAGAAGAGGGCGAGGCCATCCGGCTAAGGATCGGGTTGAGTGGGATGGCTGCCGGTGGAAGCTTTGAATGATTCCAGGTCGGGCGTTTTTTCAGGGAGGATGCGCGTGTTGAAGTATTTCGTGAAGGTTTCATTGGCGTCAGTGCTGGCGGCCGCAGCGTCGCTGGCTCAGGCTGCACAGCTTTCGACCGATGCCCGCGGGGCGATTCCGCGCGATGTCCAACAGCTGGTGGTGATCGATTACCGGGCCATGGAGAACTCGACCGCGGCGATGGCTCTGCGCGATCGCGTGATGCCGCCGGAGCTGAAACAGTTCGATGAGGCTCTCACCAAGTCGGGACTGAACGAAAACCACGACGTGGATCAACTTGCCTTTGCCCTGTACCGGACCTCGCCGAGCAGCGACTCGCTGCAGACGGTGGGGATTGCCCAGGGGCAATTCGATATGGATGGTATTCTGGCCACCTTCCGCAAGCAGAAAGTGAAGGCCACGACGGTGCGAACCAACAGCATTTATCCTATGACCAAAACGGGCATGATGCTTTGCTTCGTGGATCCATCGACCATGATCTTCGGCAGCAAGGAAGCGGTGACCAAGTCCCTGGACGCGCGCGACGGCGTGACGCCGAGCATGTTGACCAACAACACGGTGATGAGCGCGATGCAAAGCGTGGATTCAGCGGCGCTATGGAGCGTTCTTGACGCCAAGGGCACGCAGACCATGATGAAGGGCCTGCTGGGCGAGGCGGGATCGGTGACCGATTATGACAGCGTGAAGCAGCGGCTTGAGGCCTCGTGGTACGCGATGGATTTTGCACATGGCGTAAAGTTTGACTTGACGATTGAAACCGGCGACGCCTTCGCCGCGGCGACAATTTCTTCGTTGATGACGGCTGCCGTGATGCTGCGCAAGATGAGCGCTTCGGACACTGAGAAGGCAGCGTTGGCCGATACCTCGATCGCCTCCGATTCAGGAAACCTGAACGTTCACTTCGCCACCTCCGACACACAATTCAGCGCCTTGCTTCAGTCACCGCTGTTTCAGACTGTGATGCACTGATTCCGCTGATGGCTCGGGGAGTGGGTTCTTCCACCAAAGGGATGCCCTAGGTGCCTTGCATTTGGGCACCTGGGAGAGCTCTGGCCCCGGCCGCCCTCTCTTCGTATTCCTCGACATCGCAGCGATTCGTGATTCGTTGCACTCTTCCAGCAACCCGGCCAAGAATACGCCTCAAGAAGGCGGCGTAAGTTGCGGGTGGAATTCGACTTTGCCGCCCGGCAACAGGACGATTTCCAGCCGGCCCTGCTGGCGCTCATAGAGCGTGGGGCCCGAGATTTGCACCTGGCGGCGGTTTTGCGCCGTGTAAGAGATTTTGAGCGGGCCGCTGCCGCTCACCTGAAAGCGGTAATGAAAGTCGGTGCCGGCAGCAATGCTGTCGGCGCCAAAGCTGGCGCTGGGATAGTCGACTTCGAGCAGCTGAACCGATGCACCGGTGCGATTCTCAATGGTGGTGTCAATGTGGAAGGAATGGCAGGCGGAGAGAAGAATCAACGCCGGCGCGAGGATGGCAAGTTTCCCACTCTTGCGCCGAAAAACGCGCGCAAGGATGGGGCCACGATTTCCCGAGTGAGCCGCGCACCGGCTGGTCACTCCCCGCTCCGATTCTCCGGTGAGGCTGACTCGGCCGGGAACAGCTTCTGGACAAGTTTTTCCAGCCGATCAAGCCGCTTGGCCAGCTCAGGCAGACGCTGAAAGAGCGCGACGGCGCGGAGCCAGATGCGATTGTCGAAGCCCGGCGAGCCTGAGATCATCTTGCCGGGCGGAACGTCGTGCGAAACGGCGGATTGCGCGGTGAGAATGACGCCGTCGCCCACGGTGCAATGTCCGGCAATCCCCACCTGGCCGGCGAGGATGACGTTATTGCCGATGATTGACGAGCCGGCGAGGCCGGTCTGCGCGCACAGAAGCGTGTCGTTGCCGACGCGGCAGCCGTGCGCCACCTGCACCAGGTTGTCCACCTTGGTGCCGTCACCAATCTCGGTTGCGCCCACGGTGGCGCGATCGATGGTGGCATTGGCCTGCACGTCGACGCGGCTGCCGATGCGCACAGGGCCTGACTGCGGGATTTTTTCCCACTGGCCGGATTCGTTCTTCGAGAAGCCAAAGCCGTCGCCGCCGATGATGGCGCCGTTTTCCAGCGTGACGTGATCGCCGAGGACGCAATTTTCGCGGACCACGGCATGCGCGTGCGCGAAAAAGTGGTTGCCGGCCTTGACACCGGGATACAGCACGACGTGGGGCAACAGCGTGGCGTGCGGCCCGACCCGGACATTGGGACCAACCACGGCATAAGCACCGATGTGCGCGTCCGGGGCGATGTCGGCTGTCGGATCGATGACCGCAGTGGGATGAATGCCGGGGGGGTACGCCGGCGGTTGATAGAACAAGCCGAGCGTGCGCGAAAACGCGTGATAGGGATTCTTGATGCGCAGCGTGGCGGCGGAGATTTCCTGAAAATCGGGCTCGACCACAACCGCCGCAGCGCGGGTGATGCGGGCCAGCGCGGTGTATTTGGGATTGGCGACAAAGGTGATCTCGGTGGGTCCGGCTTCTTCAATCCCATTTACGCCGGTGATTTCAAGGTCAGCATTGCCGCGGAGTTCGGCGCCCAAGTGGCTTGCCAATTCACCAAGTTTCATTGAGGAGATTGTAACGGACTGGCGAGCTCGGGTGCGGTTTGCGGCGGCGCCTGAAGGGTGTGCGCGGCCGATTGCGCTGCGTCGAGTGTGAAGCCGGGATAGATACCCAGGATCAGCGTTGCCGCGACGGCGAGACACACCGCCGCGATCACCGCCGGACCGGCCTGCGGCTTGGGAGCTTCGACGCCGGCGTCGTCCAGCGGGCGCTGCGCGGCGACGAGGGCCAGGCGAAGGTAATAGGCCGCGGCTAATCCCGAGTTGAGCAGGCCGATGATGGTGAGCGCAATGGCGCCTCCGCCCACCGCAGCCGAGAACACGTAGAACTTGCCGAAGAAGCCGCCGGTGAAAGGAATGCCGATGAGCGAAGTGAGAAAGAAGATAAGAAAGCTGCCCAGGAACGGCGAGCGGTAGACGAGGCCGCGAAAGTCGTCGATGATCGTGAGCTGCTCATCGTAGCCGGCGGCCAGGGTGATGACGGCAAAGATGCCGACGTTCATGGCGGCGTAGGCTGCCGCATAGAAGCTTGCAGCGGCGATGCCGATGTTGCCGGCGCCCGCAAATGCGGCCAGCAGATAGCCCGCGTGGGCAATGGCGGAGTAAGCCAGCATGCGTTTGACGTTCTGCTGGCGGAGGGCGGCGAGATTCCCAACCGTCATGGAGAGGACGGCCACGACCCAGAACAGCGGCGCCCAGAACGAGCGCAGGGTGGGAAAAATCTCGTACACGATGCGCAGCAGGACAGCGAAGGCGGCGACCTTGGGCGCGGTGGAAAGCAAGGCGACCACCGGCGTGGGCGCACCCTGGTAAACATCTGGCGTCCACACGTGGAAGGGTGCGGCAGAGACTTTGAATAAAATGCCTACGAGCATGAACGCCAGGGCAGCAAGCGCAAGAGTGTGGTTTTGTGTAGCCGGGACGCGCTGGGCAATCTCATAGATCTGCGTGGCGCCCGTAGCTCCGAAAACCAGCGCGATGCCGTAGAGCAGGAATGCGGTGGCAAAGGAGCCGAGGAGAAAGTACTTGATGGCAGCTTCGGGGCTCTGGGCCGCGTGCTTGCGGTAGCCGGCAAGGATGTAGGTGGAGATGGAAGAGATTTCGAGAGCGATAAAGACGACCAGGAGCTCGACGGCGCTGGTGAGCAGGCACATTCCGACGGCGCCGAAGACGACGAGCGCGTAGAACTCGCCCTGATAATAGCTGTGACTGGGGAGCGTGTCGAGCATGAGCAGCAGGACGGTAAGCACGATGCCGCAGATGAGGACGTGGAAGAAGACGGTGAAGGCGCTGGTCTCGACGGTCGAAAAGAAACCGGTTCCTTGCGGCAAGCCGAGCTGAAAGACGCTGGCCCAAAGAGCGACGGTCGTTCCCAGGGCCGCAACCCAGCCGAGCGGACGGCGAGGCCACGGCGCAGGAAACGTAGCGTCGAGAAGCATAACGGC
>JASHQH010000234.1 GCA_030037635.1 Acidobacteriaceae bacterium
CGTCGCAAAACCGTGACTCAGCTTACGAATTCATGTGATCCGCCTCACGCCGAAAGTGCTTTCCGAAACACGCCGCCTCGCCCTTCTCTGCGCATTGTTCGGCGTTGCCCCGTCCTTCGCGCAGCAACTGGGGTCCCCACGAACTGGTCCTGGTTCGTGGGGTGGAGCTTTACCGCGCCAAGGGTGGGAGGCCGCGCGACCCGATTTTCGCCTACTTGGGTGCCGTAACACCGCGGTCGCTTTTTAGGTGCCTCCCCGCCCCGAGTCGCGAAACTGCCGAATTCGAAATTCAAACAGGAGCCCCGGCGAACCCCCGCGAGCGCGCAATCCGGTGGCATCTCGTCACAGATCCGTTGGAACCCTCAAGATGCCTTAAAGACTGAGGCCCCCATCAATGATGATCTCGCCGCCGACGGTGAACGCCGATTCGTCTGAAGCCAGAAAAACAACTGCGTTGGCGATCTCGGCGGGCTTGCCAAAGCGCCTGGCCGGGATTTGCTTTTGCAGTGCTTCCGATGTCGCCTGCAGATCGGCCGCGGAGAGTCCGAGCTTGCTGTACAGCGGTGTCGCGATCGGGCCGGGGCTGACCGCATTTACGCGGATCCCGCGCGAGATGAGCTCGGCCGAAAGATTGCGCGCCATCGACAGCAAGCCGGCCTTCGACGCTGCATACACGCTCGCATTCGGCATCCCGATGTCGGCGTTGATCGATGCATTCAAAACAATCGATGCCGGATTCGCAAATAGCGGCAACAGCGCCTGAATCAGAAAGAACGGGCCGCGAACGTTGATGCCGAATGTATTGTCGAATCCGGATTCGTCCCACTGTTCCATCGGCCTCAGGTCAGCGATGCCTGCGTTCACAAACAAAACATCCAGTTTTCCAAATCGATCTTCGATCTCGCTGGCGAGCTTCTTCTGTCCGGCCGCGTTGGCCGCATCGGAAACAATGTAGGCGGCGCCATCTCCCAACTGCTGTCGCGCCTGCTCGAAGGCGTTGGGGGCGCGAGCGGTGATGGCAACGCGAGCACCCTCTGCGACGAATTGCCTCGCGGTCTCGAGGCCGATTCCACTGGAGCCGCCCGTAATGAGGGCACGTTTTCCTTTAAGCCTGTCCATCTTTCACCGGCCCCCGTCAACCCGGTTTCAATAAGAAAGCATAATTCAGATGTCAGTCGACCGGTCAGAGCAGAGCTGTCAAGCCCGGCGCCATTCCCCTATGCGCACGGCCGGCGCCTAACTCATTGATTTCTTGCCCTCTAGCTCCCTCGTTCCCTCGCTCTCTGTTTTTGCAGATAATTTCCGGGCTCTCGAGCACAATCATTTCATGCGCAAGGATCAACCATATTCGCTCATTCGCTCCACGGCTGCCCGTCGATTCTGCCCGCGCCGCGCGCATAGAGCCCTCCGCTTTTCCATCCGGTCAAAATCTGACAGCCCAATTTCAGGCAGAAAAATTTCTGTACATACCCCGGTAGGGTATATTTTTACAGTTAAGTCATTTATTTTCAGTAAATCATACCTCAAGAATGGCGTAAAAACGACCCGAAATCGCCTGATTTTCGACCCAAAAGCCCCAAAAATGATCGCAATTGGTGCCAAACTGGCAGGTTTTGGAGGCGAATTTGGGCATGATTTATTGATGATATCAAATCGGCTACCCCGCCCTTTCCCTCTCCCGTTAGGCGCGGTATCGGAGATCCTCCGCACGACCCAGCCGCGTTCGTTCGCTGCCTCGTCGTGATGGGAGTCACGGAGTACGCTGCGCTTCCATTCCTATACTCGGGCGCAGCGATGGCTGGAAGAAAGAAAGGATTGCCATGGCAGGACCTGCGGTGCTCGAAATTGGACGCGAGGCCAAGGCTGTCCAGTGGGCCTCGTTCGATTCGGCCGAACTGACGCGGATGTACGACTTCTCGGGACGCACCGTCGCCATCACTGGAGGCGCCGGCATCCTGGGCAGCGAGATTGCTTTTGCGCTGGCCGGCTGCGGCGCGCAGGTCGCCATCCTCGACGTCAACGCCGAGGCCGGCAAAGCCGCAGTCGAGCGCATGGGCGAGCACGGCAGGCGAGTCTCCGTCTTCCCGTGCGACGTCCTCAAGCGCGACAGCGTGGCGCAAGCCGCCGACGATGTGATTCACCGCCTGGGCCCGCTCGATTGCCTGGTGAACGGGGCCGGCGGTAACAAGCCGCAAGCCACCACCAGCGCTGAGCTCAAGTTCTTCGACCTTCCCGCCGACACCCTGCGATGGGTCTTTGAGTTGAATATTCTTGGCACCATCCTGCCCAGCCAGGCATTTGGCAAGGGGATGGCATCGCAAGGCTACGGCACAATTCTGAATATCTCGTCAATGAATTCGTTCCGGCCGCTGACGCGCATCCCCGCCTACTCGGCGGCCAAGGCGGCGGTGAGCAACTTCACGCAATGGCTGGCCGTGCACATGGCGCAGGAGTATTCGCCCAGGATCCGCGTCAACGCCATTGCGCCGGGATTCTTTCTCACCAATCAGAATCGGTTTCTGCTCCTCGACAAGGAAACGGGCCAGCTGACAGCGCGCGGCAAAGCTATCATTGCGCACACGCCTATGGCGCGCTTCGGCGAACCGCACGACCTGTTTGGATCGGTTCTTTGGCTGCTCTCGCCGGCTTCGCAGTTTGTTACGGGGGTGGTGGTGCCGGTCGATGGCGGTTTTTCGGCATACAGCGGCGTCTGAACAGATCCAGGCCTTCCGAGCCACAGACTGAAGCGCAAAGGGCATTCGTCAGGGAAAGGCTCAATCCGTGTTGCGCGAAGTCTGTGGAGTGCCTTTTCCGCTTGGGTGCGGCTAACACCAAAGTGTGCCTCTTGCCTCCCATCTTCGGTCTTTCGGATTGAAAACATGGGGTTAGCAAAGTGATAAACTCAAAACTGATCCCCTTGCCATGATCGCTGGTTAATTAGTGGACCGATGCTGATCTCTGGAAAGCGCGAATTCCTTGCGCGTGCGCTTCAGTGGAGCGGCGCAACGGAGCTGATGCGGGTTCTCCCCGCACGCGATTCACTGCTGGTGCTCAATTACCATCGCATTGGCAATCCGGCTGACGATATCTTCGACCCTGGAGTCTTCTCAGCTACAGCGGAGGAATTCGAAAAGCAAGTCTCGTATCTGAAGCGCCGCCTCGATGTGGTCACATTGGACGAGGCGCTGGCCATCATCGACGGTTCCGCCAGGGAACCGAAGAAACGCTGCCGCGTCCTGATCACGTTCGACGATGGATATTTGGATAACTACGAAGTCGCATTTCCCATCCTGCGTTCGCTCGGCGTGCAAGGGGTTTTCTTTCTGGTTGCAGATTTTATGGGCTCAACATGCGTCCCGTGGTGGGACGAGATCGCTTATTTGTTGCGTACTGCCCGCAACAAAAGATTCTCTCTTGATTATCCCGCCGCGCTGGAAGTGGATCTCGACCGGGATGGATTCACCGCCAGCTTGCGGGCCGTCATCCATTTGTTCCGGAGGGCGCAGAACCAAGACACAACCGGATTTTTGCGGAGTTTAGCCGATCGGACCCAGGGCGACGCGTTGCCCTCGTGTGCGCGCCGCTTCCTCAGTTGGGACGAAGCGAGAGAAATGCTCGCTGGCGGCATGGCGATCGGTTCGCATACGCAATCACACCACGTCCTGAGCCAGTTGAGTCCCGAAAAGCAGGCCGAAGAACTCAGTCATTCGCGCGCGATTCTTCGCGACCGGCTGGGCATTGCTGCCGATGCCCTTGCCTATCCGGTCGGCGTTCAGTCGAGCTTTACAGAGGCCACGCGGAGCATTGCACGCGATGCGGGATATCGCGCTGCTTTTTCCTATTACGGAGGCAAGAATCTCGTCGGCTCCATCAACGCATTCGATGTGAAGAGGAACACCGTCGATTATCAAAGCTTGAACCGCTTTTTTGTGCAGACCTCAATCAGCCGCGTAACCGGCAGCAGCCATTGGCCATAAACATCGGCGCCGAGGCCGCCTCGCCTTGCAGCACTTGCTAATGCGCTTCAGCCGGCCGAAATGTGATTGAGCGATTCGTTGATCGACGCAGCCACTGCATCCCGAAACTTCAGATTGATTCTTTCCGCGATGATACGCACGGCCGGATCGCGCGTCATCTCGTCGTGAGTGCAGTCGATTTCCAAAACCTGCAGGGTGCCGCGCACGAGCGATCTCCATCCAAGGAAATGATCATCGTACGGATCATGGGTGCGGTCGGCGGTCCGGAAGGCTACGGCGTCGCCGTCGTAGGGCAACGGTGTATAGCGAGAAAGAGTAATCGAGCCGAACTGCCTCATGTTCTCCAGAATCTCGTCGAAACTGCTGGCTGCATTGGGCGCGTTTTCCGCCGCAGTGGGATTGGCTGGGAGCCGATTGCGCTTGATTCTCTCGGCCTGTTCCACCGACCGCCGATAATGGACGTACATTGCCTTGATGCGGCCGCGTACGTAACGCGCAAACTCTACCGGCCGCAATGCTCTCATTCTGCGTGCGTGCAAACCCACGCGCCGGAAAAAGTACCTCGTCAGCCGCGACATCTTATTGCCGGTTACCTGCGACCTTATATATGCAGGATTAAAACTGTCGATCAGGAGCAGTGCGTACACCGCTTCGCCCATTTGCTCCAGCCTGCGTGCGATCTCGAATGACAAGACGCCCCCGAAGCAGAAGCCTCCCAGGCCATACGGACCATGCGGCTGCACCTTGCGCATCTCTTCGATGCAAGCGCGCGCCTCTTCTTCGATACTTGCGAACGGTGTTGATCCGTCCAGTCCTTTGTGCTGAATGCAATAAAACGGGATGTCCGGGTGCAAAGCCGCCGCAAGCGGACGCATGCCCAGCGCCGTTGCGTCCGGTCCCGGAGCACCAAAGAACGCCGGGTACGCGGGATTGCCTTCCCGCATCTGCACGAGGATCTGCTGTTGACTCTTTTCATCTTGGGATGGCGTTGCTGCTTCGTGCGATGGCGTTTCTTCGCGCACCGGCGAAGCGCCCCGGTCTGCGGCAGGCGCCTGACGCAACAGTTCCATCTGACGCGTCAGAGCCTCCAATTGCGCCTGAATGGCTTCGAGCGCCGGGTTGCCGGCAACGGGCAACGGAGGCGCAGCGGCTTGAACGACCGACTCAGGGGCTGCGCCAGGCGAGATGTCCGGCGGCAGAGTGCGATCGAGATACTCAGCCAGCTCATTCAGCGTGTTTAAGTCCTGAATCAGTTGGTGAAATGGAATGCGAATGCCGAATCGCTTTTCCACCGACTGGACGGCCTGCAAGAGGTACAGGGAATCGAGGCCCATATCCATGAACGTTGCGTCGGGTCCAACCTTGCTCAGGTCCGCGCTCGATAGAGCCTGAAACTCCGTGGTCAGCATGGCCAGAATTCGTGTCTTGCGCGATTCATCGGTACGCGGCGAGCCGGATTCATCACTGGTTCCTGGTGCGGGATCAGCCGGCGACTCAATCAATCCCGGCGCGGCCCCCGCGGATATCGCGCTTGCAGCCGCTTCAGTCGCCTGAGCCGGCAGCGAAGCAGTTTGGCGGCTGACGGGCTCGATCCAATAGCGCTTTCTTTCAAACGGGTAAGTCGGCAGCATAACGTGCAAGCGTCTTTCGTGCTTGTACACTCCGGCCCAATCCACCGCTGCGCCTGCCAGCCACACTTTGCCCAAAGCCGCAAGCAACGCGGGCATCTCTTCGCCTGCCGAGGAAAGAGACGGAACCACCAGATGGTTGGCAGTTCTTGCGGAATGCTGGCTCACAAGGCTGCACAATGTCTGGCCTGGGCCAACCTCGAGCAAGAAGGTTTGCGGGTCTTTGAGCAGTTCCCCTGCGCCGTCGGCAAAACGAACCGCTTCACGAACATGACGCACCCAATAACCAGGGTCGGTTGCCTCATCTTCTGTGACCCAGGTGCCGCTGACATTGGACAGATAAGGGATCGATGGTTTGCGGAACTGCACCGTTCTGAGCAGCGCAGCCAGCGGCTCCAGAACCGGATCCATCATGGCCGAGTGAAAGGCATGAGAAGTCTGCAGCCGCCGCGATGCAACGCCCTTCGCTTTCAATTGCGCTTCGAGTTCGGCGATGGCTTCAAAAGGCCCTGAAGCCACGCTCAACTTGGGCGAATTGATGGCCGCGATGGAAAGGGAGCCGTTCAGGAGCGGGGCCAATTCCTGTTCAGGCATGCGCACGGCGAGCATGGCGCCGCCGGGTTGCGCCTGCACCAACCTCGCGCGACCGGCAACAATTCCCAAAGCCTCCTCAAGCGTAAATACGCCCGACAGGCAGGCAGCCACGTATTCGCCAACGCTGTGACCGATCATGGCGCGTGGCTTGATGCCCCACGACATCCACAGAGCCGCCAGGGCGTACTCAATCACAAACAGGGCCGGCTGCGTGATGCGGGTCTGGATCAGCAGTTCTTCGGCCGCCTTTTCGGTTCCCGACGCGGGAAACAACACCTCGCGCAAATCCAAACCCAGTTGCGGCGCCAGGATTTGGGCGCACCGGTCGACCGTTTCTTTGAATATGCGCTCGCTGCGGTAGAGCTCTCCGCCCATGTTGACGTATTGGGCGCCTTGGCCGGGGAACATGAATACAATCGAGCGATTGCGAACCTTCACCTCTTCGCTGAGAAGACGCTTGGGCGTCCCTTCTCCAAGGGCATCGACTGCATCGGCCTGATTGCGGCACACCAGCATGCGGCGATGATCGAACGTGTGGCGCCGGGTTTGCAGTGTCCATGCCACGTCCGCCAGATTCAAATCGGGATTCGCCTTCAGATGCTCGCACAGCTTCGCGGTCGCGGCGTCGAGCGCCGAAGAAGTCCGCGCGGAAATTAGCAGGAGCTGCCAATCACGCGCCGGCTTCGATGGTTGTACGGGCGGCGCTTCCTCCAATACCACGTGCGCGTTGGTGCCACCCACACCAAAATTGCTCACGCCGGCGCGCCGCGGCGTTGTGCCCGCCTCCCACTCGGTCAGCTTGGCATTCACCATGAATGGGCTATCGGCGAAATCGATCTTGGGATTAGGCGCAACAAAATTGATGCTCGGGGGCAAAACCCTGTGCTTCAGTGCAAGGGCCGCTTTGATCAAGCTGGCCGCTCCCGCCGCGGCGTCGAGGTGTCCCAGATTGCCCTTCACGGAACCAATCGCGCAGAAGCCTTTTTTCGATGTGCCTGCGCGAAACGCCTTGGTCAAGCCGGCAATCTCGATCGGATCGCCCAGTGGAGTGGCTGTGCCATGGGTCTCAACATAGGAGATCGTGTCGGGTTCGATGCCGGCCTGGGCCAGCGCCAGGGCAATCACTTCGGCCTGCCCATCCACGCTGGGCGCCGCAAATCCCACCTTTGCTGAACCGTCGTTGTTCAGTGCGAAGCCTTTGATCACCGCATAAATATGGTCGCCGTCCTCGAGCGCCTCCGCCAGCCGCTTGAGCACAACCACGCCCAGCCCATCGCTGAAGTTCGTTCCGGTCGCTTGTGCGTCGAACGGCCGGCAATGGCCGTCGGTAGAAAGCATTCCGCCATCGGAAACATAGGTGCGCTTCTGCGGAAAGGTGATCGACACCCCTCCCGCGACGGCCATATCGCATTGGTAGCAAAGCAGGGCCTGGGATGCCAGGCAAACCGACACCATCGATGTCGAGCATGCCGTCTGCACGCTCATCACCGGCCCCCTCAGGTTCAGCTTGTACGCGACGCGCGTAGCCAGATAGTCCTTGTCGCCTGAAGCAATGCCCAGATTGCTGAACATTCCGGCCAGTTCAGGCCGCGGAAAGATGTTGTTCAGGTAGTAGGTGCTTCCGCTCTTGCCTGCATACACGCCGACGTAGCCCTTGGTCTCGAGCGGGTCGTAGCCGGCGCTTTCCAATGCCGCCCACGTGGCCTCGAGAAAGAGGCGCTGCTGCGGATCGATGACCTCCGCCTCGCGATCGCTGATATGGAAGAAAGCGGCATCGAACCATTCCGGGTCTTTCACAAAGCCGCGTGCCGCCACGCAGCCCGGATCTTTTCTCGCCGCTGCCACGTCCAGTCCGGAAGCAGCCAGCTCATCGTCGCTGAAGAATGAGATGGACTCGACGCCGGCAAGCAGATTCTGCCAGTACTGATCGAGGTTTTCCGCTCCCGGGAAGCGGCCGCTCATGCCGATGATTGCAATTCCGTTGGTGTTGGTTTCCATGGCTTTATGCTCTACCGCGAAAGTCCTCTTACCGCTTGTTGTTGACGCGCCAATGCCGCTCTTTGCAATTGAGCCCGGTCCAGGGTTGCTTCCATGCGAGTTGATTCCGGCGCCGGCTGGCTCAGCCGCCGCGCCAATGATTCGATGGTCGGATGTTGAAACATTTCAGCCGCCGAGAGGTTCACGTTCAGCAACTCCCGGATCTTGGCTTGAACCTGCAGCAGCAGCAGCGAATCGCCTCCCAGATCGAAAAAGTTGTCGTGAATGCCTAATCCCGTCATGCCGAACAAAGATTCCCATATGCCGGTGATGGTGCGTTCCATCTCGTTCTCAGCGGCAACAAAGACCGTCCGTAACTCGGGTCTGGCGTGCGTTTGCGCAGCTTCGTTGGGCAGCGCAGCCGCCTCACTCTCCAATTTTTCGGGTTGCACCCATTCGCCAATCCGTGCTTGCAAATCTCCCGTTGAGACGATCACCTGACCAAGCTGCGCATGGGCAAGTACCCGTCGCAGCACTTCAATGCCCTCCGCCGGCGCGAGGCTATATTCGGCCAGCGACGATTCTGAAGCGGGGTCCGCTTTGTCGGTCTTCCAGGCATCCAGGTTCACACTGATCCAGCGAGTCTGGTCTGTGCGGTTGCGGCTCTGGGCGAATGTATCCATGAATTGATTCGCGCCTGCATAGGCAGCCAGCGACAGCCCGCCCAGGACGGCCGCCAGTGAGGAGAAGAGCACCACGAAATCCGGATTCTTGTCCCTGAAAATTTCTTCCAGCGACAGCAAGCCTTGAACCTTCGGCTGGAAATGCATGTCACAATGTGCACGGTCCGCATCGGGGATGAAGGCTCTTCCTCGCATGCCGGTGATGCCGGCGCAATGAAACACGCCATTGATTTCGCCGAATCGCGCATAAGCAGCGGCCATCGCCATCTTCATCTGGTCGCGGTTTGCGATATCGGCGCCCAGCGTCATCACTTCGCCGCCCAGCGCTTCGATCTCAGCCACTTTCTTCATCCGCCGGCTGGTCTCGGCATCCGGCGAGTGTCCGTTGAACGACGCCTCCCCAAGTTGCTTCTCAGGAAGCGCGGTCCGCCCCAGCAAAATGAGCCGCGCGCGAAAATTCCTGGCCAGAAACGCAGCCAGCTCAAGGCCGATTTTGCCCAGGCCGCCCGTAATCAGGTACACACCCCGCTCTTTGAGCAAAGTGGAATCGGGATTGGCGAGCCGGACCGGTTCGAATCCCTGAACCCAGCGATGGTTTCCCCGGTAAGCTACGGCCGGCTCGGTATGGCTCGAAAGCAATTCCGCCGTCAACTGCTCAATTTGCCGGGCACGGTGCGCCGATCCGGCATCTGCGAGGACGAAGTCGATATTTCTGCAAGCGAGATTGCGGAACTCCTGCGAGATGACTTTGCACGGGCCCAGCAAGGCCGCTTTCGCGGGGCTCAAGGTCTCTCCGCCGATCACTTCCTGCACCTGGTTCGAAATGCAGTCCATGCGAGCCATCCCACTGAATCCGCGCCGATGGAAGGCTTGGGCGAGAAACAGCAGGCTGTCGAAACCCCGGCTGCGATGCTTATCGAACGAAGCGGAATTCTCTTGTGTGGACGGCGGTTCTGAAGTGACGCTCCAAAGATGAACGATTCTCTGCGGCATCGTTCCCGACCGCAGCAACTCGTCCGTCAGCCGCTCGTAGTCGCTCGCCAGCGAAGGATTGATGACGAAGTTGTCTTCCGCCGTCATCTCGAAGCTCTTGCCGGCGCGCACCCGAATCACACGCTGCGAAGGCGCGATTCTTTCGGCGATAGCTTCTCCCATGCCGGACTCATCAACAAAAAACAGCCAATTCTGCCTTGACGCGGGCGCCGCGAACGCCTCAACCTGCGGTGATCGTTTCCACGAAGGCACGTAGAACCAGTCGGCGATGTCGGAATTCTTGCGCGAGGAAGAAGGCCGTACTTCCTTCGACGCGCCGGCTTTCCGCGGTTCAATCCAGTACCGCTGCCTCTGGAACGGATAGGTCGGCAGGGCAACACGCCGGCGATTTTCTCGAGCGTAGAAAGCCGGCCAGTCCACTTCGACTCCATGCAACCAAAGCTGGCCCAATGCCGAAAGAACGCATGCCAGGTCGGGCCGAGTTTCGCGCACGTGCCGCAGCGACGCGATAATCGGCTGGGTTTTCGCACCCGGCGCCTGCAACTTGGCCAGCGAGCTCAATGTGGTTCCAGGGCCAACCTCCAGCAGCAGGCGGCCGTCGCTCGAAAGCAACTCCCTGATGCCGTCGGCAAAGCGCACGGTGTTGCGCAGATGATTCGCCCAGTACTTCGGATCCTGCGCCTCCGCGTCAGAAATCCACGTCCCGGTCAGGTTCGATACGAAGGGAATCGCAATCTGTCCGCGCCTGGCCTGCTTCACGCTTTCAGCGAATGGCTGCAGGATGGGATCCATCTGCCCGGAATGAAACGCGTGGGACGTATGCAAAACCGTCCCTGGGGTCCCCGAAGCCGCCAGCGCATCGGCAAAGGAAGTGATTTCCGGTATCGGCCCCGAAACGACGCACCGGGACGGGCCATTCACCGCAGCAAGAAACAGCCCGGCGGGAAGAATCTTTTTCAGTTCTCCCTCGGGCATCGCGACGGCAAGCATCTGGCCGCGCGGCATGCTCTGCATCAGCTGGCCGCGCTTCGCCACCAGGGCAAGAGCATCTTCCAGGCTGAAGACGCCCGCCAGGCACGCAGCCACAAATTCGCCAATGCTGTGACCAATCATCGCCGAGGGCTTGATGCCCCACGACATCCACAGCGTCGCCAGCGCGTACTCAATCGCAAACAGTGCCGGCTGCGCGATGCGCGTTTCCGTCAGCAGTGCTTCGGCCTCGCTCGCCTTTTCTGCCTCCGGATAGAGAATCTGGCGCAGGTCGATGCCCAGGTGCGGCAGCAGAATCTCGGCCGAGCGGTCGACGATCTCCCTGAACAATTTCTCGGTTCGATACAGGTCCGCGCCCATCTGGATGTGCTGCGCGCCCTGGCCGGGAAACATAAATACGACCGAAGGCGTTTCGCTGTCCCCGTGATGGGTCGCCATCCGTTTGGGATTGCGTGCTTCAAGAATCTGGACTGCATCGTCCAGATCGCGGCAAACCAGCATTTGCCGATTCTCAAAGACCTGCCGGCCCTGCTCGAGCGTATAGGCCGCGTCGGCAAGTTTCAGATCCGGATGCGCTATCAAGTGCTGAAGCAGCTGATCCGAAGCCGCACGCAGCGCCGTCTCCGACTTGGCCGAGAGAACCAGAAGCTGCCATTCGCGCGACGGTCCCGACTCGGGCAACGGCGGCGCCTCTTCAACCACCACATGCGCGTTGGAGCCGCCGATCCCGAATGAGCTCACTCCCGCAATGCGCCGTCCATTCGCCGGCTCCCAGTCGCTCAGCTTCTGCTGCACGTAAAACGGGCTGTTGGCGAAATCGATCGCCGGGTTGGGCTCTTTGAAATGCAAGCTGGGCGGAAGGCTCCGATGCTCAAGAGCCATCACCGTTTTGATCAACCCCGCAACACCCGCCGCGGCCACTAAGTGGCCAACGTTGGTTTTTACCGATCCGATCGGACAAAAGCCGTTCCGCCCGGTCGATCTGCGGAAAGCATTCGTCAAGCCGGCAATCTCAATGGGATCCCCGAGCTCTGTTCCCGTGCCGTGCGTTTCAATGTAGGTAATCTCGTCAGCGCTTACGCCCGCCATGGCTTGCGCTTCCGCAATCACCGCCGATTGCCCCTCGACGCTCGGCGCCGTGTAGCCAATTTTCACTGCGCCATCGTTATTGATGGCCGAGCCGCGAATCACGGCACGAATCAGGTCGCCATCCTCAAGCGCATCCGCGAGGCGCTTGAGAACGATCACGCCCGCTCCGCTGCCGATGGTCATTCCCCGTGCTGAAGCGTCAAAGGCGCGGCAGTGCCCGTCAGGCGATTGCGGCGAACCCTCCACGTGCAAATAGCCGGCTACTTGAGGAATCCTGACAAAGGCGCCGCCCGCCAGAGCCACATCGCATTCTCCATTCAGCAATTGCTGACATGCCACGTGCGTCGCCACCAGCGAAGTGGAACACGCGGTTTGTACCGTGAAACTAGGGCCTTTCAGGTTGAAAATATACGAAACGCGCGTGGCCAGATAGTCATTGGTGGTGGCGATGGCCTTCTGCAGGTAGTTCAACGATTCCATCAAGTCGGAATTGAGAACCAGATTGTTCTGAAAGTAGAAATTTGTACCCGTTCCGCCGAAAACTCCGATGCGCTGCTTGGTCCGGTCCGGGTCGTAGCCGGCGTTTTCCAAAGCCTCCCACGCGCACTCCAGAAAGAGCCGCGTCTGCGGGTCAGTCACCTCTGCCTCGCGCGGGGTGAATCCGAAGAATTGAGGATCGAACATTCCTACGCCGTCAAGCAGGATGCCGGTCTTTACATAGTTCGGCAGTTTCATCGTGCGCGCATCGACGCCCGCAGCCAAAAGCTGCTCATCGGTAAATGTGGTTACCGACTCCACTCCGGCGCACAGGTTCTTCCAGAACTGCTCAACGTTGGCAGCATCGGGGAAGCGCCCCGCCATACCGATAATGGCGATGCCATCGAGTTGGTTGGTTTCCTCTGCCATTGCTTACTTCGGGGCCCCCTTGAGTACTTCACTGGCGCGATCCTGTCGCAGTTGGCGCTGGCGCCGCATGGCATCTCTCCGCGCCTGGCTGTCCACTTGCGCCGTTTCGGTGGAACTTTGATTGACTCCGCCCGTCAGATGCTGCGCCAGCGTCCGCACCGTCGTGTATCGGAACAGATCCACCACCGAGATTTCCTTCGCAAACGCTTGCCGCAATCTGCGCAAAACCCTGATGATGAGCATTGAAGTTCCACCCAGGTCGAAGAAATTGTCGTCTCTCCCCACCTTGGGTATTCCTAAAACCTCCTGCCAGATCCCGGCAGTTGTCCTCTCCACTTCGCTGCTCGGCGCCTCATAGCGGCGGGTCGAAAACGCAGCGGTTCCGGGTTCCGGCAATGCCTTGCGGTCGATCTTGCCGTTGTTCGTAAGCGGAAAGGCATCCAGGCGCACGTAAGCTGCCGGCACCATGTACTCGGGCAGGTTGGCCGATAAATGCGAACGGAACTGCTCGGCACCGGCCTCGCTCTGCTCTCCTGAGTTGATGTAGTAAGTGATCAGGCGCTTTTCGCCGCTTGCGTCCGCGCGCGCAATCACCACTGCCTGCTGCACCGCTGGGTGCTCAACCAGGCGCGCTTCAATCTCGCCCAGCTCAATCCGGAAGCCGCGTACCTTCACCTGGAAATCGTTGCGGCCTAGGCATTCGATGTTTCCGTCCGCGTGATAGCGCGCCAGGTCGCCGGTGCGGTACATTCTGGCGCCATCTCCCAGGAATGGATCGGCCACGAACTTTTCTGCGGTCAGTTCCGGCCGGTTCAGGTACCCGCGCGCCACGCCGTCCCCGCCGATGCACAGTTCGCCGGCAATTCCAATGGGCGTCGGCTGTCCGCCTCCATCAAGGATGTAAATCTGCGTATTGGCCATCGGGCGGCCGATGGAAACGGGAAGCCGTCCGTTGGTGATCTCCGAGGCTGTAGACCAGATGGTGGTCTCGGTGGGCCCGTACAGGTTCCACAGCCGCCCCACTGCCGGCTGCAGCCGTGCTGCCAGCTCCGGTGGCAGGGCTTCGCCGCCGCATGCTGCCTGTAGATTGGCTTTACCCGGCCAATCGGCCTCGAACAACAGCCGCCAGGTGACCGGAGTCGCCTGCATGAACGTGATGTCGTGGCTGTCGAGCAAATTCCGGAGCGCATGGCCGTCGATCACTGACTCGCGGCTGGCGACAACCGTTTGTGCCCCCACCAGCAGCGGCAACCAAAGTTCCAGCCCGGCGATGTCGAATGAAATCGTGGTCACGGCAAGAGCCCGGTCCTGCGCCGTCAACTCCAGCGATTCCCGCATCGACCACAGGAAATTCGTCAATGCCCCGCGCGGCACCTGCACTCCCTTGGGTTTGCCCGTCGAACCTGAGGTGTAGATCAGGTAGGCCAGGTTGTCGGGCCCAACGGATACGGCGGGGTTGTGGCTTCGGTTCGTTTGCCAGGCCTCGTCTTCAAGCAGCACCGTCGTTCCGCCGAACTTGGGCAGATTGGCGAGAAGTCTCTCTTCGGCCAGCAGCAACTGGGCGCCACTGTCTTCGAGCATGTAGCTGAGCCGGTCTGCCGGGAAGATGGGGTCAAGCGGCAAGTAAGCTCCGCCCGTCTTCACGATGGCCAGCAGCCCCACGACTAAATCTACTGAGCGATCGACACACAAGCCCACCACCTGCTCGGGGCCGGCGCCATGCTTCATCAATTCGTGCGCCAACTGATTGGCGCGCGCATTCAATTCCCTGAACGAGAGGCGCTTATCGCCACTGGCCACGGCAATTGCATCCGGCGTCCGCTCCACCTGCTCTTCCACCAGCTGCGCAAGGGAGGTGTGCTTCGGATACTCCGCCCCAGTGTTGTTCCATTCGACGAGCAGTTGCCGGCGCTCGGGTGCAGTAAGGATGGGAATCTCCGCCAGGGGTACGGCGGTGTCTGCAGCCACGGCTTCAAGCACCGCTTGCCAGTGTCCCATCATGCGCAGCATGCGGTCGTGATCGAAAAGGTCGGTGTTGTACTCCAGTTCCAGCCAGATCTCGTCGCCCATATCGGTGGCCTGGAAATAGAGATCGAATTTGGCGCTGGCCGCCGCCGCCAGAAGCGACTCGACGGCCAGCCCCTCCAGCCCGATGAACGACAGGAGCTGGTCGCGGTCGCGCCAGTTGAGCAACACCTGGAAGACCGGCGTGTAACTCAGGTTGCGCTCCTGCTGCAGCCTGTGCACCACCTGGTCGAAGGGCACGGCCCGATGCACATACAGGTCCAGGGCCGCCTTCTGCACCTTGCTCAACAGTTCGCGAAACGACATCTGGCCTGAGAGCCTGGCGCGCAGCACTTGCATGTGCAACAGGTAGCCCACTACGGCATCGAGTTCGGCGTGGTCGCGATCGGCAAGGGGTATGCCCAGCAGAATGTCGTCGCTGCCCGAATAGCGGTAGAGCAGCGTGTCCAGGGCTGCGGCGAAGATGGTAAACAGACTGGTCTTTTCTCTGCGGCTGGTGTCGCGCAGAGCCTCGGTAAGAGCATTGCTCAACTTCCAGCGGAACCGCGTGCCACTGTAGCTCATCACGGCCGGCCGGGACCGGTCGGCGGGCAGCTCCAGCAACGGCGGCGCGCCTTTCAGCGTCTCTTCCCAATAGTCCAGGTCGGCGGCGTAAGCATTGCCGTCCAGTTGCTGCTGCTGATACGCGGCATAGTCGCCGAAGCTGACCGGCGCAACAGGCAGACTCGCGGCCTGGCCGTTGAGCTGGGAGCGGTAGGCGGCCGAAAGTTGCCGCCAGATAATGCCCTCCGACGCCCAGTCGCAAACAATGTGGTGCATCATCAGGATCAGCACGTGATCGCGCGGACTGAGCTCAAGCAACGTCACGCGGATGCCCGGCTCGGTCTCAAGATGATAGGGAAGGCGCGGCTCGGCGATCAGCAGCCGCTCTACTTCGCTCTCGCGCTCGGCTGCGGGCAGAGCGCTCAGGTCGACGCGCTTGAAGCGCAGCGGCCAGCTGGGGTGGACCACTGCGTGGGGTACTTCGTTGATGACCCGGATGGTGGAGCGCAACACGGGCTGGCTGTCCACCACCATGTTCATGGCCTTTTCCAGCGCTTCGACGTTCAGCTCCCCGCTCAGGCGCACCGCTTCTGACTCGTTGTAGACGGGCACATCGGGGATCAATTGGCCTAGGAACCACAGGCCCTGCTGGGCGGGGCTGAGCGGATGAGGCTGCGACGGGTCCAGGCGCGGAATTGGCTTCTCTTCCGGTTTGTGCACCACCTGCTGCAGCAGCGACTGCTCCCAGTTGCCGGACTCCTGGCCGCTTGGCGCGCCGCCGGCCCGGTGCAGGCGCTTGCGCACCAGCGCGGCTTGCTCGCTGACAGTGCTGTTTTCAAAAAAGTCCGCAAGCGACAGAACGATGGGCAGCCGGTCGCGCAGCTTCGACAGGCACTGGATGGCCAGCAACGAGTGGCCGCCCAGGGCGAAAAAGTTGGTTCCATTGTCGACCTGGGGCACATTCAGCACTTCGGCCCAGGCTCCGGCGATAATCTGCTCGATCGACTGGCCTGCGGCTTGCTGTGCGCTTACCGTAGTCTCTGCGGGCGGCTGCGCGGTAACCGCCACAGCCTCCAGCACCGCCGGATCCAGCAACCGCAGCCGCTGCACCTTGCCTGACGGGCCTTTGGGCAACTCCTTCAGGAAATGAATCCGCGACGGCGTCTTGAAGTGACCCAGCCGCGTCTCGCAGAAGGCCAGCAGCTGGCGCTCGTCGACCGCAGCCTCGGGCCGCAGCACAACAAAAGCCACCACGTCCTCACCGAAGTAGCGGTCGGGCACACCCACTGCGGCTGCTTCCAGCACCGCAGCGTGCGACTCCAGCACCTCGTCGATCTGGCGCGGAGCGATGTTCACGCCGCCCTTGATGATCAGCTCCTTGGAGCGGCCCACCACGAAGAAGTAGCCGTCCTCGTCCTGCCGCGCCAGGTCGCCGGTGTGCAGCCAGCCTTCGCTGTCGACCACCGCCGCGGTGCCTTCGGGATCTTTGTAATAGCCCCGCATCAGCCCTGCGCCGCGCAGCAGTACTTCGCCGGACTCGCCCCGCGGCACGTCGACCCCTTCCCGGTCCACGATGCGCGTCTCAAAGCCCCAGGGCAAGCCCGGCGAACCAATCTTGTTCGCTTTCGGCGGTTGCGGGTTCGAAAATACATTGCCGCCCTCCGTCGATCCCATGGCCTGAAGCAGCGGGATAGGAAACTTGTCGAGAAATTGCTGCTGCAGCGCCGGCGACAGCGGTGCCGACGAGGAGCGGAAGAAACGAATCCGCCGGTAGGCCGCGCTGCGCTCCTTGCCGTCCTTCCAGTCCACCAACTCAGAGACAATGGTCGGCACCAGCGCCGACCACGTGATGCCCAGCTCTTCCACCCAGTCCCAGAACTTGCTCACTACGAATCGATGCGCCACTGCCACCGATCCGCCGCTCAGAAGCGTCGGCACCAGGGTCACGCACTCGGCATTGATGTGATACAGCGGCAGCACCAGCAGCGATCGGTCGCCCCAGGTCAGCTCGTGGCCGGCGATAGAGTTGCGTCCGTGCGCCATCACCGAGCTGTGCGTGTGAATGGCCCCCTTTGGCTTGCCCGTGCTTCCCGAGCTGTAGATCAGCATGGCCGCATGGTCGGCCCCGATCTCTGCCGGCGGCTCGATCACGGCAACGGTCTCGAATGCCGGCAAGGCGCCATCTTCCTCGGCGTTGATCACGCGGATATCGCGATGCACGCTCTCCAAAGCCTCGCCCAGCAAACCGCGGTACTGCTCGGCCACGAACACCACTTTGGCGTCGCAATGCTCCAGCATGTAGGAAAGGGACGTCGCACCCGCACGCACGTTCAGCGGAACCGCCACGAAACCGCAGTACATCGCGCCCAGAAACAGCTCGGCCGTCGCCAACCCGTTGTCCATCAGGAAGGCGACCTTGTCGCCCGTCTCAAGGCCCGCTGCACGCAGCATCGCGCCCAGTAGCACAGAATCCCGGCGTAGATCGGCAAACGTCAGCGCACGGCCCGTCTCCGGGCTCAACAGGAACACTTTCCCGCCTTGCAACTCGCTCTGCGCGTCCATCGCGCCGCGGATCGTCGTCACATTCATGCCAGCACTCACGCAAAATCTCCCCGGTGGTGAGCTTTCATCGTGCCGAACCCGTGGATTTGCCAGGGTTCAATCTCCGCAGAGAAAAAGGCGCTGCGCCGAGCGGTTTCCATCATGAAAACTCACTCCTTTGCGCGCACTTCGTCTTTGTGCGACAGGAGAAATCCAACTGGGGAAGAGACCCTCGCAACCCAAATCCTCCCAGGCGGCGAGAAGTGCGAAGAATTCAGTCAATTACATCAAAGATGCCCCTCGGATACCATGCCCCGGAAGTAACGCTCTTAATCGGCGATGACTTCTGCCGCAGGTATCTTTCCTCCTGGTCGCTCCAACTCCAGGTTCCGGCGCCAGGCAATGCTGTCCCCCAATCCTGACGCCTGGCCTGAATCATCCTGGAATTCCACTTGCTCGAACCAAAACCGTGCCGCCGCGCCCATTCTCTGCAACCTGCCCCTCGCGTAATGTGTCTTCGCTCGCGGGCGGCTTGCGCGCAGGAACCAGCGCCAGCAGATCCAGATCGAAAACCCCTTTTTTGCGGTCGGCGAGCGCCATGAAACGCTCATATGCAATATCCAAGTCGCGTCCTTCCAGCACCGCGCCCAGTTCCTCCAGGCGATGGGCCAGGGCGCGCCGTCCGGAGTGCTTGCCCAATACGATCTGGTTGTGAGGCACGCCAAAAGCCGCCGGGCGCATAATTTCGTAAGTGAGCGGGTTCGCCAGCACTCCGTGCTGATGGATGCCCGCTTCGTGTGCGAATGCATTGCGCCCCACCACCGCCTTGTTGGGCTGCGGTCCGAAGCCAATGATCTCGGAAAGCATCCGGCTGGCCTGATAGATGTTTTCGAGTACCAGCGAATGAGTGACTGGAAACTGGTCTTTGCGCACCATCATCGCGGCGGCAACCTCTTCGAGCGCGGCGTTGCCCGCCCGTTCGCCGATCCCGTTGATGGTGCACTCCACCTGTTGCGCCCCTGCCGCGACGGCCGCCAGTGTATTGGCAACCGCCAGGCCCAGGTCATTGTGGCAGTGGGACGAAAGCGTAACCCCCTTGGTCTGGGGAACACGCTCGCGCAACAACCCAAACAATGAGGCGTACTCGGTGGGAACGCAGTAGCCCACGGTATCGGGAAGATTGATGATCGTTGCTCCCGCGTCGATGACCGTGGCGACCATCTGGCAAAGAAAATCACGGTCTGAGCGCGTGGCGTCTTCCGGAGAGAACTCCACCTCGTCGACCAGCTGGCTGGCCTGGCGGACCGAGTTAGCGGCGCGCTCCAGAGCCTGGGCCCGCGTGATTTTCAGTTTGCATTCCAGATGAAGATCAGAGCTTGCCAGAACGATGTGAATGCGCGAGCGGCCGGCGCC
>JASHQH010000029.1 GCA_030037635.1 Acidobacteriaceae bacterium
GCCGGCGCCTCGCGATACGCTTTTGTCAGCTCCGGATCAGCAAGCAGCGCATTCAGCAACCGCTTCAGATCGGGATTTGCAATGCTTTCGACGGCCGCGTCGAGCCGCTTCCACAACTCGTCAATATCGTGTGTCGTGCAAGGCAGCATGTCTTTCAAATCGGCCTCGTTCGCGAGCGCCTTGCGCAACTGCTCAACTTTGAGCTGGCACCGGTCGTCGAAGCGCGAGACGCTACCCCGCACCTTCACCAGGTCGCCGCGCTCAAATTCCTTTGCGATGCGCGGATCGCCCGGATCCCAGACGCGCCCTTCGATCTGACCCGTTTTGTCGCCCAGCGTCAGGTTCAGATACGGCTTGTTCTGCTTTGTGGTCCGCTGCTGCTTGCTCAGAACCAGGAAGAAGCTGTCGAAGAGCTTTGCGTCGTCGAAGCTTATGAGGTCGTCGATATAGATGTCTTTCATTCTGCCGAGAAGCTTAACGCAGTTGGCCTGCCCTTCCCAAAATTGTTGGGCCCGCTGCAAACACTCGTAGCCAAGCCGCCTAAAGACACCGCGGGCCCGGATCGCTCTTCCAGGCCCGTCATATGCGCCGAGGGCGCTGACCTGCTATTGCTGCGGCTGCTGTGGTTGTGGCTGCGACGGTTGCGGTTGCTGCTGCGGCTGCGGCGCATCCGCCGGCGCCGGCGCTCCGGCAACGGGAGGAATTGGCGTCGGCTGCGGCACTGGCTTGGGCGGAGTTTCCGACGCGTTTTTCTTCTGGTTGGCCAGCCGCGTCTTCTCAGCCGTCGTGGTAGAAGGCCTTTTCTTCTTCTTCTTGTTCGTCGAGTTGTCGTTCCCCATGCCCAACGGCGCCGACTGCGTTTGCCGGTCCGCCACCTCGGCTGCGTCGGGCGGCATGGGCCCCTGCGCCGCGCCTTGCGCTCCGTTCGGCTTGGATTTCTTTGCGTCGCGCGCGCGCGCACTGAATCGCGTCTTCTTGGTCGACGCGGTCGGCTCCAACGGGTTCGCCGGCTGATCGGCATTCGACGCGTTCTCGGGTAGCGCGCCCGCGTTCTCTGTGGCCGAGTTCGTCGATGCCGCAGGCAGCGTCTCGCGCGGCGCCTGCCCATAGCGGATCTTTTCCTTTTTGCCCGGCTTCTCGGTGGGCTGCTTCGCTTTTTTGTCCTTCTTGGTGGTTGGCGCCGCAGCCTGGCTTGGCGCACCCTGATTGTCAGCGTTCTCATCCGCCGCGGGCGAGGCTGCTCCTGACTTCTGCCGGAATGTGTGCGTGTTTTCCCTGAACCGGGTCCGCTCAACTTTGGCTTTCTTCTTTGGCGCCGGAGGCACATAGGAGCTGAACGTGATGCTGGGATGCAGCTCCGCGTAGGTGGCTCCCGTATCGACATAGCCCGACTTGACCTCGATAAACGCTTCATCCCGCATCTTGCTTTCGTAGGCGCGGATGGCGGGCTCCATCAGGCTCATGTAATACGCCTGTTCCACGTCATCCTCGACGTCCTTGAACGGCCTGGGACCGCCCGGAGTGTGTTGCACGACTTTCAGAATGATGTAACCCTGCCGCGTCAGGATAGGATCGGTGTATTGTCCCGTTTTGAGGTCGAATGTTTTGTCTTCAAGCACCTTGGGGAGCTGGCCCCGCTTGTATAAGCCCAGGTCGCCGCCCCCAGCCGCCGTTGATCCCTCGCTGAAGCTCCGCGCCAGTTGCGCAAAATCGCCACCTGCGTTCAGCCTGGACTCGATATCGTCGGCTTTGGCCTTGGCTGCGGCTACCTTGGCGGAGTCGTCCCCCGTTCCCGTTGAGATTAGGATCTCGCTCAGCCGCTCGCTCTCCGGTTGCACAAAATCCTGCTTGTGCGCCTCGTAGTACCGCTCCACCTCGCCGGGCGTCATCTGGATCTTCTCGCCAACCTCATCCCGCATCACCTCCTGGGTAATGATCTGGTTGCGGATGTTGGCCTTGAAGTCCTCAAACGAGACGCCTTGCTCGCGGGCCGCCTTTTCCAGATCCTCCATCGAATCCAGGTTGTATTGCTTGCGAATCTCATCCAGCCTCTTCACCAGCTCAGTCTCGCCGGTAATGCCCAGTTCTTTGCCTTTGGAAAGCCAAAGTTGCTTCGAGATCAGATCGCGCAGCAGATCTCTGCGCTCTCCAGCCATCTCCTGCATGGATTCGCCGCGCTGCCGCCCCTCCTGGTCGAGCTCATTCATCGCCCGGTCGTAGTCCGACTTGGTGATGATCTGGTCGTTGACGCGGGCGATCATGTCCTCAACGGTCGTTCCCCCATAGGGGCTTGCCGGCTCGTTGGCCTGGCCGCGCGCTGAGGGATGAATGGCCAGCAGAGCCATCCCGATCCCGAGCGCCGCACCTGTGCGAAGGAATCTCAAAGTCGTCGTGCCGCCAATTGAAGAGCGCCTCTTTGCCGCCTGATGCATAGACGCCATTGTAAATCCACGGAGAGCGAAACCGGAACGCGCCCGCTCCGGGGTTGGCGCCGGAGTCATCGGCCGCGCCAGGAACTTCAGTACCCAAGCCGTCTTCCCGCTACCGCGACGCGCCCGGACGCGTCAAATAAGGCGGTGTTATACTTGATACGAAGACGGCTCCGCGGGCGTTGCCCGGGCAGCTCTTCGATCTCCCAGGCCTTGCCGTTTGCAGGCAAGGTCAATTTTTATCGAGCGCCAATCCAGCTGCCGTCGGATCCGCTCCTCGGCCCCACGAACGAAGACCTGTTCACGGGGGCCCCAAGTCTGGGCGAGGCGAAGTCCCTGTTCCGGCGCCCGGCGCGTTGGCCGTTTGGAGGTTGGGTCCGCATATGACTGCTCGCGCCCGCCGGGCACTTTTCGCCGTTGCCCTTTTCTTCATCGTCTGCGCCGTTGCCGGAACCGTTGTGGAGCGGCGTGTTGGCGCCCAGTCCGCGCAGGATGAAAGTCAGCTCCGCGACAGCCTGAGATCGTTCACCGACGTCTACGCGCTGGTCGAGCAGAACTACGCCGATCCCATCACCAGCGACAAAGCTGATGACATCATCTACGATGGCGCCATCCCGGGCATGTTGCAGGTCCTTGATCCCCACTCCCACTTCTACGATCCCAAGGCCTACGCCGCCATGCGTGAAAACCAGAGCGGCCATTATTACGGCGTGGGCATGGTCATCCAGCAGCAGAACGACAACGGGACCAAGGTCTACGTGGTCACGCCCTATGAGGATACGCCCTCGTTTCGAGCTGGCATCCATCCCGGCGATCTGATCACGGCCATCGACGGCAAGAGCGCCATCGGCTGGACTTCTGATCAGGTGGCCAAGGCGCTGAAAGGCCCCAAGGGCACGCACGTCCAGGTCACCATGGTTCGCTACGGCCAACCCAAGCCGCTGGTCTTCGACCTTATCCGCGACGAAATTCCCCACCCCTCGATCGATCTCAAGTTCGAGATCCGCCCCGGCATCGGCTACATCCACCTCACCCAGTTCATGGAGACCACCAGCCAGGAGATGGAAGACGCGATCAACGGCTTCGGCAACCTGAAGGGCCTGGTGATTGACCTGCGCGAGAACCCCGGCGGCCTCCTGAGCCAGGCTGTCGATGTCTGCGATCACCTGCTGGCCAAGGGTCAGACCATCGTTTCGCAGCGCGGCCGCGCCTATCCTGACCAGAACTACACCGCCATCCATGGCAACGGCGGCAAAACCTTCCCCATCGTGGTTCTTGTCAATCGCGACACCGCTTCGGCCGCAGAAATTGTCTCCGGCGCTCTGCAGGACCACGACCGCGCCCTCATAGTGGGCGAAACCACCTTCGGCAAGGGCCTGGTGCAGACCGTTTATAACCTCAGCGAAAACTCGGGCCTGGCGCTCACCACCTACCACTACTACACACCTTCAGGCCGGCTCATCCAGCGCAATTACGAGGGCGTTTCGATTTACGACTATTACAATCACGCCGGCACACGGCCCAGTGACAATGCGAACCGCGAGGTCAAGCTCACCGATTCGGGCCGCACCGTTTACGGGGGCGGCGGCATTACGCCCGACGAAAAGATCGAACCTCCCGCCACCAGCCGCTTCCAGGACGAGCTCACCTACAAGGATGTCTTTTTCCACTTCGCCCCGGTGTACGTTGCCAACCACGCGGTCGACAAGAATTTTCAGGTCGACGACACCGTGCTCTCCGAATTCAAGAAGTACCTCACCAGCCAGGACGTCGACTGGACCGACGCCGACGTGGAAGGCTGCATGGATTGGCTCAAAGCTCGCATCAAGCAGGACATTGTGACCATCCAGTTTGGCCAGCTCGCCGGGTTGCGCGTCCTCGCCGACTGGGATCCCATGATCCAGAAGGCGCTTACCTTCATGCCTGAGGCGCAGGCCCTCGAAGACAACGCGCATAAGGTGCTGGCCGAAAAGGCGCAAGCCCGCGCAGCCGGGAACCCGGGCGTGGCCGTCCAACCCTGATACACAAAATAGGCTTCTGCTCGAGAAATGCCAGGCGGCCATCCCAGTGGGATGGCCGTTTTCTTGACTGCGAAACGGGCGCTCGACGCCGACACCGCCCCCTCGCACGCGCGGCCTGGCGCGGCGTTAAAAGAGCTTTCGCGAAGTACCGCGCCTACTTGGGCGGAGGCGGTGGGGTGAAAATCTCGCGCTTGCGTCCGGGTTCTGGCTTCGGTTTCGGCTTCGGCGCCTTCTTTGCTTCTCTTTTGCCCTTATCTTTATTTCCCATGCGTGCAAATATGCCACAGAAGGCTCGATCTGAAAAGTCCCCGCGGTTGCGCCTGCAAACGCCCGCCGCGGTCCCCCTGTTCCCAGAGGAGACGCCCGGCGAGTTTGGTCATGCGCAGTTTCGAATGCGGACCGCTGAGCGCTGGCGTCGAATGGCAGGAGCTTCCCGCCTTGGATTGCTCCCCGCTGCGCTGGAAATAGACCAGGAAGAGTGGCAAACTTACAGTTGATAACAGTCCTCTTCTCCGCACGGCCCGTCTTCTTACCAGCAGCCTAGACCGCGAGGTGATGACATGGAAGGGAAACACGAGCACGAGCATAGCCACAAGCACGAACACACCCACACCCATACCCACGAACATACGCACGCCGATGGCACAACTCATAGTCATCCGCACACCCATGTGCATAGCCATGAGCACGGGCATGTTCACGAGCACGAACATGAACACACCCACGGCGATCATGTGCACGACCACGAGCATACGGGCGAACATGGACCGCACGACCACCAGCACTCCGCGAAGGAGCTGGAGCCGCACGATCACAAGCACTGAGCGCAGCGTCTCCCGCCGCCCGGGCATCGGCTCTGTCTTCCCTTCCTCGCCCTGCCGTCGATTCCCATCGACTGGTATTACGATTTTCACAATGGTAATATGGCGGTAGTCGCTATGGCGGGCTGCCGGCCATCAAGGCGTACCGTTTCAGCGATCGGGCGCTTTGCACGCCGTCGGAAAGTTCATGCGCGATCTCTTCAGCGATGCGGGTACTGATGTCAGGCGTAAGATCGCGGGCATCTATCTGCTCCTGGCGGGGTTCAACGCCGCCGCGTGGATTTGGGCGATCGCCGCATTTCGGCACTTTCCGGTGCTTCTGGGAACCGCGTTTCTGGCCTACAGCTTTGGGCTGCGCCACGCTGTCGACGCCGACCACATCGCAGCCATCGATAATGTGACCCGCAAGCTGATGCAGGAACGCAAGTGGCCGGTTGCGGTTGGATTCTTCTTTTCACTTGGTCACTCGACCGTTGTGGTCCTGGGCTCCGCCGCTATCGCCGGTGCGGCCGTGCTGCTGCAGCATCATGTCGATGCGTTGCGGAATGTGGGCGGAATTGTGGGGACTCTCGTCTCCACCTTGTTCCTGTTCGGCATCGCCTGCGCGAATCTATTCGTGCTGCGGTCGATTTATGCCGCATTTGTCCGCGTGCGCAAGGGACACCCCTACATGGAGGAGGATCTCGATCTGCTGCTCGGCGGCCGCGGGTTTCTGGCGCGGCTGTTTCGTCCCATGTTCGCGATGATCCGCCGCAGTTGGCACATGTATCCGCTCGGCGTCCTGTTCGGCCTTGGTTTCGACACCGCCACGGAGATCGGCCTGCTCGGCATCTCCGCTGCGGAGGCTTCCAAGGGCCTTCCCTTATGGTCCGTCCTGGTTTTCCCTGTGCTTTTCGCCGCCGGGATGTCGCTGATCGATACCACCGACAACATTCTCATGCTCGGGGCTTATGGCTGGGCCTTTGTAAAACCGGTCCGCAAGCTTTACTACAACATGACCATCACTTTGGTGTCGGTCCTGGTTGCGCTGGTGGTGGGCGGCATTGAGGCGCTGGGGCTGCTGGCCGGCCAATTCAGCCTGGGCGGAAGCTTTTGGGACGCGGTGCGAAGGCTCAACGACAATTTTGGGACATTAGGCTACTTCATCATTGCGCTCTTTGCCCTCAGCTGGATCGTTTCCATCGCGGTTTACAAATGGCGCCGCTTCGACGAGCTCGAATTCGGCGACTGATCGCTAACCCCGCCAACTCCGCTAGTCGTGGCTGTGTTCTTCCCCGTGCAGCGCCGCACCCGAGTTGGTGAGCACCAGCTTGCCCAGATCCACGCCGCGCATGGCCAGCATGTGATCGGCAGTCTCCCGGATCACCTTGCTTCGCCCCTTCATGATGATCACCTCGAGGCAATAATGGTGATCGAGGTGCACGTGCGTAGCCGCCAGCACCATGGCGCCCGCGTGATGCTGCACCTCAGTGAGCTTCTGTGACAGGTTGGGCACATGATGGTCGTAGACCAGCGTGAGCGTTCCCACCACCGGCTGGTTCGAATCCACCTCTTCCGTGAGTAGCGCTTCGCGGATCAGGTCGCGCAGAGCCTCCGAGCGGTTCTTGTATCCACGCCGCGCAATCAGTTTGTCGAAGCCCGCCAGCAAATCCTGTTCCAGTGAAATCCCGGTTCTGCTCAGTTCCGACATCGCTTTCTCGCTCCTCCCTGATTCTAAAAGACGGCTGCCGCCAGCTATTCTGGGAATACGATGAGCCACATCAGCCAACCTGTTCGACGCATTGCGGTCTACTGCGGCTCGGCCCTGGGCAACAACCCGGCGTTCCGCGCTGAAGCCGCCGCCCTCGGCGCCGCCATTGCCCACGCGGGCCTGGGGCTGGTCTACGGCGGAGCCTGCCGCGGGCTGATGGGCGTGCTTGCCGATGCCGCGCTCGGGGCCGGCGGCGATGTCATCGGCGTGTTGCCCGATGCGCTGAAAGGCCGCGAACTTGCGCACAATGGTCTCACCCGGCTCGAGCTGGTGCCCACCATGCACGAACGCAAGGCTCGCATTCATGAGCTCGCTGACGCCATCCTGGCGCTGCCCGGCGGTTACGGCACCCTTGATGAGCTGCTCGAAGCGGTCACCTGGGCACAGATCGGCCTCCACTCCAAGCCCTGCATCCTGGTCAACACGGCAGATTATTGGGACGGCCTGCTGGCTTTCATCGATACCGCGATCGCATGCGGCTTCATCGAGGCGCGGAACCGGCAACTTCTGCGCGTTGCACCCAA
>JASHQH010000030.1 GCA_030037635.1 Acidobacteriaceae bacterium
ATGGGCGCGCGGCTGACGCTCACTGACGGGCACGCGCCATTGACGATCGATGGGCACGCGCTCAAGCCCATCGACTACACAACGCCCGTGCCGAGCGCGCAGGTGAAGAGTTGCATCCTGTTCGCCGCCTTCCAAACCGCTGCAACCACCACGGTGCATGAAGCCATCCGCACACGCGATCACAGCGAATTGGCCCTGCGCGCCTTTGGCGCTAAACTCACGCGCACGGCCGGCTCGGTTTCCATCTCCGGCCCGCAGTCGCTGCACGCTATCGACGCCGCCGTTCCCGGCGATCTTTCTTCGGCCGCATTTTTCCTGTGCGCTGCGGCGCTCTTCCCCGGATCGGCGCTGCTTCTTGACTCCATCGGATTGAATCCCACCCGCGCCGCATTGCTCGACGTGTTGACCCTGCTGGGAACGCATATAGCAGTTTTGAATGTCGAAGAAAAACACGCAGAGCTGGTGGGAACGCTTCAGGTCACCGGTCCGCCTGAGGGCCTCGGATCGACGGAAGTGAGCGGCCCCCTGGCGGCGCTGCTTATCGACGAGCTGCCTGTGCTGGCCGCCGTCGCCCCTTTCACCAATGGCGGCATCCGCATCCGCGGCGCGAAGGAGCTGCGCGTCAAAGAGTCAGACCGGATTGCGCTGATGGCGAAAAACCTGCGCGCCATGGGCGCCGAGGTTACTGAGTTTGAAGACGGCCTTGACGTTCCGGGCGGCCAGAAGCTGCATGGCGCGGCGATCGACTCCGGTGGCGACCACCGCATCGCCATGGCGTTCAGCGTGGCGGCATTGAAAGCTGAAGGCGAAACCCTCATTCAGGGCGCGGAATCGGCGGCCATCAGCTTTCCTGAATTCTTCGATCTGCTCGACCGGGTTTCGGACCGGTAGCGACCGAGATTGAGCTATCCCAGGTACGTGCCCGGTGAGGGGAAAGATGGCTGGGTTCGTGCGATCCCACCCTAACGGCAAAGACAAAGGCGCCGTCAGGATGGGGGACCCAGGTCCGTGGTTGAGGAGAAACGTTTCGCAAACATGACAGCAGGGCGCTTTCACATCCGTACGGCCACGCTCAACGATGTCGCAGCCCTGAATCGTCTGATCGAAGTATCTGTGCGTGTGCTTCAGCGCAACGACTACACACCGGCTCAAATTGAGGGCGCACTGGGTCACGCCCTGGGGCTCGACACCCAGCTCATCGAAGACGCTACCTATTTCGTCGCCTCTCCTCATCAACAGCCCGAGGTAATCGCCGGGTGCGGCGGATGGAGTTTCCGCAAAACACTCTTCGGCAGCGACCATGGGCCGGAACGCACGCCTGCACTCCTGGACCCCGCGACGGAACCGGCAAAGATCCGGGCCTTTTTTGTGCATCCCGACTGGGCGCGGCAGGGCCTTGGCACTTTGCTGCTCGAACATTGCGAAACCGCGGCGCGAAACGCCGGATTTCATCGTTTCGAATTGGGGTCCACGCTGACCGGCGTCCCGCTCTATTCACTCCACGGCTACAAAGCGCGGCAGACAGTGAACGTTCCTCTGCCCAATGGAGAAGTGGTTCGCGTCGTTCATATGGTCAAGGAGCCAGACTGAACTTCCCTGGCAATGATCGGTCTCCCACCCTTACCGCGCGCCGCGTTGGGCCGCGCGGTAAGGATGGGGTAACCCGCTCCTTTGCTCCCTTGTTCCCTGCTTTACTGCGGCTGCGGCGTGGTCTGCTCCTGCGTGGCGGGCGGCGTCATCGTGGGCTCATTGCCCGGCTGAGCCGCTTCCACTCCCGGAATCACGGGGACCGCCGTGACTGTTCCTGCCGCAGCTTCGGTCAAGTTGATCTGGTAGTGCTTTAAGGTCGAGGCCAGGGTCTGGTAAAGACCAGCGCGATCCTTTGCGTAAGCCGCGTGGGCGGCAATCAGGTTGTCTTCCGCCGTAGCCAGGTTCCGCTGTTGTTGCAACACGTTGGCCGTCGTCGACGCTCCCAGGTGCAGCTTCTTCTCTTCTGCATCCAGGCTCTGCTGGGCATAATCCTGCGCGGCTTGCGCCGCTCTCACCTGCGCCCGATCGTTGGTCAACGCGTACATGGCGTTCACTACCTGCATGCGAATCTGCGTGTATTTCTGCTCCAGCTGCAGCTCGGCCTGCCGATACTCCATCAATGAGCGTTCCTGCACGCTCTGCGCCTCGCGGTCGCGCAGGTTGATGGTCAGGTTGAATCCCGCGCCCTTGTTGGGCCCGCTGCTGTTCACCAGGTTGCTCAGGGCAGTGCCGTAGCCAATGGTCGGATACGTATTCGGAGCGCAGGTTCCCAGAGTCTCGAGGTTGATGCAATCGGGACTTTGCGAACCGCCGGTCGCGCTGGCGCCGTAGAACCCGAAGACATTCAGCGTAGGCAGCAGCGCATTGCGCGCCCCCTTCAGCGTAATCTCATCGTTGCGCAGAGTGAGTACAGCCTGTTCCAGCTCGGGCCTCTCTTGAAAAGCCTCCTGCACCAGCGCCTCCACGGGCTGGCTCTCCTCCTCAAGCGGCTCCAGGCTCACGCGATCCGTGGGAATCACCGGCGCAGCCGAGAGCTTGGGGTCGTTCAGATTGCGCGCAATCGCCTGCTTGATAATCTGCTGCTGATAATTGAGGGCGCTCTGCGCGCTGATGAGCGCCTGCTCGTCGGCCGCGACACTCGATTGCGCGTTTACCACATCCAGCGGCGCCATGGTCCCGATCTCCAGCTGCTTTTTGTTGTCGGCCAGCAACTGGTTGCTCTGCTCCAGCGCGCGCTGCTTGGCTTGCACGTCTTCGTAGTCCTGTACCAGTCCCCAATAGATGCTCTCTACCTGGTTCACGGTGTAAAGGATCTGTTGGCGGAACGAAGAATCGGCGATGCGGCGGTCGTTCAGCGCCTGGTACATGAAGCGCTTGTTGATCCAGATGCCGGCTCCCTGCAAAAGCTGCTGGGTGACCTCGGCCTGAAAGCTGGAAAGAAACAGCGGGCTGTAGTCGTAGAAGTAGCTGTTGCTGGTGATGCGCTCATTGTTAAAGCCCACCTGCAGCGCCGTTCCCGTCACGAAGCCCTGGTTGTAAGTGAAGTTGTACTGGTTGGTATTGGTTGAGGAGCGCGGTTGGAAAATACCTTCCGGCGGCGACTCTTGCCGTTGCAGCTGGATTTGACCGGTCAGGGTCGGGTCGAGAGCCTGCGGATTCGGCCCCGCGCCCGCCGTTGTGAGGGTGAGCCCTGACGCTCCCGAGCCCGCGCCTCCCGAGCCCACCGATGTTCCGCCTGGCCCGCCCCCGCCGGTGGTCGCAGTTGATGCCGACCCGGTGAGCGTGTTGGCCACAATGGCTGTCGGCACGCCCAGCGGCGCTGCTCCGGTTCGTGTGCGCAGAATATCCGTGTCTGCAATGTCCAGGTCGTAGCGCGCGATGGCAATGTCGTAGTTGTTTTCGATGGCCAGGGCAATCGCGTCAGAGAGGCTGAGGTAAATCTTGCCGTCCTTCACCAGGTCACCAAGCCGCACCGAGTTCACGAAGCTCGCCTTGGGAATCGAGGTGGGTAGAAAGATCTTGATCGGATCTCCCAACCAGGTCGCGTAGGCCTTCGCATAATCGCGGCTCGACGTCCGCAGCGGAATGGGCTGCGTGGGAACCGGCGTCGGCGCAATCGGCAACTGGGATGCTGCCTTATCGGGCCCATTGGAACCGGCGCCATTCTGCTGCGCCGAACCGGGCGGCATGGTTGCCCCTATCGTGAGCAGGGCTGCGGCCAGCGCACGCAGCTGGCCGCCTGAGTGCCCATGGGTTCTCCTCCCTCGTCTCGCCGATTCACGTTTCTTGCCGGTTGCACTCCGCTCCCGATGCCACACACGAACATTCTGAAAATGCATGTCTTTTCTCCAAAAAGGGCTGCGGCAAACGGAACGTTGGAAGAAAACGCGCCGGATGCGGATCATGGTTGTTCAAGACGATTATCGCTTTCAATTCAGACAGCAAGGTTCATCTTTGATTACGAAGTCGATACCTGGCGCGTTCCGGATGGAGGGCAGGCAGATGCTTTGGGCTCAGAAAAGGCGAAGCCCTTGAAAATGCAACGCGCGGGTGGGTGTTGGAATTGCATCCAACGCGAAGTCCTAACTAACTGGTTAGTAAAATACGCCGCCCCAGGGGTACTTTGCAAGCGGATCCCGCAACTGCCGCATTTAGAGCGGATTGGCCGGGCCAAAGGGCCAAGGGGCGAACCGGCTTCGAAACCTGCCAGCTCCATTCAAGTACTCTGGTAAGCGGACCTTGCTGTGTCTGAAACTGCCCAATTCGGATCCGATTTACAGACCTGGAAGGTCATACTCTCGTATGACGGTACCGATTTCCAGGGATGGCAGATACAGCCCGGTCAACCGACCATCCAGGGGGAGCTGCAAGCAGCCCTGGGCCGCATTACAGGAGAAACACCGCTGCCACAGGGCTCCGGGCGCACCGACGCGGGTGTGCATGCCCTGGCTCAGGTGGCCAGCTTCGCTTTGCGCGCGCCCATTCCCCCAGGAAACCTGCTCCGCGCGCTCAACCGGACCCTCCCCTTGTCAATTCGGATCTGCGAAGCCGGGACGGTGCGAAGCACCTTTCACGCACGGCATTCGGCCATTGCCAAGACTTACGAGTATCGCATCTTTCGCGGGAAAATCTGCCCGCCGTTCCTCACTCGTTACGTCCACGAGTGCGCGTGGCCACTGGATCTGGGCGCGCTCGAAGCCAGCGCAAAGCTGGTGGAAGGCGAACACGACTTTCAGAGCTTTGCCGCCAGCGATCCCGACCTGGCCGAACGCAGGCAACAGGCAATAGGGAACAGGCAACAGGGAACAGAAAACGGCACAGTCGCGCTTGAAGAATCCACGGTGCGGAAGATCTTTTCGTCGCAGTGGGAGCTTCGCAAGAACGAGGGCGGCGAGCTTGTTGTTTACCGGGTCCGCGGCAATGGGTTCCTGCACCATATGGTGCGCAATCTGGTGGGAACCATGCTCGATGTGGGGCGCGGCCATCTTGCGCCCGAAGAAATCTCGCGCATTCTTGCGCAACGGAGCCGCTCTGCGGCGGGTCCCACGGCTCCTGCACGCGGCCTTTTCCTTCACTCGGTAGAGTATCCGCCGGAAGACTAGTCCTGGGAACTTAAGTTTTTCAGCATAGGCCTTCTGTCGCCGCCGAACGGGCGGAGTTCCCTGCTACTCTGAAACCGTCCTCATGGCGCTTTTCACTCCAACCTCGGCATTCGCGCGTGTCGCAGCGCTGGCCTCGCAGAGGCCGGTCCACGCCGCGTTCGCATGGCTGCATGCCAATCCCAAGACGCTTCTCGATTGGCAGATGGAACTGATTGCCATTCCGGCGCCGGCGCATGGTGAGGAAGCGCGCGCGCAGTGGCTTGAGCGCAGATTCAAAGATGCCGGCCTGAGTAGTGTGGAGATCGATGCCGCCGGAAATGTGCTGGCGATTTTGCCCGCGACGCATTTACCGGCCGAAAGCACGGGGCCTGTAGTTCTGCTTTCTGCGCACCTCGATACCGTGTTTCCCGCCGGCACGCCGCTCCATCCGCTGCTCGAAGGCGAGCGCCTGGTGGCTCCGGGCGCTTGCGATAACGCCGCCGGGGTGGTGGGTATGCTGGCGATCGTCAACGCGCTCTTGAAAGCTGAAGCCGCGCTGCCGGCGCCGTTTGTCGTGATGGGCAACGTGGGGGAGGAGGGCGAGGGCGACCTGCGCGGCACACGCCACTTCTACGAGCACAACGCGCTGGCCAGCCGCGTGGCTGCCCACATCGTGCTCGACGGCCCGGGCGCCGATGGCGCTGTGACACAGGCCTTGGGCAGCCGGCGATACCAGGTCACCGTCAGCGGTCCGGGAGGACATAGCTTTACCGACGCCGGCACCCCAAACCCCATCGCCGCGCTTGCCGAGGCGTTGGCCCGATTGGCCGAAACCCCTCTGCCCGAAGAGCCGCGAACCACGCTCAACGTGGGCACCATTCGCGGCGGTATCAGCGTGAATTCAATCCCTGAGGACGTGCAGGCAACAGTAGATTTCAGGTCGACGGATGCGGAGCAGCTCGTTCGGCTTGAAGCCGCGCTGCACCGCGTGCTTGAGGACGCGGTCGAGCATGCGAATAACAGGCGCAAGTCCGCCAACGGCGACTCCCGTGGAACCCTTTCGTGCAACGTCACCAAGATCGGCGACCGGCCGGCTGCCAAGTTACCCGATGACTCTCCGATTCTGGCTGCCTTGCGCGCCGTCGACCGGCATCTGGGCCTGCGCACCGATCTCCGCCTGGGCTCGACCGATGCCAACATTCCCTTGTGGCTTGGGGTTCCTGCGCTGTCGATGGGCGCGGGCGGCGAGGGCGGCTCGGCTCACACGCTCCACGAGTGGTACTCGCCTAAAGACCGCGAATTGGCGCTAAAGCGCGTGCTGCTGCTGACGCTGGCCTCGCTGGAGTGGGCCGCAGAACAATAGCAGACGAGGGACTGCTGATACACTGCGCGCATGCGCTTCCCCGCCTGCGTGGCCACCGCTGTTCTGCTCCAATCCCTTGCTTGCTTCGCACAGACGCCAGGCGTAACTCACCTCCTGATGAATCCCAGGCAAAATACCCCACTGCCGCCTGCGTCCGCCCCCGACGTCATCTATGTCAACGGCGGCATCTACACGGGCGAGGGATTCAGCGAGGACAAGCCGCGAATCGTCGAGGCCATGGCCATCGGCGCAGGCAAAGTTCTTGCCGTCGGCAACAATAAAGAGATCAGGCGCTTGGCGGGACCCAAAACGCGCGTGCGCGACTTGAACACCGCTCACACCGGCATCTACATCTTTCCCGGCTTCAACGATGCGCACCTGCATTTCGGGTTTGCGGGTAGGACAAAGATGAATCTTGACCTGACCGGCGTGAAGTCTTTGGCCGAGATGATGGTCAAAGTCGAGGTGTTTGCGAAATCAGCTCCGGCCGGCCACTGGATCACCGGGGGCAACTGGGATCACACGCTCTGGCCCGACAAAACACTGCCCAATCTCCACGAACTCGACCGGGTGACGGGAGACCATCCCGCCTTTCTTTCGCGGGTCGACGGCCATATCGCAGTCGCCAACACGGCAGCGCTCCGCGCGGCAGGCATCACCGGCAAGACCGTTCCGCCGGAGGGCGGCGCCATCGACCTCGACAAAAACGGCGAGCCAACCGGGATCCTGCGCGAATCGGCGCAAGGCCTCGTACAGAAGGTGATTCCGCCGCCCAGCGAAGAGGAACGCCGGCGCGGCCTGGAGCTGGCCATCGCCGACGCGATCTCGCATGGCATCACCAGCGTGCAGGATTTCAGCGACTGGGACGATTTCCTGGTCTACGAGGAACTCGAGAAGGAGCACAAGCTCAATCTCCGCATCAGCGAGTGGATTCCGTTCAAGGAGCCGCTGGAGCTCGAGGAAGAGCAGCGCGCACATCACGCGGCCGACGATCCGATGCTGCATACCACCTTCCTGAAGGGTTTCATGGATGGCTCGCTGGGCTCGCGCACGGCGGCAATGAAGGCGCCATATAGCGACGATCCCGGCAACTCCGGATTGCCGCAGTACACGCCGGATGAGCTGAACGCGATGGCGGTAGCGCGCGCCGACGCCGGTTTTCAGTTGGGCTTTCATGCCATCGGCGACAAGGCGGTTTCGATGGCGCTCGACGCCATCGAACAGGCCGAAGCCAGCGTCAGCCTTAGGAGCACCGCGGCGGCCAACATCGGACCTTGCCGCACCGCCGGCCAGCCGTACAGGATATGGGACGAGAAGCTGCCATGCCCCTCCAGTTCGTGCGCAACCTCGCCCGATCCGATCGCATGCCATGTGATGTCGGGCGATGCCCGGAACCGCATTGAGCACGCGCAGGTGGTCGATCCGGCCGACATTCCGCGCTTCAAAGCCCTCGGCGTCATCGCCTCGATGCAGCCATGCCACCTGCTTACCGACATCAACTGGGCCGAAGCGCGACTAGGGCCGGAGCGCGCCGCCTATTCGTATGCTTGGAAAAAATTCCTCGATGCCGGCGTTCCACTGGCTTTTGGCACCGACTACCCGGTTGAGCCGATTTCGCCTTTTCGCGGCCTCTATGCCGCGGTCACGCGCATGAACGAGGCCGGTACCAAGACTTATTTTCCTGAAGATAAGATCACCCGCGGACAGGCGCTTTATGCCTACACGCAAGGCTCGGCCTACGCCCAATTCGAAGAGCTCAGCAAGGGCAAGCTTTTTCCTGGATACGACGCCGATTTTATCCTCGTCGACCGCGATCTGTACACGGTAGCGCCCGCCGCCCTGTTGCACACTACAGTCCTGGAGACATTCGTCGCCGGCAAGCAGGTGTTTGCCGCCAACATCAGGATCGAGCGCGCAAAATAGCCTGCGCCAGCCACCGGCCCCAGCCCGGGACTCTTTTGCCACAAGCCGCGTCTAAGCATAGAGGAGCGTCGTGGCGCCGGCGTTGGTGGCGCGCTCGCCGATGGCTATACTAAGAGTTGGCGCCTGGATATGACTGTGGTAAGGATGGGCGTCTCACGAGGTCAATGAATTCTATGAAATGGCTCTTGGAACGGCTTCGCACGCGCCGTCTCGTTTCAGCGTTCGTGTTGCTTGCTGCGCTTTCGGCTGCGGTTCTGGCCGGATCGTTTGCAGCCCACGGAGTCCGCGGCCAGGAGAACCAGGACAACAGTACCGATGCTACTCCGTTAAAGGTCGTCAGCACGCCCACGCCGCCCAACGATTTTGTGCGTATTGCCAAGCTGGTGGGACCGGCGGTGGTGAACATCAATACCCAGACTCTGCCCAAGCAATCGAACAATCGCGAGCATCGCAATTTCCACTTCCGCACGCCCGACCAGCAGAATCCTGATGATGACCAGAACAACAACGGTCAGCAGCAAGGGCCCGACAATTTCCAGGACTTTTTCAACCGCTTCTTCGGCGGCCAGGTTCCCGCCCCCGATGACGGCGACAACGGCGAAGTGCAGGAGTCGCTTGGGTCCGGTTTCATTGTCGATCCCAAGGGCTACATCATCACCAACGACCACGTGATCGACAAGGCCGACAAGATTTACGTCAAACTTTCCACCGATCCCGATACGCAGGATTTGGGCCGTGCCGCGCATGTGATTGGCGTGGACAAGGCCACCGACCTGGCGGTGATCAAGATCGACACTGAAAAACCGCTGCCCACCGTGAAGCTGGGCAACTCCGACATCGCCCAGGTGGGCGATTGGGTAGAAGCCATCGGCAGCCCGTTCACTCTTGCTCAAACGGTGACTGCCGGAATCATCTCCGCCAAGAACCGGACCATTGACCAGGGCGCTCCGGGACAGTTTCAGCACTTCATCCAGACCGACGCAGCCATCAATCCAGGCAACTCCGGCGGTCCCCTGCTGAATATGAACGGCGAAGTGATTGGCGTCAATACCGCTATCTACACTGAATCGGCCGGGTATCAGGGCATCGGATTCGCCATGCCCTCCAACACCGTGGTATCGGTCTATAACGACCTGATCAGCCCCACGCACAAGGTAACGCGAGGCTCCATCGGCATCCAGTTCCACGCTGAACAGTCGAGTTCAGTGAATCGAGTATACGGTTTCAAGAACGGAGTGATCGTTTCCGAAGTGCAGCCGGGCGGTCCGGCCGATAAGGGAGGCCTGAAGGCGGGCGATATCATCACCTCCATCGATGGGCGTTCCATCAAAGATGGCGACGATATGGTGAACGAGATTGCCAGCCGCAGGCCGGGATCGACCATCCGCCTCGGCTTCATCCGCGACGGCAAGCCGCAAGATGCAACGGTAACTATCGGCGATCGCGATAAGGTATTTGCCGAATTGAACAACCCGCAGCAGGACAACAACCCGGAAAGCGGCGGCGGAGCGGGCGAATCCAAGCTGGGCCTTGTGGTGCAGGATGTGCCGCCGGCGATCGCCGGCAAGATTCACACGCCGGGCGTGATTATCGAGTCGGTCCGCACCGGCTCATTTGCTGACCTGCAGGGACTGGAGCCTGGTTTGGAGATCACCAAGGTAAACCGCCAGCCCACGCCCAGCAGGGATGCGTTTAACGCCGCGGTGAGCAAGCTGAAGACGGGCGACGATGTGGTCTTCGAAGTCATCGATCCGCACCATCCAGAGAACGGAATCAACTACGTGGGCGGAACGTTATAGAGACGATTGAAGCGGCGCCTGGCCGTGACTTTCCGCGCCAGGCGCCAGGTTCCTAAAGTGACGTGAGGCGGGTGGATTGGTTGACTTTTTGCCTTGCCATAATATGGTACTTTAGTTAAACTGCAACGAAGCATTCAGGAAATTCTTGTCCATTTTTCCAGGCGGTATAAGCATGGTTCTATCTCATGCAAGACTGGCACTTTTGACCTCCGTGGTCTTCCTGGCCGCGTCGCCTGCCTTCGCGACCAACGTGCGCCGTCCGTCTACGAGTGGACATACCAGCACTTCACACCGGCTGGCACATTCCAGGCACAGGTCGCGCCGTGTGCGTGGCCAGCAGGCCATCGAGCCTGAGAGAGTAACGCAGATTCAGCAGGCGCTGATCCGCGAGCATTACCTGAACGGCCCGGCGAATGGCAACTGGGACGCCACGACCGTGGTCGCGATGCAAAAGTACCAGGCCGATCACGGTTGGCAGACCAAGCTGATGCCCGACTCGCGCGCCCTGCTGAAACTCGGGCTCGGCCCCGACTACTCCGGCGCCATTAACGCCCAAGGCTCCAACTTCTCAGCCCCGTCTGCCGGAGGCGGCACTTCCCCGGCATCCCAAAACGCCGGCTTTGCTGAAGCGTCGGGCGTCAAGCAGTAGCAGTTTTTTTCTGCGATCCCCGCATCACAGGGCGTAACGCCGGCATCCTGCCGGCTGTCGTGCGGGCATTCTTGCCCGCACATTGCAGCGAATTATCTCAGAAATCAAATCGTCTCCGGCGCCAGCAGATCCGCCGTCGTTTCGCGTCGGCGAATCAGCCTTGCTTTTCCGCCTTCGACCAGCACTTCGGCCGCGCGCGGGCGCGTGTTGTAGTTTGAGCTCTGCGCCATTCCGTAGGCGCCAGCATCAAGCAGGGCCACCAGATCGCCGGGCGCAACTGGAACCAGCTTGCGATCGCGCGCGAAAAAGTCGCCCGATTCGCAAACCGGCCCCACCACATCCACAACACGCGCCCTGCCTGCACGCCGCCGAACCGGCACGATCTCATGATGCGCCTGATAAAGCGCCGGACGAATGAGGTCGTTCATGGCCGCGTCGGTTATCACGAAGGTCTTTTTGCCGTTCCGTTTGACGTAGAGCACGCGAGCCAGCAGCGCGCCTGCCTGGGCGACCAGAAAGCGGCCAGGCTCGATGAGGAGTCGACCCTCAAAGTCGCCCAGCGCCTTCTCGACCGCGGCGGCGTACTCCTGCACCTTTGCTGCCGCGTCCCACCCCGCCGCCGAAGACCTGGCTGCGGGGGCCCCGGGGTCAAATTCCGCGTGATAATCGATACCCAGTCCGCCTCCGGCATCGATGACCTGGAGCGCAATGCCCTCGCGCCGGAGTTGCCGGACCAGTTTGGTGACGCGCTCGATGGCCGCGCCAAAGGGATCGGCGGAGCGAATTTGCGAGCCGATGTGGACGCTGACCCCGTGCGCTTCAAGCCAGCCATTGGCGGCAGCTTTCCTGTAGATTGCCGGGGCGCGGCGAATGTCGATGCCGAACTTGTGCTCGCGCAGGCCCGTGGAGATATAAGGATGAGTGTCGGCAAAGACGTCGGGGTTGACACGCAGCGCAAAGCGCGCCCGAACTTTGAGTTTACGTGCGCGGCGGGCGAGCAGCGCAAGCTCGGCCTCGCTCTCCACGTTGAATTCCAGGATTCCTGCCTTGAGTGCGAGGTCGATCTCCGCCGCCGTTTTTCCCACGCCTGAGAAGACGGCGCGGCCGGCCGCCCCGGGCGCAGCGGCAAGCACGCGCTCCAGCTCGCCTCCCGAGACGATGTCGAATCCCGCGCCGCCCCGGTCGAGCAGTTTCAGGATGGCCAGCGCGGAATTGGCCTTGACCGCGTAGCACACCAGGGCTTTGCGGCCTGACAGCGCGCGCTGGAACAGCCGCAGCCTCTCCATGATGGCGTCGCCGGAATACACATAGAGCGGCGTGCTGAAGCGTCGGGCCAGCGATTCGAGCGATACGCGGCCGCAGTGCAGCGCAGCGCCCCGCGCGGGCGAAAAAAACGGACGCGAAGATGAATTTGCTGATTCCCGCACAACCCTCATCCAAAACCGGCCGATACTAATTTGAGCGTACAGCATCGAGCACGCTCCGCAGATCACAACGCTCCGCAGGACCGTCCCGTTACAATGTCAAAATGACGGATTTGCCGCGAGTGGACGTGGTGGGTGTGGGGTTGAACGCTACCGACACGGTGATCCCGCTCGAAAAGTTCCCTCAGTCCGGCTCAAAGGTTGAGTACAGCCACCGGAAGGTGCTGCCCGGCGGCCAGGTGGCCACCACCGTAGTGGCCTGCCAGACATGGGGATTGCGTTCGCGTTACGTGGGCAAGCTGGGCGACGACGACGCGGCCCGGCTGCACCGCGAAGCTTTCCGGCGCGTGGGCGCCGAGGCGCAGATCGTCACCGTGCCGGGAACCGCCAGCCTGCACAACCTCATCCTGATCGACAGCGAAGGCGAACGCACCGTGATCTGCCAGCGGAACAAGCAAATGGTGCTGCAGCCCGAAGAGCTGCGGAAAGAATGGATCACAAACGCCCGCGTATTGCACGTGGACGGGCACGACACGCCCGCGGCCACACTGGCGGCAAGCTGGGCGCGCGCCGCAGGCATTCCCGTGGTCGCGGATCTCGACGACACCTATCCCGGTATCGAAGATCTCGTCGCCAATATTGACTACCTGATTGTCAGCCAGGACTTTTCGTGCCGGCTGATGGACGAAACCAGCCTGGAGCGCTCCCTGCGCCGCATGCAGGCGCGTTATGGATGCCGGCTGAGCGCGGCCACGCTGGGCGAGAACGGCGTGCTGGCCTGGGACGGCAGGCAATTGCTGCATAGCGCCGCGTTTCGCGTTCCGGTGGTCGACACCACCGGCGCCGGCGACATCTTTCGCGCCGGCTTCATCTACGGATTGCTGCACGGCTGGCCTCTCGACCGGCAGCTCGATTTCTCCTGCGCGGCAGCCGCCATGAACTGCATGGCGCAGGGAGCGCGCGGCGGCATCCAGCCCGTCGAGGCCATCCAGAACCTGATGGCCACTGTCGCTCGCTATGAAAGTGAGTATGGCGTGCAGGCGATCGAGTAGCGCCCTATCCGCCTGGGAACCGAGAAGCCTCGGTACGAATTCATCCGGCCTGAGATCTGGTGTCCTATTGACAAAGCCTGCGATCGACGCGACTTGCCGGCTCTGAGTCGCACGCCGGCCCTCCCTCGTCAAATAAAATAGAAATAGCGGCAGGTGGTTTGCTCCTCTGCAACGGTTCCCATACCGCCTCCCTGCTTGGAGATCGAAAAATGGCACTGATCAAGACCGCAAATCCAGCCCTCGGAAAAGATACCTTCAGCAGCTTTGCGCAGAGCCAGACTGGCGGCCCGCTGGTCGACGCTTCGCAGCGCATGTCGCTGAGCGGCACCGTGAACAAGACGGGCATTCTGCTGCTGTGTGCGATCGGCACCGCGGCGTGGACGTGGTATTCCTTCATGCAGTCGCATGACCTGACCGTAGCCGGCCCGGCAATGCTGCTGGGCGCGCTCGGCGGCTTCGTTGTCGCCATGGTCACTGTCTTCAAGAAGACGTGGTCGCCGGTGACGGCGCCGCTTTACGCGCTGCTTGAGGGCCTGGTGCTGGGCGGTCTGTCGGCCGTCTTCGAGCTGCGCTATCCCGGCATCGCCATGGAGGCGGTGGGCCTCACCTTCGGTACGCTGTTCATCCTGCTGCTGGCGTACAAATCCGGCCTGATCAAGGTCACGCAGAAGTTTCGCCTCGGCGTAGTGGCAGCCACCGGCGGCATCGCGATCTTTTATTTACTCACCATGCTGCTCAGCTTCTTTCACATCTCGTTTTTCAGTTCCGTTTACGGCTCCGGCCCCATCGGCATCGTCTTCAGCCTCTTTGTGGTTGCCATCGCCTCGCTCAACCTGGTGCTCGATTTCGATTTCGTTGAGCAGGG
>JASHQH010000235.1 GCA_030037635.1 Acidobacteriaceae bacterium
GTAAAGGGACCCAGTGCAAAGACTCCATTTCCTCCGGCATCGCGGGAGAAGCCAAGAACTGCCAGCCCGCGGGAAAAGGCCCGCTGAAACTTCTGTCGATTCTCCAGCTGAACTGCGAGGGCCCGTTCGCGGCTTGCTGCGTTTGCCTTCCATTCAGCCGTGGGGGATGGAACCACAATGCGTTCTTCGATGCTGTGCGCGCCTGCCGGGCGGCCTTCGAGAGTCGCCTCTACACGAGGCGAATCCAGCTCCCATTCGGCCAAAAGACGGTCAGTGGGGAGCCCACCCTGCAGCCGAGATGAGGATACACCATAGAAATCCACAAGATAGGTGCGCGAGACGGCCCCGAGCCTGTGGATATTCAAAAACGCGTTTTTGATTTCGAGCGGATCAAAGGTCCACTCCATGTGCCGCAGGCCGCGCGAAAGCGCCTCACGTCGTTGTTCCCACTTGAGTTGCGCCCCGATGCCACGATTCTGGTGCGATGCACGCACCGCCAGCATGTGGGAGTGGATGTAGGGCATTGGGCCATTTTGCGTCTTTTTGATCCCAGGCAAAGACAGAGCGAATCCAACCAGCTTTTCTCGAGGATTTGCAGTACCGCCCAGAGAGGCGTCCGTGTCAAAAGCGCCGATGACCTGGCCGCCGATTTTCTGCGCCAGCAGGAAGGTTTTGCGCGGCACGACGTCACTCTCGTCGTAGCCCCAGGTTTCGATCTGGAGCTGGACACAGGCCTCCAACTCCTCAAACCCCGCGCACGACCGAACACGGATCATGGCCGCACTCCAGATCCGGATTTCGACGCGGACGCCGGCGCCAATTTCGTCTGTGCGTCACGCTCGGCGGCCTCCCGGGCCGCGAGAGTTTGTTTGGCTTGCTCCCAGAGCGCCTCGAGTTCCTCGGGCGAAAGCTCTTCGAGCGGGCGCTCTGAGGCCAGCTCCATCTGGTGAAAGCGGCGGCGGAATCGAAGATTGCAGTTGCGCAGCGCCATCTCGGCGTCTACGCCCAGGTGCCGGCCCAGATTCACGGCCGTAAACAGCAAGTCGCCCAGCTCTGCCTCCACGGCAGGCTGGCGCGCCGGATCGCCGGATGCGGCTTCGGCCTCCAGCTCCGCAGTCTCCTCAGCCAACTTGGGAAGAAGCTGACGCCAGCTCGGCCAATCGAAGCCGGATTTCTGCGCGCGGGCGCCGAGCTTGGCAGCTTCGGCCAGCGCGGGCAGCGCGCGCAGCACAGTATCCAGCCTCGACCTCGCCTGGCCCTGCTCCAAAGGGGCCGCTGCATGCGATGCCTTTTCTGCTGCTTTAATCTGGTCCCAGTTGCGCAGCACCGCCGCGGAACTTTCTGCAGCGGCATCCACGTCGGCCCGGTTTCCTGCCGCGCGCGAGGCCTCATCGCCAAAAACGTGCGGGTGGCGGCGTACCAGCTTGCGGTTCAGAGATTCCAGCACGTCGGCAATGGTGAAATGACCTTCGTTGGCCGCAATTTCGGCATAGAAGAGAATCTGCAGAAGCAGATCGCCCAGCTCCTCGGGAAGGTGAGAGAAATCGCTGCGCTCGATCGCGTCGAAGACCTCGTAGACCTCTTCCAGAGTGTATTTGCGGATGGAATCGAAAGATTGTTCGCGATCCCAGGGGCAACCGCCGGGAGCGCGCAAGCGAGCCATAATGGCGACGGATTGCTCAAACAACGCTGCCGCGCGCGCCGGATCGCTGGTGGTTGGCGGCGCCAAATCCTGTGCATTGGAGCTTGCTCGCGGAAGATCCATGCACTTCCAGTTTACCCTGCGCCCAAAAGGCGCCTGAGGAAAGACCGGCCGGCGGTGAAAATCCCTTCCGGAATCAAATGCTTGAACCGCCTATCGGAGGGTATACTCTCACTGCAATGATTCGCATCCTGGGAACAGTGCTGGCAGGCTTGTTGGGCCTGTTTTTTGGAAGTTTCTTGAATGTTTGCGCCAGCCGCTGGCCAAAAGGCGAGAGCGTGGTTCGGCCGCGTTCCCATTGCCGCCATTGCGGCCGTCCGTTAGCCCCCTGGGAAAACATTCCCCTCGTCAGCTGGCTGGCGCTGCGCGGCCGCTGCCACACCTGCAAGGCATGGATCGGATGGCGGTACCCGGTGGTGGAATTTGCGGTGGGTGCGCTATGGGCCTCGTCGGCGTGGCTCACAATGCCCTGGTTCGCTGACCTGCACACCCCGACCCTGGTTTACGCGGCGTGGGTAGAAATCGTGAGCGGGGCCGGCCAGATGATTTTTCTCTGGCTCCTTGTCGCCCTTGCGGTCTTTGATGCGGAGAATCTGTGGCTGCCCGACCGGCTGATTTGGCCGGGGATTGGCCTGGGCCTGGTGATGGCCGTCGCGCGGAAAACCCTGGACGCTTTCCTGTTGTTTCATGGCGGCTTCGACGTGTGGAAACACATGGTCTCCGGGGCCGTTGCCACCTGGTTTCTGGGCGCGGTCGTCCCCGCAGGAGGCTTAGTGCTCATTCGCATTCTGTACCTGATCGTCCGTCACAAAGAGGGCATCGGTATGGGCGACGTCAAGCTGATGGCCGTGATCGGCGGATGGGTCGGCGTGAGACTGGCCATATTTACCTTTGGCTTCGCGGTCATCCTGGGCACGCTCGTGGCGTTGGTTTGGCTCGTTGGCCGCTTCGGGCGCTCCAAAGACGAGCCATGGGGAGCCAAGCGGCTGCCCTTCGGCACGTTCCTCTGCGTGGGCGCAACGATCTGCATTTTCTGGACCACGCCCGTCATGGCGGCCTGGCAAAAGTGGTTTGGAGGGCTCGGGTCCTGATCTGAGTTCGCGTCTTCGCTCTTATTGCGAGGTCGCAGGTTTTTCAGCTTCAGTCGAGGGCTTGGCGTTTGCAATCTCAGGATCCTGCAATGCCTTGCGGGCGTCTTTGCCATGGCGGCTCTCGGGATCGTATTCCGTCACCTTCAGATAGTCCGCACGCGCATCGGAAAAGTGACCCAAATGCCGCTCCGCCTCAGCCAGTCCCCAATAGACGTCGGGATTGTCGGGGTCCAGCACCATTGCCGACTGGAAGCGCGACAGCGCAGCCTTCCAGTCCTTGTTGTCGAGATAGTACTTGCCCACGTTTTCGTCTTCGGCTGCAGTCTCGTGGTGTTCGGGCACGGGCTTTTGCGCTTTGCGTCCGCGCCTGTCCGGCTGCGTGTCCGCCTCGTCATCCGCAGGCGGCAGCAAATCGCGCAGGCCGGCGAGGCTTGAACTGGAGTCTTTGTTTTGCTCGTGCTCGGCTGCGCCCGCTTCTTCAGGCGAGCGTACGGGATCGACATCCTCAGCCGGCAGAGGCGCGCGCGAAGCGCCGGCCGCGGCCGAAGGCACGTTTGGCTGGTTTCCCGTGGGCACCACCGGCACATCGCTCGTGTCTTCAGGAAATGGATTCTGATCCGTCTGTTGCTGCGTACGCGGAGGCTGCTGCGCGGCGGGCTGATTGTCCTGCGCGGACGGCGGACCCTTTTTAGGCTGCGCAGCCGGCGGGTTGCTCTGCTGGTCCTGCGCCAACAGCCTGGGCGCAGTCGCTATCCAGCAACCCAGAGCCAACGCGATGGTAAGAGTCAACTTCATTCGCAC
>JASHQH010000236.1 GCA_030037635.1 Acidobacteriaceae bacterium
TCTGAGCACACGGGGCTCTGTCGACTTCTCGCCGAGTTCGGTGCGGATCAGGTTCACAATGATTTCGGCGAGCTGACCTTGTAGGGATTCAAGTGTCTGGAATCGCTCCTCGATCTTTGGGCTCTTCTTTCGGCCCGTGGGCTGGGTGGACCGCGACTGGTCCGAGGTTTGAGCAGTTCTCTCTGGACCGGCTTGCGACGGGGCCTTTTTCTCCGAAGCCGGTAGAACCGAACCGGCTGGCGTTTGAGAATGCCTGGCTAAAGCAGATTTTGTTTGAACCTGCTTCGCCGGAGCTGGTTTGGCTTTCGCAGCGACTTTTTTGGGCCGCGCAAGATGATAGCGGTAGCGCAAAGTTTGCTCTTTTACTCCCAAGTCGCCGGCGAGCCCACGAATTGTGCAATGCTTTTCTTCGACCAATTCCTTGAGGGCTCGTCTGCATTCCTCAGGATTTGCGCGCCGGTTGCTCCATTTTTGACGCAAGTCATCTATAAGTACTCTGACTTCTAGCTTCGAGACTGCAACACGATGCTTCGTTTGCCGCCTTCTTCTGTGCCCTGTCATGATTCCTTCCTGAGTTCGCCACCCGCTCAAACTCTGAAGCCGCGATCATACGTGGAGATCTCGAGTCATCCTGTGACCGCACTCACAGTTTGCTCGCCGCCCGCGGCGTGAACGATTCCAATTTCGGTATTGGACCATTTAGCGGTTTATCGTAAAATAGTCTGGACTTTCTTACGGTAGACTTTCTGGTGGTGCGCGAACGTAAGCCGTGGTTTCTGGTTGAGGTCAAGCTCAGCGATTCTGCTCTTTCGCCGGCACTTACTTACTTCCAGAGTCAAGTGAAGGCGACTCTTGCATTTCAGGTAGTGATGAATTTGCCCTTCGAGGCGGTCGACTGCTTTTCCGCTCGCCGGCCAGTCGTTGTCCCCGCACGCACATTTTTCAGCCAACTGCCGTAAGGCGCGTAGCAACTCTGACGCGGAGCCAATTGGTTCGTTGGCCACGAACACCGTCCTCAACTAGATTCTTGCAGGCGGCCTCGATGTCGGAGACGGCCAAGAGCAGGCCCCGAGGGGCAGGTCAGCGGGATAGTTGGAGCTTCCACTCAGGTTGAACCGCTGCTGATGGGACCGCGGTAGGCTGACTGGTCATGCCGCCACACTGCGGGCACTCTTCGCCGCTCGTGCACAGAGGGTTGGTTCTCAAGTGCCCATCTCATCTGATCTCGAATTGAACCATCACCCTAGAATTCGGGAGCGATCCAAGAATGACCCACACGAACTGCGAATTGGCCGTATGCATGTAGCACGGAATTGCTAATTCTGTGCTACAATCAAAAGAGGAGGTTTCCATGCCCCGGACAATCGCGTCCCAGGTCTCCCGCATCTCTAAGCGGGAGAAACCGTCTGTGAGAAGTCGCAGGTTCGGCGATGCTCTCTCCATCGCTGAGAAGCAGGGGCTGCTTAGCGGTGCCCGCACCCTCACTGTGCGCGGGCGTATGCCGTTACTTTTGGTAGAGCAAGCAAAAAAGAAAACTGGTATCCAATCCGATTCCAAGCTGATCGAGGCTGCGCTTGCCAACATCGTGGCCGCGGACGATTACGCTGACTGGCTTCTTGCCCAGCGCGGAACGGTGAGCAAGGATCTCGACCTTGAGTTCTAGTTCAGCATTTCAACAATCGCTGAGACAACTGAAACCGGAAAAGCGGAGGAGCGCTCTCGCATATCGCGAGCGCTCCCAACTGCAGTTTTTGTCGGACCTGAAGCCTCCGTTCCCGAAGTTGCTCCTCGACACCACGGTTTATATCGATGCTCTGCAAGGCCGGCTCCCGGACTCCACGGAGGTTGCTCTTCGAACCGGAAGTCTCTGGCACTCTTCGGTTACGGAAGCGGAGTTGGCGGCGCTTGCCGGTTTGCTAGACCCGGCGCATCCGGGGCGAGCGAGCGCGATTGCGAAGGTTGCCGCCTCCATCGATCGGCGCCCGTCGCATCGGATCCTCACCCCGGGTCGCGATACATGGCGCGAAGCCGGTATCCTCTCCGGGTTACTCGCCCGATTGCAGGGCTACGGGAAGGATGAGCAGCGCAAAGCGCTCAACGATGCGCTGATCTTTCTCACGGCCGCCAAACATGGTTGCGTTGTGCTCACGCGCAATCTCTCAGAGTTCGACTTGCTCATGCAACTTGACGCGAGAGGGCAGGCCGTCTTCTATTAGGCGTCAGAGGAGCACCAGCGGCCACAATCCACCTTGGATTGAGAGAGTTCAAGGGGAAGCATAGGCGACTTTACGGCCAGGTGGCCAAATTCTGGTTGAGAGCGCAGTTCGCTCAGAATCTATTTTCGGCTATGCCATACGGACGAGTCGTAAAAACTGGCTAATCTTGTTGTCGATCTCCTCGACTGATGGACCGAGATTCTGCAGTATGCAGACCCCACAAAAAAACGTGAGGATAAGGTCCGCGAGAGTATCGTTGTCCCCACGCTGCTGGCTTGTCGCAGCGAGGTTCTTCACCATCTGTCGCTTCAGCAGCGTCAGGCTTCCATTCATCAGGACGCGCGCCTCCGATGGAAGATCGGAGAACTCCCGCATCGAGTTCACCGAAAAACAACCCTTCTGCCTCCAGTGACCCCAGTTTCCGTGGGCCACCCTCATAAACCTCTCAATGTTCTCCCATCCGAGAGGCTTTGAGGTAAGTGTGCCCGTCTGCTGCAATTCTTCAAAATAGCGGCGGAGACTCTCTGTGAAGAGATCTTCTTTGTTCTGAAACTCCGCGTAGAGCCCTGACTTGTTGACGCGAGTTGCCTTTTCAAGGTCCTGCACCGTCGTTTCGGCGAGTCCATGCTTCCAGAAGACCGGAATCGTCAGGTTGAGCACATCGTCACGGCTGAACATCTTGCGGCGTCCCATTCCCCACATTATTGTCGTTCTTCCACAGGGCGGCTTGCTAAATAAAGAACCGGATGGTTCAATAAATGAATCTCAGGTCTGGGAGGCTGGAAGCCGATGAACAATCCTTCGATTCTGAAGTGGGAAGTCTTTGTGACGCCGGGCATACCGATCGTCACCCCAGACCGCCCGCCTGGAGTTCACGAGACTTTCTTCCAGGCAATGGCGTCAACTCGCCCACGCGCGTGCCACTTCGCGCGCTGATTCCCCTTCCAGGTGCGTCCGGCCAAACTCAATAGGCTGAAGCAGGCTGGACTTTGCGAGTTCTTTATCGCTGTAGAATTCCAGTATGGTTGGCTCGGCGTGGCATGCGGAGAATGAACGGCTCTGGGAGCTAAATCGCCGGATGTTTGCCCTGGAAATGGCGGCATTTGAGCGGAGATACCAGAACTGCCTTACGCGTATTGAACGCCTCGAAAGAGCATTTGCCGAGAGAGCTGCCGTAGAGCGCGCGAAGCCAGAGTAGCGCACCAAGAAACGCACTACGGTGCACACAAGAGCGCCGCCAGTGAAGCGTGCGGGGCTATGTTGCCGACCACCAAGTACGCGAGCCAGGTAGCGAGGATTCCCTCGTGCTCAACACTACCAGCCCAACCAAGGGAGGCGATCTCGGCGCAGAGAGGCTCAATCGCCAGGATTCGATTGAGATGGGACGCGAATTCGTCTACCCGTGGGCTCTCTGCGGCTGCTTCGGCGTCTTCTTCGACACCTCGCCCTCGAGGATCTCGCCAGAGGTAAGAAGGATCGGCTTGGGCGGCGGACCATGCCAGTAATAACGTTGCTGAAAAAATGTCGTTGAGTGGCAACAACGGGCTCGAAGGAAATGCAGATTGAAAATCTTGCGGCATCAGTCCACGGAAGCGTTGAACCAGCTTCATAAGCAGACCTTCATGCATTTCGACACGACTAACGTCTGTTAACGAAAAACCCCACGGCGCCGGCTAGCGGAAATTCTCCACTACACGGATTTCGTACCGATCCACGTCGTCTTCGCAATACAATGCGTAGCGACCATCAGGCGAGATCGAAAGGCCTCTTGTGAATTTTGCTGGTGGTTTGGAAAGCGTGGCGAGCACAGTGACCTTGCGCGACGTCAGGTCGACGAACTTTAGAACTGCCGGCGTCTTCTGTGCGTCCACGAAATAGATCCCACCTTGACCTAGAGACCAGAAGCGGTGACCAGTTACCGGCAGCGTTTCGCGGATGAGTTCTTCGTTTTGGTTAGCCACGCTTCCATCCGGTAGTCGGGGCTCGATCCGAACTCGCCAGATTCCAGGAGACGATACGCTGGCGTAATAGAGATATTGCCCGTCCGAGGACTCCGAAGGATCATACGCCCCTCGGCGCATCAGCAGAACTGGAGCTCCACCGGTGGCCGCGACTTCCCAGACCTGCCGGGAGCCCTTAGCATTCGTGTAATAAAGGACATGCTTGCCATCTGGGGACCAGGATGGGACCTCGGCTCCGCCAGGCATGGCGACCAGTCGCCACGGATTTCCCCCGGACGCGTTGACCAGCCAAATCTCACTCTTGCCGGATGACTCGGATTCGAAGGCGATTTCGTGTGAGTCTGGAGACCATGCGGGATGGAACGGCAGAAGCGATTGCGCCGCGAACTGACGCAACCCCGTCCCATCCGCATTCCCAATCCAAAGATTCCACTGGCCGGAACGGTTGGAGACGAAGGCGATTGACTTCCCGTCGGGTGAATACGCCGGATCAAACTCGTCGCGGACTGAGGCGAACAGTTTTTCGGGAGGAGACGAGTTCTTCTCTTGAATCCGACCCAGCGGAATCCGCCAGATGTTGGAATCAAGATTCTGTAGAACGTAAGCCAGCCTGGCGCCGTTGGGGGCAATCGTGATCTCGTCGGACGCACCTTCTAAAACGAAAGGCGCAAGCACGCGACGTCCGTCAACAGTAACCTGCCATAGCTCACCCGTGCTGATTGCGCCACCACCATACACGATGGTTTCACTGTCGCGCTTCCAGGCAAACGAGGTAATCGGAACCGGGCTCTTGACAAGCAATCTAGGTCTTCCAGTCGGCTGCGGAACAGCCCAGAGCTCGTATGTGGCGCCATTCTCCCAACGAAGATAAGCGAGCCAGCGACCGTCCGGGGAAAAAGCGGGAGAGACATCTTGTGCCCCTTCTGGCCCCTCTGTGATCAACTGCTCAGTTTCTCCGGAGACCGGCAACCGGAACAAGTGGAGCGCAAAGGTGTTGTTCAACCGATTTGAGACCACGAGTGCTTTGCCATCCGGCGCCCAGGTTAGGAATTTGCGCGCGCTTGGCCGGAAACCAGGAAGGCTGGCGATCACATGTTCGGCACCGCCACCTGCGGGGATGACGATTGCGTCGAGGGTTTCGGGGCTTGTCCTCCGCAAGAACGCGATACGGGACCCGTCAGGCGACCAGACCGGATTGGTGTCGTCCTGGGGCCCCGACGTAAGCGTGAATTGCTGGTTCGATCCCGACCCGCCAGAAGCCAGTCCGTCAACAGATCGAGTCATAATATGATGAATCCCAGCCGATCCCAAGTCAGAGGCATAGACAATACTGCCGCCATCCGGCGAGAAAGCGGGTGCTGTCTCCGAGGCCGGCTCACTATCGAGAGGCAGGCTTTGCAACAGGACGGGCTTGTCATCCGCCCGATGCAAAGGAACCAGGCGCCAGACGGCCAAGGCGCCGAGCGAACACGTGGCGAGGACAAGGCCAACCCAAACAGTTCGGCGCCGGAATATGCGCGGCTGAACGATGGCTTCGAGTCGCGATGCAACTTCGGAGGCTGAAGGGCGAGCAGCCGGCGATTTGCTGAGCATGACACGCAGCAATTGGTCGAGTTTCCGAGGAACACCTTTACCGTGGCCGGGCAGCGGGGGTGGCTCCAGTCCCTGGATGAGCCGTGTCGTAGCGCCAGCCGAGTCGCTGCGGAACGGATTCGTACCCGAAGCCAGCTCGTACAGGACAATGCCCAGGGAGAAGATGTCGCTCGCCGCGGTTATGGGGCGCTGCAGAATCTCCTCCGGCGACATATACCCTAGCGTACCCATTGCCAATTCGCCGTCTGCCCGGTCGGTGCCAGCGTGCCGGGCGAGTCCGAAGTCGAGAACTTTGATGTACCCGTCGTGGCGGAGCATCAGATTCTCCGGTTTGATGTCCCGATGGACAATACCGCAGGCGTGCGCCGCGGCCAACGCACGAGCGATCTGACCTCCCCAGAGAGCCACCTTCTCGACTGCCTGTGCTGTATCGCAAAAATGCCGAAGTGAGGTTCCCGTCACAAGTTCCATTGCGATGGCCACTATGGGATCTGAGTGAATCACCTCGAACACAGTCACAATGTTCGGGTGGTTCAGGGCCGAGGCCGCCTGTGCCTCGCGAATGAACCGTTCCGAGTCGGTCTCGTTAGCCTTTCGTGCGATCACTTTCACGGCTATTTCGCGATTCAATTCCGGGTCGCGGGCAGAATAGACTCTACCCATTCCTCCCTTGCCAACAAAGCCCGTAATGACAAAACGGCCTAGCGCGGCGCCAACCAGCAGAGTATTGGGTGGCGGAGCGGCGGCGGGGTCCTTAGAATGCTCGGGTTCGGGAACTGAATCCGAATCGGCGGAAGCAGCCATCTCGTCCAGCATCGCCAGCACTTTGCCGGCAATTCCTGCATCCGGGGCGGCAGAGATTACGTAATCCCGCCGCTCCGATTCGTCAAGAGCAGCGGCCTTCTCGAAAATGGCGTACGCCAGTCTCCAGCGTTCGTCCGTCACAGTCGAGTCGTCCCCGTGAAGGCTTCCTCTAACCAGCTTCGGGCGAAACTCCAGTGGCGGGCAACGGTTGCAGTGCCGCAGCCCATTGTTCGCGCGATCTCTTCGCGCGTCAGGCCTTCGAACACCCTAAGTTCCACCACGCGACGAAGCGCAGGATTGATGGCGGCGAGCCGGTTCAGAGCATCGTCGATTTCGATCAACGAATTTTCCTTAGACAAGGGCGGACCGGGCAGGTCTTGGAGCTCGACTTTTTCTGCCCGCTTAGAGAGCGGACGAGCATGATGAATCAACAGTTGCTTCATCAGGTATGCTGCCAGCCCGAGGAACGCTGCCTTCTCATCGGCTCCCTCAGAATC
>JASHQH010000237.1 GCA_030037635.1 Acidobacteriaceae bacterium
TTTAAGGCCAAAAACAGCGCAATTCAAGGGCCATTTCGAGTCCGTTTTTCTGATTCTAAAAAGGTTACCCTCCAAACCATACCCCACCGGGGTATATGCTCAAATTTTTTCCGAGGCGAGTTCGCCTTTGTTTTGCCTCGAAATTCGTTTTCGGGCTCGTGTGCAGGGCGCCGAAAGGCCTCTACGGCGCGCGGCTAAAGCCGCGCGGTTTGCCCGTCAGAATTCAGCGGCCTGAAGGCCGCTGCTCCCTCCGGTTCGAAGCCCTCCGCGCAGAACAGAGCCTCTACTCAGTTCAAGTGTAGCGATTTGATGGAAATAATCTGCAAAAGACAGGGAGCGAAGGAACAAGGGACCAAGGGGCCGAGAAATCAATGGGTTAGGTGGATGGAGCGGGCGCGGCTCGGCGGGGAGGGGGCTTGACAGAGAAGCAGGGAACAGAAAGCGCGGCGAGAGAGCGAGGGAGCAAGAAGGCGAGGATTAGGGACGAGGGAGTTCGAGAGGCAACCGCAGATCCTTCGGCTTCCCACCCCCGGCGAGCAAAGCTCCTTGGGGACCCCGGGGCCGCCTCAGGATGACCGCCGCTTTTTGCGGTGGTTATTGGCGCGGCAGTGCTCGCTAGCTCGCTGACCTGCCGGCTCGCTAGCAGCTATCCGCTCTTCAGAGTTGACGTCTGCCGCAGTGTCCGCTCGCCGAAATACAGCGCGGCAAACAGAACGAGGGACAGCGCGGTGAGCCAGCGCGCGGTGATGACATCGGCGGAGGTTGTCCAGCGCGCAATCACGGTCACGGGGCCGGGCATCACGGGCACGGCCATCAGCCCGTGGCCCGGCTCGAGCATGGGAGTCGTGGCGCGGCCGTTCAGGGTGACATTCCACGCCGGGAAATCGCGCAAACGCAAAATGAGGTACCCTGCCTGACCGGCTGTGCCACTGAACTCCTTCACTTCCGGCAGACTGACTTCAATAAAGTTGCCCTTGCAAATGTCCTGGCTCCCTGGCCGCGCACGGCGCATCTCCTCACCGGGCTCGCCCGAAATGTTGGCAAGATCGCTGAGGTTGCTTACCACGCAATTGCTGGGAGTGTCGGGCAGCGCCAGCTGGTACTGGACGCCCGGGGGAGAGTATTCGGGCTTGCCATAGGCGCCGCCTTGCTGCTCCCAAGCCTCAAGGCGTGTATCGAAGACTTTGCAACTACCGAAGAAAAACACCCATTCGGCCGCCCCGGCAGCAAGAAACACCACCGCAGACGCCGCCAGAATCGCAATCCGCCGGCGCCCAGGCTCAACCCATACCGCGGCGGCAAAGAAAATCGCTACGGAAGGCTGCATGACGAGAAACCATCGCCAGGGGAACTGGAGATAGTTGAGCTCGGGCAGCCACTTCCAAAGCGGCCAGGAAACAGGGAACTGAAGAAGAAAAACGACAAAAGGGATGACCATCAGCGGGATCCGCCAGCGGGGTTCACGTGGCAGAGTGCCGCGCTTGAATGCCACCAGCATGGAAACTGCAGCCACCGCAAACATGGCCGCGCCGGTGATGGAAATCCGGAACAGCGTGCCGTCGTGGGGCAACCAGATGGGATCCGCGTGGCGTTGAAAAAGCCAGTTGTTTTCGACGCGGAAGTTGATCTTGGTGACAGCTTCCTGGAAGTTGCCCCAGCGCCGCTGCCACACCGCGGGGACCAGATAAATGGCGGCGAGGCCCATACCGAGCGGCACGCCAACCGTGGCGCGCAAGATGGGCGCCCAGGACTTGGCGAGCGCGGCGGAGAGAAGCGCAATGGCGGCTGCCAGGTAGCAGGCCTCGATGCCTAACGGCCCATTGCTGAGCCAAATCCCGGCCACCACCAGGGCGAGTGGCGCGGCCGAGCCATCGAACGCGCGCTCCCAGAGGCGTCCCGACGGATTGCGGTTGCGCAAGAGGAAGAGCAGCAGGAGGGGAATCCAGAAGCCGCCGGTCAGCTCCGCGTAGTCGGATCGGAGGGCTACGTCGGCAATGCCTCGGCCCAGGAAGATGGATGCGCACCCTGCCAGAGTGGCGGGCCCGTCTTGCATCACCTGGCGCGCCAAGGCCCGATTGGCCAAGCCGGTTCCGGCCAGGAGCAGGAAAATGAAGGCGACCGCCACGCCTTTCCAGGGCAAAACCAGCCCGAGCAAGGCTCCTGCCATCCAGGTGAGAGGAGGATAGAAGACGAAACGGGGCTCGCCGAAGCCGAAATTGGGACTGTTGGCCCAGTGCGGGTACAAGATGCCCTGAGCCATGCTGCGCTGGGCATCGGCCCACGAAACAAAATGGAAGTAGAAGTCGCCGTTGCACGAGGGGCCGGTGACGATGAGCGGCCAGATGGCGGCCATGGCCGCAAGCAGGATGACCGCGGGCCCAGCGAGCGGCGCCCAGCTGGACTTCGGCGGTTTTTGCGTTTTATTCCGGCGCAGTCTTGCTTTTCGCGTCATTCGGGCAGCTCATCGGAATCAACGTCCCAGTTTTGTGCCAGCCGAACCGGAAGGACCGGCGACGGTCCTGGCCCTCCCGGCTACTTGCGTTTCCTGCTCGCCGCCGGCTTCTTGCCGGCCTCTTTGTTCTCGCCGGGTTCGTGCAAGATCGGAATCGGGGCCATATCCGCTCCCGTCCGCTCCACGCGGGTGTCGACCATCTCGTAATCGATGGTGCGCGGAGCCACCGGGCGCGTGATGCCGGACTCAGGATCGGTGATGAGATTGTTGCTGCTGGCCAGGAGAAAACTGAACGCGGGAACGGTGGCGCCAGCCTTGTTTGCCTTGAACACGCGGACCGGCAGAAATCCCTGGATGGGATGCAGGCGGAAAGCCGTCTCGTAGCGGTGATGCTTGACGCTCCACGTAAAAACGCGCACCTGGTCGAAGTCGAAGGGGAGGCCGGACTTCAGGGGCGACAATACGGTGAGGTACTCGGGGGCCTGATGATTGGGGAAGTCGGACTGTGCGTCGTTCACTTTGGCCAGTACCCAGGCGCCCACGATGCGCTGCCCCTCGGCGTACTGAGCAACATCATCGGGAACGTCCACATCCAGGCCCTTGGCCAGTAGCCAGCCAACGCGGCCGTCCGCATCGCGCGCCAGCCACCAGTCTTCCATCTCGGGCGGCTCAGGTTCCTCTGCACTTCCCACCGCCCCCGTCTCGTTCCTGGTCTCCTCCGCGGGTCTGGGCGCACCCGGCAACGGTCCCTGCAGTTCAACCATCTTCTTGGGAGCCGATGCGCGTTCCAAGAGCTCCACCTTGGTGTTCGCCGCCAGCAGATAAAAGCGTTGTGTCTCGCGGCCTGGCAGCAGGTGCATGGTGAGATCGTCGCGCAGCGTGGCCTGGACCGCTACGGGATCGTCCTTGTGCTGCTCGGCAAGCTCGACGAAGGCGTCGTGCGTCTTCGCATCGATTACGGCATGGTCTTCAATCCAGCCGATTTCGTTCTTCCCGGTTTTCACCTTCAGGAACCGCCGGCCGTGTTCGAGAACCTCGAGCGCCTGGCCGTTGACCACCTCGCACACGCGGTTGGAAACCGGAGCCACGCGGTCGTGCAGATATGTCTCGCGGATAGAGACATACACCATCTCGTAGTGTTGATGCCTGAATCTGGCGCATCCGCTGATCAGCGAAAAACCGCACAGCGCCATCACGGGCAGCGCCAAAACAGACCGGAAGCGCCGGAAAAAGTGGCCAGTGAGGATTGGGAAGGGATTGAGCACGGACCGTGGCGTTTGCCTTGAGAATACCACCCTGGAGGTTAGAGGGATCAGGTGTCAGAAGTACAGTGATCAGTGGTCAGTGATCGGGGGTCAGCGATCAGGGGCCGGTGGTCAAAGCCGCAGCACGGTGCTGCATTCCCAAGTTCTGAGAATCTCCCGAATAAAGACGAGTGCCGGAACCGCCATTCGCTGTGAGACGCATCCGCTGATCCCAATCTGACCCCCTGTTCTCACGGCAGGGCCGCGATGGCGATCGCACCCACGGGATCGGTGCCGGTGGTGGAGGTAATGGCCGAGGTCAGCGCGCCCGAGCTCATGGTGTACGCGTCGAGGTCGGGATCGCCGCTTGACGTCGAGCCACCCGTAGAGACCGCCAGCACAAAATTGTCGTCGCTATCCTCGGCCAGGCCAATGGGGTAAATGCCCGAGGCAACGGTGCTGCCTGAAGCGATGGTGTACGTGGTGCCCGAGGCTGTGATGGGAAACCACGCGATGTTTCCCGCCGATGTTTCGCCCTGGCCATTGGCGACATAGACGTAATCGCCCGAACCGATGGGCAGAATTGCGTTCGGCGACAGTCCGCCGCTAGCGATGGGTGAGCCGGAAATCTGCGCCGGAGTGCCGCTCAACGAGCTGTAGTTGTAGACGACGAGTCCGCCCGAATTGGCCGAGGAATTCGCGAGCGTCTCGCCGATGTAAAACACCCGGTTGGTCGGGTCGACGCCGACGGAAAGCGCCGAGCCACCGGTGTTCAACGCGGCGATGGTTTTTGCCGTCGTTCCCAGAGGATTGGAGCCATTACTCGATGAAAACGGAACCACAATGGTCCCTCCGCTGCCGAGGGCGACAAAGAGGTTGTCCCCGTCGGGCGAAAGGACCATCTGTCCCTGTTCGACCGTGGCATTGGCGATGCTGAAGGTTTGATCTGCCGGCGCACCGCCCGAGCCCGCATAGGCTCCGGTCGACGAGTTAATCAAGATGGCATCCATCTGGACTTGCCCGCTGGAGTTAATAAACGCGTCAACCAGCCACGAGCCGCTGACCTGCATGGCGGAAGGGATGTCGGAGGAGATGGGGTTTCCGCCGTTCCCCACGCTCAAGGCGCCGGCCGAACCGATGGTGAAGAGATAGATACCGTTCACGGTGCCAACATAGAGAAAACCGCCGCCCGGCGCGATAGCAATGCAGATGGGTTCAGCGGCCAGCGTGGAAGGAGTGCCCGAAACAGTTTGAAGGGTGCCTGACGAGATGGAGTAACCGACAATCTCGCTGGTGGTCTGGTCGAGCACATAAAAAACGCCGCTCGAATCGGTGGTGCCACTGCCGCCGGTAGTCGTTGATGATGAGGTTGGCAGATCCCAGAATCCCGAGCATCCAGCCAGCAGCACTGCCGACCCCAGCAGAAGCCCTGCCCTCACTCCGATTTTCATCGTCACTTCCTCGCAATTCGCCCGCTTGCACGACAAGACGACAGATCGTTCCGCCAGCGATCCTGATCCAATTCTATTCAAAGGCCACCCCTGAGGGCACTGGTTAAGGCGCCCTCAGCGGCAAGCTCAGGCCCACGCGGGGATGCTTCTGATCAGGAGACGCAATCAAAAGGTCTTTCGCTCGGCTTGTGGTCACCCATCCCGCAAGCAAGGGTGACCCTGGTTTCGAGACCCTAAGAGAGAAACGCGCCTAGGGTCAAAGGGCGCCGTTCCCAGCATTCGCGCCCTCAGCGCCGATGGCTAATGCCATCTGTGTTCCCGCGGTCAGTTTGATGTCGCTCTTCCTGGCCGACTCAAAAACTCCGGAGTCCGCGCCCGCAATTCGACTGTGCAGGTCGACTCCGGAAATCACACCCTCGACGTCGATCTGCACCGCCTTTCCATCCCACGGCAACGGAGGCGCCGCCTCGGTGGAGATTACGGATAGATTGTCGTACTGCGGAGCGACGTTTACAATCGTTGCCTCAATCGGGACGGTCTTGCCGCTCTTCAAGTCTGCCTGCGTAAAACGCAATGCCAGAACCGACCTGGCGCCCTCTGGCGCAGTTTTTTTCTCGACGGTTCCCACGAGATCAGTCCCCTTTGGCAGCTCAATGCCGTTCTTCAGCATAACCTTGTCACTCAGGGTGGCCTTAAACTGCTCGCCTGGCCGCAAGGTCTTTGTATCGAGTTGCTCACTGAGCCTGGCTTGTGCGGGAACCATTTGCGAAGCCGCGCTTTCGGCTTCCGCCGCGTCGCGGTTGTTTGAGGTTTGAGCGTTTGCCGGCCGCGCGCTGCCAAAAGCCGCATACCAGGCAAAAGCGACAGACATGACGAAAATAGCTTGATTACGCATAGAGAAACTCCTTTTGGGGAAGTGTGTTTTGCGGCACGGCCGGAAGTTCTCGTAGCAGTCTGTCTGGCAGAAGATATCTGTTATCTATCGGCTTAATCGTTGCTGCTGCCCCTGCATTTGCCTATAGGACGATCACAGCTACTCTTGCGCTCGTCGCCGAGCGGCGGGTGCATGGTTATGCGAAACATGCGCCCAGCCTCGATTCTAACGCTTCTGCGACGCGCCTTTCACCCGCCGAAGTAGATGAAATCCCGCGCTTCGAGGTTTACCTGGCGAAGCGCGGCTTGGCCTGTTTGTGGAGCGGGGGCCGCAAGAAACTGCAATCACGAAGTTTATACAGGATGTCGAAGCTACCTAATTGGGGCGCCCGGAGGCACGCCGGCGGAAGCGCTCATCCACAGGCTGGCGGCCTTGAAAGCCGGCTTCCGGCGTGTGCCAATGCTCGATCGCGGTTTCTCCCAGGCGCCAGCAAAGCAGGACAATCTCATTGTCGACACGGCAGGGGAAATCAAGGAGGCCGGTTTCCAGGTCTTTCACCTGCACGCCGATGGCGTCGATTTCGGCAACGCACTCGCGTACCCGGTTCAGGTGGGCCTCCATCTCCGCGCGTTGTTTGGCAACGCCGGCCGGATTCAAGAGCATCCCGCCGGCGAGATAAATGCGCTGGGCAAGCCCATTGAGATCCGACTCCACCGTCTGCGCGGAACGCTTCCCTTCGATGGCCCGCTTGAGCAGCGACTCAAGCACCGGCAGCAGCGATTGCGCCTCATCGAGAGTGAAGGTCTTCATGCGGGGGACTCTGCCCTTAGAATACGCCGAAACGAGGGAAAGGGGAGACTCCTGTGAACGGGGCCGGCCCGCTGGAATCATTTTTCTCGTCTGCATTGCGTGGTGACAGGAACTTGCGCGCGTCTGCAGTGCCGATGACGCTGAGCGAATTTCTCTTTGCCCGTTTGGTACGCTTCGGGTGGCGCAGTTCAGTGCTGAACCGCGTTCTGCGGCGGTGCGCGCGGCCACTCTGGTGTGGCGTCTAAGGGGCCCAATGCGCCGCGCATAACTACCATTTCGTTAGACGGAAATCCGCGCCCAAAGTTGGGCCGCGCCGGGCGAATTAGCCGATAAATTAGCTCCCGAAGAATTTCTGCAACGTGGATCTGCGTGGCCAGCCGCGCTAAATCCGCCTTGGCATCAGAGCCAAAGCATCCAAATCCATAAAGGCCACGTCAAAGACTTCGAAACATTCGAAGGTGAAATTGAAATGGAGCACATCGAGAAAGCAGTGAAGCTCAGTCGCTGGGCGCGCTCGAAGACAGCGGTTTGGCCGCTCTTCCGCGCAGCCTTGCTTGCCACAGTGGTTTCGGCTGCCGCGCCGGCTTTCGCTTCGCTCGGCGGCGACGTCAACTCCGTCGAGACGGACCGCACCAACATGAACGCCACCGAGAACGTAACGCATGCGGCCAACTACGAGCTCCATCAAATCCATTCGCCCGGCGGGACGGTGGTAGAGGAGTACGTCAACTCCGGAGGAACGGTATTTGCCGTCAGCTGGCACGGCCAGTTTCCTCCTCAAATGCAGCAGATTCTGGGGACGTACTTTCAGCAGTACTCCGCGGCATTGCAGGCACAGTCGAACCAGACGCCGAAAATATACGGGCATCGTCCCCTGAACATTCAGGAGCAGGGGCTGGTGGTGCAGACCAGCGGCCATATGCGGGCTCACGCCGGCCGCGCTTACATTCCCGGCCTGATTCCGCAGGGAATGACAGTCAACCAGATTCAATGATGGATGAGCAGGAGTGTTCAGTGCGTACATTTTGTTTATTTATCTTGTCGATTTTGCTTATAGGTTTGGGGTTGACAGCGGGTTGCGGCAGCTCCAGCACCACCAGTACCGGCAGCACCACTTCGACGGGGTCAAGCAGCGGCTCCAACGTTCTGGGCATTGCCGTGAACGGGGGTCCAGAGACGAATGTGGCGAATGGCTACATCTACGAGAACGCGGCGTTCGCCACGGCGACGATTTGCGCCCCGGGCAGCACATCGAATTGTGTCACCATTCCCAACCTGCTGGTCGATACCGGCTCGACCGGCCTGCGCGTATTCGATTCCGAAGTCTCGAGTCTCAATCTTCCCGCTCTCAACGCCTCGAACGGTTCGGCTGCCTACGACTGTGTGTCGTTTGTCGATGGAGCTTATCTGTGGGGGACGGTGCAGCAAGCCGACGTAACCCTGGGCGGTGAAACGGCTTCCAAGCTTCCGATTCAGGTGATCAGCGGCTCCGACTCCGGCGTTCCGACCAGTTGCTCCAACGGCGGCACAAACGTGGACACGGCCTATTCCCTCGGGGCGAATGGGCTACTCGGCGTAGGCGCGGAGCCGAACGATTGTTTTGTTGAGGGCGCCGATTATTGCTCGTCCGGGAGCCCGCCGACCGGCGCTTATTACACCTGCAGCGGCGACACATGCAATCCGGCGCTGATCGCCCAAGCCAACCAGGTGACAAATCCCGTGGTGCTGTTTCCCACCGATAATAACGGCGTGATTGTGGAGTTGCCGGGCGCATCGAGCTCTGAGGTCAGCATGACCGGCTCTCTGATCTTCGGCATCGGTACGGAATCGAACAACGCGCTTCCCTCCAGCGACACGGTGTTTACGCTGGCTTGCGACCTTTTCGCGACGGAGTTCAACGGCACGACTTTCATCCCGAGTGACTGCGCCGGCGGCGGGTTTATTGACAGCGGCTCCAACGCTCTGTATTTCGCCGATGTGGGAAATATTGTTTCGGAATGTTCGTCGTCAATCGACGACGGTGCATTTGAGGGGCTTTATTGCCCAAGCTCGACACAGAGCCTGTCGGCGACGAACGAGGGAGCGAACGGCACATCGAAATCGACCAGCTTCAGCGTGGGCAACGCAGAGGACCTTTTGCTCGGTTCGACCGCGTCCGATGCCGTGATGCCCACCCTTGCCGGCACCAATCCTACCGGCTACGGCTTTGACTGGGGTCTCCCGTTCTTTTACGGGGTGAATGTCTACAGCGCCATCGACGGCCAGCAGATGCCTTCAGGCGCGCCGGCTGCACCCTGGTGGGCGTATTGAGCGGCCGGAGTTGGCGCTGCGCCTTGGGTGCGGCTGACAGGGCCGCGACGTCTCTGAGCTTTTCCTTAGTGCGCGGCGCTAGTAGCTGACCAGATAAACGGTCCCATCCAGCTGGACCGGATCTTTCTCGGCCGAATGAAAGCGAATGGTCAACGGCTTGCCCGGCAAAAGGTCTTTTGTGCCGATCTCGCCCACCGCCCAGCTCATTCCGCTCCACACCACCTTGTCGTAGTTGATTTGGACCGGAACCGCGCGCTGCTCCTGCTCTGCAGAGAGAGCGAAGACCTTGCCCATGTTCTCACCCGAAGGCGGACCGCCGGCCCAGGTGCGGCGAATGATCCCGTCAGGAGTTCTCTGGCGAATGATTACGCGCAGGGTGCCATGTGAGGGGGGCTCGATTGTGGTTTCAATTGAACCTTTGCCAGTGGACTGGAACTCTGCGGGGAAAGGCGAGATGGAACGAGGGATAACGACGTCCTGCTGGATGCCGAAGTCATATTTCGGCGAGGCGTATGCGCCATAACCGACCATGGCCATCTGGCCCGGCCCGAGGGTGAGCCGATCGCCTGCGAGTGTGGGCTCGAAACCGGCGTCGCGAAACTGGATGCGGCCGGCGTCTATCGGCGCCTGATTGAAGGCCAGGCGCGGCAGCGTGATGGCCGCTACGCGCTGCGCGGGATTCATGGCGACGTAGACCGCGCCCCGCGTTGTCACTCCGCCAAAACCGTACGGCTCGATGTCGCCCGGAATTCCTCCAAACGAATGGATGCGGCCCAACCCCTGCAGTTCGAAGAACAGCGCCTGGGCTCGCGCCATCCACGCGGCGTCGCTGCCCTGAATCAGCTCCAGGTTGCCGTGCACGGTGTTGACCCATCCGCCGCGAGCCATCATGAGCAGGTATGCGCCCTTCCACGCGCGCATTCCACGGTAATAGATGGTTCCCGTTTTCCCCACCATGAAGCCGGTGGAGTCAATGCGCTCGAGCGGATATCCGAGCTGCTCAAAGCGGCGCACCATGTGGTCGCTGTAGATGTCCATGGAGCGCCAGAAATTGGCCTCGGGAACATCGGACGGGCGCGGATCTCCGGTGTATTGCATGGCGAAGACCTCAAGCCAGCGCAGATCGGTGGGATCGTGAAACGGCAACCGCGTGACGGTGTTGTCGAGGTCGCCGCCGAATCCGTTGAAGGCGATCAGCACGGCGTCAGGGTTCTTCCGGCGGAATGCACGCAGAGCCTCAAGGAGGGCCGCCGCATTGCGCTCTTTGATTTCTGCCGGGCTGAGCTTTGCCGCCGCGGCCGGCGTGGCTGCAGAGAGATCAAGAAAGTCAAACTTGAACATCCGGATTCCGTGGTCATACCAATACTGCAGGGCATCCATGAAGTCGGGAAGAAATCCCCCTTCGAAGAGAGACATGGCGCTGCCATCCTTGTTCAGCGAGTCGCGCCACGCAGGGGCTGCCTGAATCTTGACCAGGGTGTTGGTGCTGAACCACAGACCCGGCTGCACCCCATTCTCCCGGCATTTCCTGATCCACGCATCGGGGCCGTTTGGCCAGTTGGGCTTGCGCCACGTGCGGTAACCGCCATCGGGAGCAAACCAGAAGGCATCCATCATGTAGTAATCAAAACGCACGCCCGCGCGTTTGAGCCGCAATAACTCATCCAGCTCACGCATGGCCAGCGATTCGGTGAGCGGAATATTGTCAGAAAGCTCGTCGTAGGACGACCAGCTGTTATACACCGAGATGGGATGGGAGAGCGCGGGAGGAGAAGGTTCATTCTGCGCGAAGGTCAGTTGCGCAGCCATCAGGAGCAAAGCCGGCAGCGGGGCAAGTAACGAAACTGCGCATCGTAGTCTGGGTGTTGGAATGGGAGCCATTTGTCGCCTCCGCGCGGCACATGCGGCGGTGTTTCTATTTCTGCGCTGAGCCCGCCGGGCCGCTCTCTTCGATGATTGCAACGTCCCACGGGCCTAAGGTGAGGTCAGAATCGTGCGCCACTGGTTTGCCGGTGAGCAGATTCGTCCCCTCGGCGTCTTCATAGCGAAAATTCACCTCCGCACCGGAGTAATTGAAGAAGTAATTCACTTGCTTGCCGAGACGATTGATGCCGTGCTGCATATGAATGGATGCAGGCAATGGCTGTTCCGCGCCGATGAGGCCGATTTGCTTGAGCGTGCTGCGCAACACCGCGGTCTGCAACTCATCGGAGAGGTAGGTTCCTTCGTAGAGCAAAGTTCCCGATCCAAAATGATTTTCGGTGATGGCGGGCCAGCGGCCGAAGAACGGGTGGTCGTAGTAAGCAAGAGGCTGGGCATGCTCAGGCATGAGAAACTCGGCCCAATATTGGACGGTGTTGGCCGAACCGACGTGGAACGGATCGCCCTTGAGCGCAAGCGGATGTTCAAGGTTGGAAAACTCCTGATAGCTGAAGCCGGCTGCCTCGCGCAACGGGCCGGGGGCACGCACCCAGCGCACCGCCGAATTCTCGTTGGCGAATCCGCTCTTGAACGTCATCACCACATGCCCGCCATTCTTCACGTAATCAGAGATGCGTTGGAGCAGAGCATCGTCGGCGATGTAAAGCGCCGGCACGATAAGCAGCTTGTACGGCGAGAAATCCTGAGTGGTTGGAAAGACGAAATCCGAGCCGACATTGAGATTGTAAAGAGCGTTGTGCATCTGCCGGACGAGCGTGGCATAAGTAGCCGTGGGCGGGTCGCCGCTCCATTGCGGACCCGAAGACGAGAACGGCATGAAGCTGATGGCGTTGAGCGAATCGCGGCTCCAGAGGATAGCGACTTGATTATGAATCTGCAGTCCGACAAGGTGCGAGCCAATTTTTTCGAGCTCGTGCGCGGTGCGCGAGACTTCAGCGTAGGCACGGTTGGGCTCGAAATCGTGCGAGAGAACGCCTTTCCAGTAAGTTTCCTGGTTGGCAGGAATCGACGCCCAGTGCCAGTACTCCACCATGTCGGCGCCATTGGCAAGATGCGTGTACACGTCCTCGCGCAGCTGCCCATCGTAGGGAGGGAATTGAAACGCCGAAGACCAGCCCGTGGTTTGCGCGTTGGTTTCAGTTACCAGGAAGTTGCCGTGCTTGAGCGAGCGCGTGAAATCTTCGGTGAGTGACTGTTCGGCTCCGTCGAAGTGATCCTGGGTTCCGTGATAATTGTTCACTGCCGGGATATCGAGAAAGCGGGCCACCGACTCTTCGTTCACATCGCGCTTCATCATGCCGGCAAAGTCGGTGGTGACAAACTGGCGCGGGGATGCGGATTCGCGCACCAAGGCGGCCTGCCAGCGGAGGAAATCGGTGACCCGCATCTGGCTCCAGCGCGTCCACTCCAGCTTGTAGCCCGTGCTCTGCGCGCCGTCGCGCGTGGGCAAGTCTTCCCACGTGTGCAGGTTCTCGCCCCAATAATTAAGGAACCAGGCTTTGCTCAGCGCTTCAGGCGTGCCAAACTTTTTCTCGAGGTAATGCTGAAAGCCGATAAAGACGTCGGGATTGTCGGCATCGTAGCTGCTGGTTTCGTTGTCCAGCTGCCATCCAATGACTGTGGGGTTGTCTTTGTAATGCGCCACGATGTGGCGGATGAGACGCTCGGCGTAAAAACGGTAGGCCGGTGAATCCGTGTCCATATTCTGACGCATGCCATAGACACTTGGCGCAGAAGGTCCGCCGTAGAGGTTGCGACTGAGCGTATCTGCCAGAATCTCCGGATGCTCGTGCGCCATCCATGCAGGAATTGAGTAGGTGGGTGTGCCCAGGATGACCTTGATTCCGGCTTTTCCCATGGCATTGACCACGCGATCCATCCATGCGTAGTCGAACTGCCCATCCTCAGGCTCCCACAGGCTCCAGGTGGATTCGCCCATGCGTACAACGTTGAGGCCGGCAGCTTTCATCAGAGCGATATCCTGATCGAGCCTGTCGTAAGGCTCATATTCTGAGTAATAGGCGGCGCCATAGAGCACATTGGGCAAATCGGCAACAGCGTCGGCCGCGGGCGTGGAGGCAGCAGACGCACTTTGCTGCGCCGCTGACGGCGCACCGAACGGCAGAGCAATCAGCACCAGCGTAGCGAGAAAAAACCTGCCCATCTGTCTCATGCCTTGCTTCCTTCCTTAAAAAACGTGCCCTTCAACGAGTTGTAGCGGTGTCGTTGTGCTCTGTGTCTTCGGCGCGCCGGAGCTCGAACTGGTGCGGCCCGGGGCTGAGATGTTTGCGAATCTCCGCGTCGAGTTCAACCTGGGCCTCGCGCAGCGTAGACTCAGCGACGCCGGCCGTCGCGGAGGGTTTCACATCCGCGCTCAATATGAAGGCTGCATGATCGAGATCGGCACGCTGCTCCTCTTGTGAAGCGATATCGCGAGCCTGTTCGAGCATGGGTGTTTTGTAGAGCGCCAGATTGACACCCCGTTCCAACTCGTCATTGGAAAACGCTGCGATCGGCTTGCCGTCAATGCGCAGGTTGTACTCGCCCGGCGCCAGGCTCTCCACGCGCAACATCTCCCGGTCAAGTTCGCCAACATCTGAAATCTGAAGCAACAGGCCGGTCATCGCGTTGTTGAAATCGAGCGGCAAGGGAAGCGCTTCGTCCAACTGAGTCCACTTGAGCCCATCTGCGGATTTCTCAAGCCCGGTGACGGCGGTGCGGGCGCCGGCAATCACGGTTGCGTCGCTGGCGCGCAGCTCCACGCTGCTAACCACCGGTTCAACATGCCACGTCTTCATCAGCGCCGCGGCCATGATCCAATGGCCCGCCTCGGCGGGATGGATGCGATCCGGGATCAAGAGCGCAGCGAGTTGCGGTTCGCGCGTGCTGGCGCGCTCGAGCGCCTCCATCATTGGGCCATGAAAATCGGCGAACAGAACCGGCGGCTGGCCCGGGCTGCTTCCACCTTGTGAGGCGATCTCGGCAACCTCTCCGGCAAGGCGATCGACCATCTTCGCGTAGCCGGGGAATTCCGTGCCGTGCGTAACCTCGTCATAGGGCGTGGAAGAGATCAGCGTGAAAGCGGCGTCTGGAGCGGCCTGCCGGAGCGCGTGCAGCAGCGCATTGTAGCGGGTCTGGAAGCCGGCGGCGATTTGATCGGGCGATCCGTAGCCCCATCCGCCGTCGTTCATACCCAGCATCACGGTAATCATGCCGGGCTGATAGGGGGCAACGTCGCGGGCCACGCGCTCGCTCATTGTGCCTGCATATCCTCCTGCGGTTGTATCGCCGGGAACGCCCGCGTTCACGAAGCGGATGTGCCGCTGTGGATACCGCGTGAGCACAAACTCTTCAACGTCCCTGGTATAGAGCCTCTGTGCAGTGATGCTGTCGCCGTAGAACACCACCGTCTCGTGGTCCTTAAGCGCGAACGGTTGAGCTGCGACCGCAACCGCGCAAGCAGCCAGGGCCATTGCGGCCGAGGCTGCGACGGCTCGCCGATTCCGCGCCTCAGCGACACGCCGCATCATGGCTGATCTCCCATGGCGGAGAAGCGGGGTGCGCCCAGCCGCGCGCGCACTGCGCCGCCCAGCGTAGCCGCATTCTGGAAACCGCCCCACTGGTTGATCAGCTGTCCTTGGCCGCCGGAGAGCCGAATGATTCCAGGCGCTTGCCCGTCGTGCAGGAAGTGGATCTGCGGCGCGTCCAAATCGAGCAGCGCATTGGCCACATCTGCCGCCTGCTCTTGCGTTGCATTTGCGGGCTCGTGAAGATGTACTGTCACCTCCAAGGCGCCGCTGTATTGCGCCGCCAGACTGCGCAATACCATCAACTGAGCGCGCGGCACAGAGGCGAGCAGGCCGTCGGCGTCCAAAGCAAAGTCCACCGTCGCATCAAGCCGTAACGAGGCCTGAGGCTTCTCCTGTGCCGCTCCGTTTTCAATCGTTGATCCCTTTTCCAATCCAGCGGCCTGGAGCGCTGCAAGCGTGACCTCGCGGCGCTCGCCCAGAGTGAATCGCGCATCGCCCGCGCCTGTGAAGCGATAGGCGTTGGCCGCGGGTGCGAATTGAGCGTTTGTGCGATAGAGGAGCGGCGCGCTCGAGTCGATGCGGTTGCCGGTGAATGCGATGGGTGCGTCGCCTGTCTTTGCGTCGTCTACGACGCCCGCGGCCGTGGCAGCCGGCGGGTTCCAGAGAAGCGTGTTGCCCTCCAATCGCAAGCCGCGGATCACACCACCGTTCCAGGTATGCAGATAGACGGCGCCCTGCAATACCGCAAGCCGGGGACTGCGCGCGTTTCCAATGCAAAGATTGTTGCGCACCACGCTTTCGCTGGTGACATAGCCGGCGCCGAAAACCGCAATGCAATAGCCCTGCGTGTCGTGGCCGTAATTGCGCTCGACGGTGTTACGCGTGTCGTTCCAATCAATGTCGTAAGCGCCGCCGTCGACACCGGGACTGTCGGTGAGGAAGGCTTCGTTGTCACGCACGGTGCAATCCGTGCAGGTCCAGGTCCAGATGGCGTTGGGAGTTCCGATGGTCTGCGTAGGCTGCATGCCGGTCTCCCAGGCGGTGCTGTTTTCGATGAGCCCGTCGGAGTCGCGAAAGAGAATAATGCCGTCGCCATACACATCGTGGACGCTGGAGTTGCGCACGACCACATGCTGGTTGAGCGGCGCATCCATGCCGAAAATGCCGCCGCCAATGAGAATGCCTGCCCACTCCGAAGTGTGAGCGGCAACCACGCCATCAATGAGAACGTCGCTGAATATGACATCGCGGCCGCTGGGACCGACCACCACCAGGCCGTTGTCCTTGCTCTTCATTGGGCCGCCCGCGACGTCGTGGACGTACAGGTTGATAAGCCGGATATGGTGCAGTACCCCCTTGTCGCCGCTTACAAAAATGCCATACGTGCTGCCGCCGGCCAGATCCAGCGAATCAATCTGCCAGTTCTCCTGGTTGAAAAGGAGCAACGCCTGACGATCGCCGGCGCCGGCGACGATCTTGGGCCGCAGCCCTTGGCCGTAGGCCGTCAGGCGAATGGGTTTTCCGCCGGCGCCCGAACCTTGGGGCGAAAACGAGCCGCGGCAGGCGGAGCCGCGGGCCAGTGCGATACGGTCGCCAGGCGCAAAGCGATGGGCCTGCGCAGCAGCAAGGCTGTTCCATGGATGCGCGCGCGAGCCATCTCCGGCCTGCGCCGCGGCGCAGTCAATGAACCATGCGTGCATTGGCGCAGCCGGCTCCTGCGCATGCGCTGCCAAAGCCGAACCGATCAATACAAAGGCCGCAACTGCTGCCCGGCCGCGCCATCCGGCCCTGACGCACCCACTTTGGCCGGACAAAAAGTGACCCATCGAAGCAGTCTCCAAAAGGCGGGCGGAGTGATCTGGAGAAAAGTCTCTCACGCGCGGGCAACGCCCACGTCGATGGGCGCTGCCTACGGTGGCGATGTTCACCCCGTCTAAAAGAGTATCTTCGCCGCCAGCTGTGCCGTGCGATCGGAGTTATCTAATACGCTGTTGATCTGGCCAAAGGTGCCGCTGTTGAAATTGGCGTCTGGATTCGACAGGTGCACGGTGTTCGACGAATTGAAGGCTTCCAGGCGGATGTCAAGCGTGTAGCGGTCGCGGTACTTGAAGTCCTTGGCCAGCGACGAGTCGAGATTCACGTAGGCCGGCCCGACAATCAGGTTGCGGCCCGCGTCGCCGGCTACAAAGGAATAGCTCGCGAGATTCGCAGGCACGCTGAAGGCCGACGTATTGAACCATTGGTAAATGCTCCGCTGGCCGCGTGGGATGGTGGGATTGCCGCTCACATCAGGGCGAAGCCCGGGCAGGATCGAAGCGGGGTTGGTTCCACGGATGATGTTGACCGGCGTGCCGGAATGGCCGATGAAGATCGGGCTGTAGCGCCATCCGCCCAAAATCGCGTTCGCCACCCCGCCCCAGTTCGAGCCCCAGCGCTGGCCTTTGCCCACAGGCAGGATGAACGCTCCGCTGAAGACAAGGTTATTGCGCTCGTCGAAGTCGCCATTCGCATATTCTGCCTTCAGGTCGTAGGGATTCTGCGGCTCATCGTTGTTCACGTGTCCCAGATTGAATGGCGCGGGCCCGTTGTCGAGACTGTGGCTCCAGGTATAACTGAGCAGAAAGCTCGTGTTGCGGGAGGTCTGCTTAGTGACCTTTACCTGCATTCCGTTATAGCTGCTGATGCCTGAGTCGGTCAGATACTGGATATTGCCGAGGTCTGTGGTGAGCAGGTTGTTGTAGCTATTTACGTTGCTTGCCGGATTGGCATTGATGTCGCCGATCTCATAGGACAGGTGCCTGGCGAAGGAGCCCACCCATGCCATCTCGAACGACGTGGTCTTGGTGATCTGTTCCTGGAAGGTGAGGCTGAACGAGGCCACTGAGCCGGTCTTCATATTGGGATTGATGGAATACGTTGTTTCCAGGTTTCCATTCAC
>JASHQH010000238.1 GCA_030037635.1 Acidobacteriaceae bacterium
GCGGGCCAGGTGCTGGCCGTCATCCGGCACAATGCACGTGTGCTGCTGAGCTGCGAGCGCGTGATTTTGAACCTGCTCCAGCACCTGAGCGGCATCGCCACGCTGACGCGACAATATGCCGACGCCATCCAAGGCACCCACGCGCGCGTGCTGGATACGCGCAAGACGGTGCCGGGAATGAGGCAGCTGGAAAAGTATGCGGTGCTGTGCGGCGGGGGAACAAACCATCGCATCGACTTGTCCTCGGGCATTCTGGTGAAGACTAACCACATCGCGCTGGGCGGAGGCATTGCTGCAGTGTTGAAGCGCGTGCTCGCAACACGCAAGCCGGGGCAGCGCGTTCAGGTGGAGGTGCGCACGCAACACGAACTCGAAGAGGCGCTGGCGCATGGCGCCGAGGCGATTCTGCTCGACAACATGACGCCCGCGGAGGTGCGGCGATCGATGGAGCGGATCAAGAAGGAGGCGGAGGGCGAGAACGGGCGCTGGATTCCCACGGAGGCCTCGGGCGGCATCGTCCTTGATAACATCCGCGCCTACGCGGAAACGGGCGTGGACTTTATCAGCGTGGGCGCTCTGACGCACTCGGCGAAGGCGGCTAATATCTGCATGACCATCGCTGCTGAGCCCGACACACGCAACACGCGCCTGAACCGGCCCTACGAGGGGCTCGGGCTTTGACAGAGCCAATCGCGTGATCGGGACGATTGCGCAAGCAAAGAATCGGATGTGGAATCTCGACACACTGGAAGCTGAGCTGGCGGACACGATCTTTGCCGGGAAGCTGCATTTTGCGCGCGTGACCGGATCGACCAACAACGATGCTATGGCTGCCGCTCGCCGCGGTGAGCCGCACGGTTCGGTCTACTTTGCCGATGAGCAGACGGCCGGGCGCGGCCGCGGCGATCACAAGTGGATTTCTGCGGCAGGCGAGGGCTTGTATGTGAGCGTGCTGCTGCGGCCGGAAATCCCCGTGGCGCGGCTGGCATTGCTTCCGCTCGCCGCGGGCCTTGCGGCTGCTGAGGCCATCCTCGCGGTCGCGGGATTGGCGGTTGATCTGCGCTGGCCCAACGATCTGCTCATCGGCGAGCGAAAGGCCGGTGGCATCCTCGTCGAGGCACAGACCAAGTCCAAAGGCCCGCCCCACGCAGTGGTGGTCGGCATCGGGATCAACGTGCACCAGCGCGCCTTTCCGCCCGGATTGGATACGCCGGCGACCTCGCTCGATTTGGAGAAGGGCCGCCCCATCGCGCGCCCGGCTCTGTTGGCTGCCCTGCTAAAATCGCTGGAGCGTGAGGCGCTCGAGCTCGCCGATCCAGCTGCCGCTGCCACGATTCCGGTCCGTGTGGAGCGGGCTTCCAGTTGGGTGCGCGGGCGCAACGTTCAAGTGCACGGCCCGCAGCCGTGCGAAGGGATTACGGCCGGGCTGGATGATCGCGGATTCCTGCGCGTGAACACCGCGGGCGGGTTGGTGACGGTGCAAAGCGGCGGCCTGCGCGCGAAGAGCTAGCTTTTGGCGGCCGGCTCCCCGCGACTCGACCCTGGAAAATGGCGATGTCTCTCGGCTTTGCACGAAAGGAGCTGAAGGCTAACGGCTAACAGCCAATAGCTAAGAGAAAAAATGCTGCTCGCTCTCGATGTCGGGAACACCAACACGACGCTGGGGCTCTACCGGCTCGACGGAGAAAACCCGGAGTTGGCGGCGCACTGGCGCGTGACCACGCAACGCGCGCAGACCGTGGATGAGTATGGCGTGTTTTTCGTGAACCTGTTCGAGATGCACGGCATGGCTCCCAGCCAGGTTGAGGACATCATCATCGCGTCGGTGGTGCCGCCGCTCGATCCCACGCTACGCCAGGTTTGCGAGACCTACTTCCACATCCAGCCCATGTTCGTTGAGCCCGGCATCAAGACGGGAATACAGTTGCTCATCGACAACCCGTCGGAGCTGGGCGCCGATCGCGTGGCCGACTGCGTGGCGGCCTACGCGCGCTACGGGGGCCCGTGCATCGTGGTGGACTTCGGCACTGCCACCAAGTTTGAGGTGATCTCGGCGCGTGGCGAGTACCTGGGCGGGGCGATTGCGCCCGGGCTGGGGCTGAGCGCCGAGGCGCTTTTTTCGCGCGCCGCGCGGCTGAGCCGCGTGGAGATCAAGAGGCCTCCCAAGGTGATCGCCACCAATACGGTTGGGCATCTGCAGAGCGGTCTCTTCTTCGGCTACATCGGGCTGGTAGACGGAATTCTCGAGCGCATCATTGCGGAGCTCGGCCAGCAGCCGCGCATTGTGGCCAGCGGCGGACTGGCGCGCATGGTGGCCTCGGACTCGCGCTACATCCACGAGATCGACGAGATGCTGACCCTCGACGGTCTGCGCATCCTGTTTGAACGGAACCGCGAGGCGCGGCCGCGGGGGCGCACGCGCTGAGCGCGGGTCGGCGGCGCCGCGCCCTCCCATTGAGGGTGGCTACCTTGCGCCGAAACTTAGAGTCCTGACAGAATCTCCTGCGCCGCCGGAATGTGCTCGCGCAGGCTCTCGGCGGTCAGCTTGTCGGCATTGCGCAAGCTGGGAAAAAGCATGACCCACAGCGCGGCCACGGCCAGCGATCCCAGGCCGCCGATGACGGTGGCCGGCACCGTGCCCCACCATTGCGCGGTGAGTCCGCTCTCGAATTCGCCCAGCTCGTTTGACGCGCCCACAAACAGCGAGTTGACCGCGCTGACCCGCCCGCGCATGGCAGGCGGCGTCGCCAGTTGCAGCAGCGAGCCGCGGATGATGACGCTGACCGTATCGGCCGCGCCCGCCACGGCCAGCGAAAGCAGTGAGAGCCAAAGCGTGCGCGACAGGCCGAAAATCACCGTGGCTGCACCAAAGATGGAGACGCAGACGAAAAGCCAGCGGCCGGCATGGCGGTGCAAAGGGAAGCGCGCCATGGCGAGCGACATCAACACCGCGCCCACAGCGGGCGCGGCGCGCAACATGCCCAGGCCGCGCGGTCCCTGGTGCAGAATATCGTGCGCGAAGATGGGCATGAGCGCCGTTGCGCCGCCCAGCAGCACAACGAAGAGATCCAGCGAGAACGAGCCAAGAAGCAGGCGGGCGCGGCCCACGTAGCGAAATCCGGCCAGGAGGACCTTCAGCGAAAGGTCGCGATGCTCCATGCGGCCCGGACGAGCCTGCAGCGTGCTGACCAGAATCAGGTACCAGACCAGCGAGCCCAGCGTGAAGACATAGACAATGCCTGCGCCCTCAAGCCGCGAATCGGGCACAAAATGCGTGAGAGGGAAGGTGAACAGCAGGCCGCCCAACGCGGGCCCGGTAATATTCGACAGCTGGAAGATGGCCCCGCCCCAGGTGACGGCGTTGACAAAGTGCGTCTCCGGCACCAGGTGGGGAATCAAGGCCGAACTGGCGGGTCCGGAGAACGCGCGCCCCGTGCCGATGAAGAAGAGCACCGTGTAAATGGCGAGGATGCTCTGCGTGTGGTTGCGCGCCAGCAAGATGAGTGCGGTGGTGCAGAAGATCTGCAGGGAGTAGCAGGTCATGATCACGTGGCGTCGATCGAAGCGGTCGGCCACGTGCCCGGCGGGCAACAGGAAGATCAGTCCCGGAAGAAAAAGCGCCAGCCCTGTATAGCCGAGGTCGATGGCGCGGTGGGTGATGGAATAGACCTGCCATGCAACCGCAACCGACTGGGCCTCAGCGCCCAGGATCGCCGTCACGCGCGCCAGCTGGTACCGCCTGAAGTCACGTGAGGCAAAAGCCTCGAGGCCGCGCCGCGGCCGTGGGGAAGCGGGCTTCATGGTCTGATTTCAGGTTAACCTGCCACGCAAGTTGTACTGACGGATCTTGGCGTGCAAGACCGGTGATATACTCGGCTGCACCCTCCCCCGGAGCGAGCAAATGCACACGAAGGACCTGACAGGCAACCGCAAGAGCCGCAGGGAGTTTCTTCAGGCCTCGGCAGCCGCGCTCGTCGCCTCGCGCTTTCCGGGCCCTGCGCAAAGCCAGCAAGCCGCGGCCGCGCCACACGATGCCGGCGTGTTCGCTGTTCCCGATACGGGCTGGCGCCTGTGGCCTGATCAAAAAGCCGAATGGAAGAACGACACAATCTACCTGCCCGAGGACGTGACTCTCGCGCGCCTGCCCGTCAATCCCCCTACAGGGGGCTGGCAGGTGCTGAGCGCAACGCAAGGCATTCCAGTCACGCTGCCGTGCACCGTGGAGCAGTACTACTGGGGCCTCGAAGGCATGCGGCCCTACAAGGATGAATACCGTTTCGAAGCCTCCGATGATGAGGTAAAGAACGGCGCCTGCGACGGCGTCTCGTGGTGGTGGCGCAACCTTGAGATTCCCGCCGCCTTTCAGGGCAAACGGATTTTTCTGCGCGTGCGCGCGGCGCGGCAGCGCGCCGAGATTTATCTCAACCGGCAGCTCGTCGGGTACAGCATCCTGGAGGAGCTGCCTTTCGAGTGCGACGTGACATCAGCCGCGCAGCCGGGCATGGTGAATCAGCTCGTCATCCGCATCACCAATCCTGGCGGGCGCCTGGACTGGGTCGACGGCGGCAGAATCACCTGGGGCAACGCGGCCTTTCAGAAGAGCCACGGCTTCGGTGGGCTCGATCGCGCGCTCACGCTCACCGCATGCCAAGCGGCCCGCATCCGCGACTGCTGGGTGTTGAACACGCCTGAGCCGCACCGCATTACCGCGCACGCCGAAATCGAAAATACAGGTACGGCCGCGAGCGATGGCCGGATGCGCTTCTCCGTCATCGACCCGGCCACCGGCCGCGAACTTGCCACCGCTGAATCGGCCGCGCCGCTCAGCCAGAATCAAACTGCGAGCTTCAAGGCCGAACTCAAGTGTCCAACCGCACATCTTTGGGACCTGGACTCGCCGCAGCTCTACCGCATGAAAGCACAGTGGACGAGCAGCAGCACCGCTGCATCGCGCTGCGTCGACTTCGGCTTCCGCTGGTTCGCGCCCGAAGGTATCGGCGCAAATGCGATGTTCCGGCTCAACGGGCGCCGGGTCCGCATCTACACCGCCATCTCCTGGGGATACTGGGCGCTCAACGGACTTTTTCCCACGCCGGAACTGGCCGAAAAAGAAGTTCTCGTCGCGCAGCAGTTCCATCTCAATTGCCTCAACTTCCATCGCAACCTGGCCAAGGAAGAGGTGCTCGCCGTTCAGGATCGCCGCGGCCTTTTGCGCTGTCTTGAGCCCGGCGGCGGTTACCAGGCGGTTGGGCCTGCGGCAGAGCCTGCGAGCTTTGCCCAGCGCTACATTGAAGCCAAGATCGTCGGCATGATTCGCGCCTATCGCAGTCATCCCTCGGTGGTGGAGTACATTCTGCAGAACGAGGCGCGGCCCGATCTCAGCAATCCCAACCTCGAACGGATTTTGCGCCGCATGCACCAGGAAGACCCCAGCCGGACCATTGTCGCCAACGACGGCTTTGCCTCGCGCGCGGCGCAGGCATGGATCGAGCCATACAGCGAACACTTGCGCACTTCAGCCGAGGGCGGCGCCGGTGGCTGGTGGGACGAGCACCAGGGCCAACCCTCCGACGTGTGGCAGGACGCGCAGTACGTGAGCCCTACGCAGTTTCTCTACTATTCCAGCAATCGCACTGAGATCGTGGAGTGGGGCGAGATGAAAGGCGCAGCTTCAATTGACAACCACTCCGCGCTGATCAAGCAGATCAATAAGCATGGCGGCCACAGCTACGATCTCGCCGATCACGAGGAGATCCTCGCCGCCTACGAAACCTTCCTTGACCAATGGGGATTTCGCAAGGCCTTCGGCATGGCCGGCGACCTGTTCCAATCCATTGGCGGGCGCGCCTACGAGTCGTGGGGACAATTCCTTGAGAACATCCGTATCTGCGACGTGAACGACTACGCGGCTATCAGCGGATGGGAGTCGACCGCGATCGAAAACCACTCTGGGCTCGTCGACAACTTCCGCGACTTCAAATCCAACCCCGATCCCATTCGCGACTCGTTGCTGCCCGTGCGCCCGGTTGCGAAGCAAAAGGCGCTCGCCGTGGCGCTCGGCGGGCAGGTCGGCTTCGACCTCTATCTGCTCAACGACTCGAATCGGCCGGCGCCGGGCAAGCTCGATTTTTCGATCCGCGATCCGAAAGGCATTTCGCACGCCATCGGCTCTTACAGCGCGCCCGCATTCGTTCGCGATCAGCTTTCCTATCTCGTCAAAGAAAACGTATCGAGCCCTGTCCTCGACCACGAAGGCGTCTGGACCACACGTTTCTCGCTCGGGGACGATGAAGAAACGGAGCACCGGCGGGAGATATGGGTGGTTGATCCCACGCCGCACCACTTCAGCAGGGGCCTCAGCCCTGATGGCTCCGGTTTGCGCGCCGATCTCATGGTGGGCACGTTCGGACTTGCCGAGGAAATGACCGAACAGCTCAAGCCCATCCCCGGCATCATGCTGTCGCCCTTCGCACCGGGGGAGCACTACGACCTCATCATTGCTTCGCCGCCCACTGCCCGGCCCACGGACACGGTGAGCACCGATGACGTGGGCGCCGATCGACGCAGCCGGTCCATTCCGCCTACCGAGCTGCCCGCAGAAATTGTTACGGCCTTCAATGCCGGCACGCCGCTGTTCGTGCTCTGCACCAGCGATGGCCAGGCTGTGGGGGCCGGTGCGCAACTCGCTGCGGCGGCCGGATTTCACTTTGGCGGCATGGTTGGCTCTTCGCGCGCCTCCTGGATGGGAACATGGTTCTTTGTGCGCAAGCATCCCGTCTACGACGGCCTCCCCGTCGATCGCGCCATGAGCATCGAGTACCAGGTGAAAGGCTCTGACTCCAATGGTCTGCTCATTGCGGGCGACGGCCTCGAAATCATCGCCGCCTACAGCCGCGACCACGACCGCAAGATCGGCGCGGGCACATTTGCTTATTCGGGCCGGGGCCGCAAGCTGCTCTTTCACCGCATCACGCAGATGCATCCCGTCTTCCACCGGCGCCTGCTGTCGAACGCGATCAAATACCTGACCTAGGCGCTGAATTCACGCGCGAAAATCCTGCTTCTTTGGACCTGGCCTTCTTGCACTGGTTTTTCCGTGAAAGAATAGTTGCGTAGGCCTCATGAGCGACGAAAACCCTTCGCAAACTGAATACGACCCTTCCGCTCCAGCTCAGGCTCAAGGCTTGGATACCGAGCCAGCCGCCTCAGAAACCGATGCCACTCCGCTTGCGCAAACTGGCCCGGACGCGGACGCCCAAGACCAAGACCTGGACGGTCAGTCCTCCTTTGCCGATGTGCTCTCGGACTTTGAGCGCAGCCACACCCACCGCGCCCAGACAAAGCAACTGCAGGGCACGGTGGTTTCGCTGACAGCCGGCCAGGTCTTCCTCGACATCGGGTACAAGACGGAAGGCGTTTTGCCTCGCTCGGCTTTTTCAACCAACGCCGAGGACGTGAACCTCGGCGACACATTTCCGGTTTCGATCACGGGCCGGAATGAGGAAGGCTACTACGAACTTTCGCGCTTCCGTGTGGCGCAGCCGCGCGATTGGACGGCGCTGGAGCGGGCTTTCGCTGAAAAAATCGCCGTGGCCGGGACGGTAACCGCCGTGGTGAAGGGCGGCCTGAGCGTAGACGTTGGCGTTCGCGCCTTCATGCCCGCCAGCCGCAGCGGTACGCGCGACGCGGCAGAGTTGGAAGCGCTGGTAGGCCAGGAGATCACTTGCCGCATCACCAAGCTCGACGTGACCGGCGAGGACGTGGTGGTGGATCGGCGCGTGGTGCTGGAGGAACAGGCACGCGGAGCGCTCGCCGGTCGCCGCGCCGCGCTCAAGGAGGGCGATACCGTCACCGGCACGGTGCGCACCCTCATGCCTTACGGCGCCTTCGTCGAAATCGAGCCGGGTCTCGACGGCCTGCTGCACATCAGCGATATTTCGCGGGCGCGCATTGCCAAGCCCGACGAAGTGCTCTCGGTTGGCGAGCAGCTCACCCTGCGCATCCTCAAAATCGATCCGGAGACCGGGAAAATCTCGCTCGGGCTGAAGCAAATGCAGCCTGAGCCGTGGGAAACCGCGGCAGAGCGCTACGTGTCGGGCCAGCGCATTGCCGGAGCGGTTACACGGCTCACCGACTTTGGCGCTTTCGTTGAACTGGAGCCCGGCCTCGAAGGGCTCATTCATGTCTCCGAGATGTCGTGGGCCAGGAAAGTGCGCCATCCCTCCGATCTGCTCAAACAGGGCGATCGCGTGGATGCCGTCGTGCTCTCTGTCAAGCCTCCCAGCGGCACTGGGGGCGGGCGCATCGCGCTCGGATTGAAGCAGGCGCTCGGCGATCCCTGGCTCGAGGTGAAGCGCAAGTTCCCCGTCGGCTCGCAAGTGGAGGGCCCGGTGACCAAGCTGATGAACTTCGGCGCGTTTGTTCAAATCGCCGAAGGAGTTGACGGCCTGGTACACATCAGCGAGATCGTGGCCGACCGCCGGCTCAATCATCCACGCGACGTGCTGCGCGAGGGGCAGCGTGTCAAGGCGCTGGTGCTGGCCATCGACCCTGACAGGCGCCAGATCAAGCTGTCGATGAAGCAATTGATTCCTACCAGCATCGACGAGTACATTGCCGAGCACAAAGTGGGCGACACGGTTTCAGGGCGCGTGGTTGAAGTTACACCATCGGGCGGGATCGTCGAACTGGGCGAAGGCATTCGCAGTGCGTACCGCGCCGGGACCGGCCGTCCGGGCAACGCAGCCGCCGTTCAAAAAACTCCGTCTCCGGCGCCGTCGGGCGCTTCCGCCGGCAAGCCTGACCTTTCGCAGCTCTCATCGATGTTGAAAGCCCGCTGGAAAGGCAGCGCGCCCGCACCCTCCGCTGCACCCGAGCCGCTCGCCGAAAGCCAGATCCGTAGCTTCAGGATTGTGAAACTGGAGCCGGAGGCGAAGAAGATCGAAGTGGAACTAGTCTGACGGCTCCCGGGCCGAGCCTGCAGAACCCTACAGATACGCCTGATCCACATAGCACCAGCGCCAGTCTTCGCCGCGCTCAGCCGATTGGATGATGGGATGTTGCGTTTCGTTGAAGTGCGCCCGCGCGTGGCGGCCCT
>JASHQH010000239.1 GCA_030037635.1 Acidobacteriaceae bacterium
GCGGCAATGCCGCCTTCGCCCAGCGGCGTGGGCCGGGGAAAGTGCGCCATGCGCGCGACGCGAAAACCGGCTTGCTCAAGGCGGCGCGTGTAAGACTCCGCCGTGGGGTAGTAGTTCACCTCGTCTTCGCGGCCGGCCAGGCCGTGACGCGCAAGCGCGGCGATGAAGGCCACGCGGAGGGCGGCGATATTGCCGTGGCCGCCCATCTCGGCGACAAATCGGCCGCCGGCCCTCAGCACGCGAAAAACCTCGGCCAGCATGGCGTCCTGATGACGCATCCAGTGCAAGGCGGCGTTGGAAAAAACGGCATCGAACGCGGCGCCGGCAAAGGGCAGCGCCTCGGCGTTGGCCACCTGCGCATCCACGCCGCGCGCCCGCGCCGCCGCGGCCATCTCCGGCGAGAGATCGGCGCCCGTAACCTGCGCGCCGCTCGCGGCCAGGCGCAGCGTGAGCTGGCCATCGCCGCAGCCGAGATCGAGAATGCGTTCGCCGGGCTGGGCGTCAAGCCACTCGAGCACGCCGCCGGCAAGTTGATGCACGAAGGCGCCCGTGCGGCCGTACGACTGCGGATCCCAGGTCTGCGGCATAAATCTTTGAAAACCTCCAAACCCCAGTCTGGACGAAGCGGGCGCGGAAGACAAAGTGCTTCCGTTGGGGAGAGGAATAAGAAAAACTTATCGCAGAGACCGAAGCGCTCAGATCGACTGCACCGGCAGCAGCGTCAGGTCGTCCACCAGGCCGACCTCTTTCTGCACGAAGGGCTCGCCGTAGCGCACGCCGGCGAGCTGCCCGTAGTGACGCGCTTCAGCGAAGGTGCGTTTGCGGATCTCTTCCTCGGGAACGAAGAGCCCGCTGCCGGCGGCCTGATTGGCGTATTGCGAACGATAGGCCATGAGGGCGAGATGGCGCTGCTCGATGAAGGGCGTGATGTCGACGATGAAGCTGGGGCGCACGTCGGCGTAGAGGCTGGCGTAGACGATCTTGAAGGGCCGAAAGGGTTCCCCAACCGCATCGGTCTTTTTGAGGCCGGAGAGGAAGCAGGCATCATAGCCAAGCGTGGCGGTAATGGCGTGGTCTGGATGTCGGGCCTGCCAGTAAGGAAGGATGACCGCGCGCGGCCGGAGCTGGCGCAGCACGCGGACAATCTCCATTCGATTCTCGAGCGTGTTGGCAATGGCTCCATCAGGGAGATTGAGCGCACGGCGCCAGCCGACGCCGAGAATGCGCGCGGCATCATCGGCTTCGCGGGCCCGCTCATTCGCGGTGCCGCGAGTTCCGGCTTCGCCCTGGGTGAGATCGAGAACGGCGGTGCGCAATCCGCGGGCCGCCATGCGCAGCAGGGTACCGCCACAGGTCTGCTCTACGTCATCGCGGTGGGCGGCGATGGCCAGCACATCGGCGCGGAAATCGGCAGCCTCAGCGGGCACGTGCGTTATCCTCTGGCATTCTTACAGAGTCGCGCTGGAGAAGAAACCGTCGAACGCCGGACCCGTCGCGAGAAAACGCGAAAAGGATGCTGCAACAAGTTGACTCCGCTATCCCGGCGAACTCCGCTGACGCAGCTCAGTACACCGTGTTGTCCGCGTCGGACGTGGCGTCCATGTAGGCCACGTCGGAGGCCGTTCCGGTCACGGTGACGTATTCGTTGTTGATGGATGACCCGTCGACGGTGGAGTAGATGTACACTTGGCCGCCTTCGGCCGTGTAGATCTTATGCAGTCCCGTGACGGCAGCGATGCCGGTGGCGTCGCCGATGTACGGCTCCAGCAGGACCACCTGGTTGGTGGAGGTGTTGTACATGGTCAGGCAGCCATAACCGCTTGCCGGGTTGGTTGCATAGCGCACGCCGGTCGTACAGCCGGTCATGCCAATCCAGAGGGTATTATCGTCGGCCTCCAACATACGGCTCGTGGCTCCCGGCGTGCCATCGCTGATCGGGACCGCTGCGCCCGCGGTGTTGGTGGTCAAATTGACAACGGTCAGATTGCCGCCGAAGAGCGTCTGCCCTTCCGGTCGCGCCTGGCCCACGACGTACATGGTCGAGGAATCGACCAAGGCGTTGCTCGACCCACCGGGAACGGAAATATTCACCATAGGCGCCGCGTTCGAATTGGGACAGGGACCGTTGGCAGGCAGGTTACAGGGGAGCAAGCCCGACTGCTGGCCTTCAAGAAAGATCATGGGCGCCAGCGGAACAATGGAAACCGACGAGTTGTTCCCTCCGCACTCAGGTCCGCAATTGAGGATATAGGCGGTGCTGCCGTCGCCCGAGAATACGGCCTTGACGGGACGGTCAAAGACCAGTGGAGCGCCGTAATAGTTGCCCGTGGAATCGACGCTGTCGGGGCTCTGCATCTGGAACAGGCACCAGGCGGGTGCGTTCATCGGCTCGCAATCCACTGCGGCCTTCGGCCAGGTAGTGGGGCCGCCGGAGTAAGAGGTGGACTGGGCAGCCGTGAGCTGGCGCGGGTAGTAGGCGTAGTTGGAGTTCTGCGCGAAAGCCAGGGCGACAGAGCCGCCAGGATTCACGCTTACGCGGTAGACGTTGGGAAGGCTGAGGGCGGTGCTGCTACTGGCCGCCTCATTGATGATGGTTAAGACGTGGGAAGCCTGGCTGGCAGCGAAGACCCATAGCTTGTTGCGGGTGATGAAGATGCTGGAAGAAAGACCGTTCAGTCCGCTCACCGTGCCGGTGGTTTTCTCAGTGGCGTAGTCAGCGAGGGTAAAACTGCCGTCGCCGGCGCCGTAGATCGCGCCGAATTGCTCTTCGGGCATGTTTTGAATGGTGACGGGCAGTGCGCCGCCGTAACCGGCGACCGAATAGGTAGCCGGCGTGCCCGTATAACCGCTACGGATGTCATAGTAAGCGTCAAGAATCTCAAGCGACCCCTTGGCGAGTGCTCCGGGGTTTTGGATGGCAACGACGACGCGGTTCACAAGTCCACTGGGGGGAAGCACGCGGCCATCAAAATAGTAGGTCTTGCCGCAACCTGCCAGCGCGGCAGCGACCGCCAGGGCTGCGCCGGCACTGATGCAAAGACTTCTCTTCTTCAAAATCCGTTACCTCAACCGATAGCGCGGACTGGCCGCAACTTAGATGAAAAAATAGCGATATGGGCGCACCGCTGCCCGATCAGCGAAAGCGGCAAACGGTTTGCACCCAGGCTTTGACTCCCGAAGTATAACAAAGCGGACCCAACTGCCGGCGCCCGCTGCCGATGCGATAGCATGGCAAAAGAATGAGCCGTTTCGCCGAGACCTTTTCTGACCGCCCCATGCTTGCCGACGGCGCCATGGGAACGGTGTTGTACGCGCGGGGCGTACCGATCGACCGCTGCTACGACGAACTGAACCTCTCGGATCCGAATCTTATCTTCTCCGTGCACGAAGAGTATCTGCAGGCGGGCGCGGAGATTCTTGAGACCAATACCTTCGGCGCTAATCGTTTCCGCCTGGCGCGGCATGGGCTCGAGGGTAAAGTGGCGGAGATCAACCGGGCAGGTGTACGCCTGGCGCGCGAGGCTGCCGGGCGCTTCAAAGAGAGGCAGGCAGGCGAGACGTGGGTGGCCGGTTCGGTTGGTCCGCTGGGAGTACGGTTGGAACCGCTGGGCAAAACCGGGCTGGAGGAGGCGCGCGCCGCATTCGTTGAGCAGATTGGCGCGCTGGCTGAAAGCGGCCCGGAAAACGGTGTTGATCTGCTGATTGTGGAGACCATGCCGGCGCTGAACGAGGCGGGCGAGGCGCTGAAGGCGGCCAAGGCGGTTGCGCCGCATCTGCCCGTCGTGGTGATGGTGACGGTGGACGATGAGAGCGAGTGCCTGGATGGAGCTTCGCCCCAGCAGGCGGCGGCACTGCTTACTGAGTGGGGCGCAGACGCTATCGGTGTGAATTGCTCTACCGGTCCTGCTACGGTGCTGACCGCGATTGAAGCCATGCGCGCGGCGACTACGCTGCCGCTGGCGGCCATGCCCAATGCCGGCATGCCGCGGGCCGTGGAGGGCCGCAATGTTTACCTTTGCTCGCCTGAGTTTATGGCCAGCTTCGCGCGCAAGGCCATTAGCGCCGGCGTTCAGCTTGTGGGCGGCTGCTGCGGCACCACGCCCAATCACATCCGCGCCATGCGTTCGGCCATTCGCGCCATGGACGAGCAGGCGCGGATTACCGGGACGGGCGCTGCCCCGGCAACAAGCCAGGAAACCCCCCCGGCGCCTTTGGCTGATCGGTCGCGCCTGGGCTCCTTGCTGGCTGAAGGCAGGTTCCTGACCATGGTAGAGATGGTGCCGCCACGGGGCATCGATTGTTCGCGGGAAGTGGAGGGCGCGCAACTGCTGATGCGAATGGGCGTGCACGCGATCGACGTGTACGATGCGCCGCAAGCATCGGCTCGCATGAGTGGCGAGAGCCTTTGCATCCAGATTCAGCACACCGGGATGGAGACGGTTCTTCATTACACCTGCCGCGACCGCAACCTGCTTTCGATCCAGTCGGATTTGCTGGGAGCCTCGTCCATCGGCCTGCACAACATCCTTTGTGTGACCGGCGATCCGCCCCAGCTGGGCAATTACCCTGATGCGTCTCAGGTGTTTGACGTCGACTCCATCGGTTTGGTGAACATTGCGCGGCGATTGAATCACGGGCTCGATATCGGTTCCAATTCCATTGGTGCGAGCACAAACTTTACCATCGGTGTGGCCGCCAATCCGGGCGTGCCCGACCTCGACAATGAGCTCAAGCGCCTTGCTTACAAAGTGGAAGCGGGGGCGGAGTACGTGATCACGCAGGCGGTGTTCGATTTGCGGCTGCTGGAAGCGTTTCTTGAACGGATCAAGGATCGGATCGGGGACCATCGCATTCCGGTAATCGCCGGCATCTGGCCATTGGTGAGCCTGCGCAACGCGGAGTATATGAAGAACGATCTGCGCGTGGGCATGCCGGAGGAAGTGATGCTGCGCATGGCGCAGGCGCAGATTCCCGAAGCTGCGCGCGCCGAAGGGATCAGGATTGCGCAGGAAATGCTGGCAGCTGTGCGGCCGTTTGTGCAGGGCGTGCAGGTAAGCGCACCCTACGGAAATTACGAGGCCGCGGCCGAGGTAATCGCCGGTGCGCCGTCCAGGACGCCTCCAGCCGTCTAACACCTTTGTTCAAGTGCAAATTACGCGATCTTGTGCCATCTTGTCGGTACTACCGTCTTGATTTCACTCGATCTTTGACCATGGGGAGGCACTTTCGAATGGCCGAGGAGCTCGACATCAACGCCCCAACCGAGGAGCTCAACTTTGATGGCCCAAGCGAAGATCTCGACGTCTTCGACTGTCCCAAGTGCGGCCAAACCATCGATGCATCAGCAGACGTGTGCCGATTCTGCGGCGCCAAAATTGACCACGCGGCAGCGCAAAAGGCCGCTCACCTTCTCGCCAGGGTCGATCAGGCATGCAGTGATGCGAGCTATCTGCGCAACGCAGCAGTCATTATGCTCTGCCTGCCCCCGGGCATTTTGGTCGGTCTATCGCGCAATCCTCGCTTCATTCAGCATGTCGGATTTCAAAACACTCTTATCGGTTTCTGCATTGTGATCTTGTTGGTCTCCTCACCATTTCCTCTCTGGACTCTACGCTGGTGGAGGAAATACGCAAGCCTCACCGGCGGCGACGATGATTTTCAGAATGCGCGAAAGGTAATCAAGGCCGTGGGAACCGGTACAGCGGCAGCATTGCTGACCTTTGGCTCGCTTCTGTGCCTGGTGCTGCTGTTCAAGTTCGCGCACACCTAAATTCCTTCAAGCGCCTCCATCGCAAAGCCCTGTGGGATTCTTGCCTCTGCATCTTGCCCAGAATCGGGTATTCTGAGAACCCAGGGGAGATCGAACCGCAATGCCGTCCTTCGAACAATCGCTCAAGAAGCTCGAAACCATCGTCGAACAACTGGAAAAAGGCGACCTGGCGCTCGAAGACTCGCTCAAGCTCTTCGAAGAAGGTGTGAATTTGTCCGCTGCCTGCAAGCAGGAGCTGGATGCCGCCGAAGGCAAGGTGCAGATGCTGGTGAAGCAGCGCGACGGATCGCTCAAAGCCGAGCCATTCCTCACCGAGAAGCAGCTTTAAAGGTGGGTTTGTAGCGCCGGCACCGTTGTCGCGCCGCCAGACCGGTGACGATCTCCTCAAAATCCTGCTGCAGCGCCCGGCATTTTCATGGGCGGGCCAGAATAGTGCACCAGGACGATGCGCCAGGCGCCATATTCCTTGTGATAGACCTGCGATTCCCGCCCTTCGGTGGTGACCGGAGTTCCGTCTTGCCGGGTTGCGTGAAAGGTCCATGTCATCTCGGACCATGCAGTGTCGCCGTAGACGTGAATGGACGGCTCGTGCATCACCAAATCGCGCATCGAGAAGAATTTACCCATGATGCCGAGGTAAATGTCGTCGCTGATCTGTTGAAAACCGTGATCGGTTCCGAGCGGGTGAATGAACGTGACGCCCGCGTCGTGCGACCAGATCTCCGAGGCCAGCGCAACGTCGGCGCGGTCGACAGAGAGGACGTACTTCTGCTGCAACTCACGGATTTGCTCTTCGCCGGTGCTTGCAGATTGCGCAGCGGCGGCGCGAATGGCAGGCGCGGCAGTCAGGACCAGGAGTAGAGCGAGCCTGTATTGGATGAGGGGCCGGGAACGGGCAGATTTCATGGCCTCAGATCATAGCATTCGCCCATCCGCAATCGGTGACTCCTCGCCGATGTGCGCGGCGAGCGCCAGCAGCGGCTCATCCTGCTGGCGCGCGGCGGCCAGCTGCATGCCGCCGTGTGCGCAGGGGATGGCCACCGTGGGCACGCCGGCCAGGCTGAAGGGCGCGGTGTAGCGGAGCAGGCGGCTGCGCGTCTGGCTGTGGTCGGCGCCGGCGGCGAGGCGCGCGACAGGCGCACAAGGCAGCAGAATCAGTTGGTGCGCCGCGAACAGGTCGTCCATGCGTTCGATGAAATCGACGTGACGGCGGCGCAGGTCGGCAATTTCGCCAAGGGTGAGACTTGCGCCCCATTTGAGGCGATCGCGGATGGAAGGCTCCTGCTGAAGAAAGTTGGCATCGCTCATGTGAGCGGCGTGGAGCGTTGCAGCTTCAGAGGCCTGGAGAGGCGCAAAGATGGTCAAAGCCTCGGCCCACCAGCCTGGATCAATGGGCTGCGCTTCAAGTCCGAGCGCTCGCATTGCGCCAATCGTGCTGCGAAAGCTTTCCACCACTTCCGGCTCGCAGTCATGGAGAAAGCTCTCGGCAACAAAGGCGAACCGGGTGAAGCGCGGCGGGGCAAGGCTTTGCGCGGGCGTAAACGGAGCGGCGAGCAGCGGCGCGTCGCGAAGATCGCGGAAGAGCCACCCCATGGTGTCGAACGACGCGGCCAGGTGCGCGCCGCCACGCCAGTCGCCGCGGCCAAGCGTAGCGCGGTAACCGGCCAGCCCGCACAGCGCCGCGGGCACGCGGATGGAGCCGCCGGTGTCAGTGCCGATGGCGGCGATGGCCGAGCCCTCCTGCGCGCTGGCCGACGAGCCGCTCGAAGAACCGCCGGTGAGAGCACCGGCATCGCGCGGCTTCCGCCCCGGCGACATCGACCTGTCGCTGGGGACCCCGGGCTGCACACAGTCGCCGTATTCGGGATTCTCGCCGGTGATTCCGTAAGCCAGCGCGTGCAGGTGGGTTTTGCCCACAATCACGGCGCCGGCAGCACGGAGCTGCTCCACCAGCCAGGAGTCGCGCGCGGCCGTGCCGTTCAGATCGCGATAGAAATGCGTGCCGCACGTGGTAGGTGAGCCGGCCAGATCGAAACAATCCTTGACCGCGACGGGCACGCCCCACAGCGCTGCCCGGCCGTCGCCGAACGGCCCGCCTTCGCCGCGCGGCATGACTTGGGCGCGTGCCGCCTCGGCGCGCGTCCATTGCGGGTCTTGCCAGAGAAAGGTGTTGCGGCCGGCGTTCCGGTTGGCGCGCGAAAGCGCCGCCTCGGCCAACTCCGCGGGAGTCACGGTTCCGTTGGCGAGCGCCTGACGAAGAGCGCGCAGGGTCCAGGGGACGTCGAGCATGCGTCGATTTTACGGCGAACTCCAGGGAGGGCGGACGATCTGCGTTGGTGGGCGAGCATTCGAGGCCGCGCGGGAACGAAGGAGCAAGGGTGCGAGCCACCCCGCGGACGAGGACCTGTCCGTGGGGACCCGGGCAGGGCGCGAGGGAGCGTACGGTGGGTCAGGCCATTCTCGTCATCGAGACCGAGCATGAGGGCACCTCCGTGACCAGCGTTAACCGCTATCGCATAGCCAGCGACGGCAACGTGGAAGTGATCCACTAGCTGGGCTACCTCGCCAAGCCAAAAGAAGATCCGCAGGCGGATCACCGGCAGTACTTCCTCAACGTGATTTAGCTCACATTATTTCCCAATTGCCGACCATGCGCTCAGAACGGCTCGTCGGAGGCGACTGCGCCCTCTGGCGGTAGAATTGTTCGCTACCTGATTCGCTTCGTCGCCATCTCGGGAGCGCCTTTTTGAACGTTACGGTCGAATGACCGGGAATACGGAAGT
>JASHQH010000240.1 GCA_030037635.1 Acidobacteriaceae bacterium
GCTAGGGCGGGGGCGAGACTCCTCTCGCCACCAAACCCCGGCCGCCTGACCCACCCTACCCGCCGGGGTGGCTTGAGTCGTGCCGTAAGAATCCGTTTTGAAGGGGCACGACTCGCCCGTCCGCGTGACTTGGCTCACACGTGATTTGGGTCACATTTGACCGTCACCTGCCCGCGGTATAAGAAGGTTGCTATGTGCCTGGCCATACCTGGAAAAGTCGAAGCCATCACCAACGACGGCATCATCCGCATGGGCAAAGTGAACTTCGGCGGCGTGGTGAAAAACGTCTGTCTCGACTACGTGCCCGAAGTCGAGGTGGGTGATTACACCATCGTCCACGTGGGATTCGCCATCTCCAAGATCGATGAGGAGACCGCCGAGCAGACGCTGGCTGACTTTCGCGCGCTGGGCGTGCTCGATGAGGAGCTGGCCAGCGAGGAAGAAGCTTTTGCACGTGCGGCCAAGCGGCCGCAATCGAATTGTCCTGATGGGAGCTGCGATGTGTAACCAGTCAGTCGACCCTAACTCCGCTAACCCCGCTGCTGACCGGCCATGAAGTATCTCAACGAATTCCGCAATGGCGAGATCGCGCAGCGTATGGCGCGCGAGATTACGCAGATCACCACGCGGCCCTGGAAGATCATGGAGGTTTGCGGCGGGCAGACGCACTCCATCATCAAGAACGGCATCGACCAGATGCTGCCCCACGGGCCTCACGCCAGCGTGGAAATGATTCACGGCCCGGGCTGCCCCGTCTGCGTCACGCCATTGGAGCTGATCGATAAGGCGCTGGCCATCGCCGCGCAGCCGGGCGTCATCTTCTGCTCCTTCGGCGACATGCTCCGCGTTCCCGGCACTGAGGGCGACCTGTTCCAGGTCAAAGGCCGCGGCGGCGATGTGCGCGTGGTCTACTCGCCTCTCGACGCCGTTGAGCTGGCGGTGAAAAACCCCGGCAAGCAGGTGGTTTTCTTCGGAGTGGGCTTTGAGACCACGGGACCTGCCAATGCCATGAGCGTGCACTTGGCCAAGCGGCGCGGCCTCAAAAACTTCTCGCTTCTGGTTTCGCACGTGCTCGTGCCGCCGGCCATCAGCGCGATCCTGCAATCGCCGGGAAACCAGGTGCAGGCGTTTCTGGCCGCGGGCCACGTGTGCAGCGTGATGGGCTACTGGGAGTATCCGCCGCTGGCTGAGAAATTCAGCGTGCCCATCGTGGTCACCGGTTTCGAGCCGCTCGATCTGCTCGACGGAATTCGGCGCGCCGTGGTGCAGCTTGAGAGCGGCCGCCACGAGGTGGAGAACGCGTACAGCCGCGTCGTGAGCTTTGACGGCAATCGTCCCGCGCAGCAACTGCTGAAGGAAGTCTTTCAAGTTACCGATCGCGCCTGGCGCGGCATCGGCGTCATTCCGCAGAGCGGCTGGCGGCTGAATGCCAACTATCGCGAGTTCGACGCCGAGCAGCGCTTCCAGATCACGGGCATTCATACGCAGGAGTCGGCGCTGTGCCGCGCGGGCGACGTGCTGCGCGGAGCCATCAAGCCGGCCGAGTGCGCGGCCTTCGGCAAGCAGTGCACGCCGCGGCATCCGCTGGGCGCAACCATGGTTTCAAGCGAAGGCGCTTGCGCCGCGTACTACAACTACGGCCGGTTCCTCTCGGCGGAAGAATTGGCCGGCGCAGGGTCGACTCTTGGCGGAAGCCGGCCGGGAGCGGCGAATGGCTGAAGACACAAAAGTTGCCGCGCCCGATTTCTCCAACTGGAGCTGCCCCCTGCCGCTGGCCGACTATCCCACCATCGTGATGGGCCACGGCGGCGGCGGCAAGCTGAGCAACGAGCTGGTAGAGCACTTGTTTCTGCCCGCCTTCCGCAATCCGGCTCTCGAAAACCTGGGCGACGCCGCGGTTTTGGAAGCCGCCGGCGCGCGGCTGGCGCTGAGCACGGATTCGTTCGTCGTGCAGCCGCTGTTCTTTCCCGGCGGATCGATTGGCGAGCTGGCTGTGAACGGAACGGTCAACGATCTGGCCGTCTCGGGCGCGGAACCGAAGTTTCTGAGCGCGAGCTTCATTCTGGAAGAGGGATTTGCGCTGGCGCAACTGGCGGCGATTGTGGACGCGATGGCCGCGGCCGCAGCCAGGGCCCAGGTGAAAATCGTCACCGGCGACACCAAGGTGGTGGAGCGCGGCCACGGCGACGGTTGCTACATCACCACGGCCGGCGTGGGTGTGGTGCGTCCAGGCATTCAGCTGGGACCGCATCGGACCCAGCCCGGCGACGCGGTGATTGTGTCGGGAAGCATCGGCGACCACGGCATGGCCATTATGAGCGTGCGAGAGGGACTGGAGTTCGAGAGCCCCATCCGCAGCGATTGCGCAGCCCTGAACGGCATGATCGCTTCGGTCCTCGACGCGACGGGCGGCGCAGTTCATGCCATGCGCGATCCCACGCGCGGCGGCCTGGCTTCGACGCTCAACGAGATTGCGCAGGCTTCGGGCGTGGGCGTCGTCATCGACGAGGCCACCGTGCCGGTGAAGTTTGAAGTGCAGTCGGCGTGCGAGTTGCTCGGCCTCGATCCGGTCTATGTGGCCAATGAGGGCAAGGCGGTATTTTTCGTCGCGCCCGAGGCGGCAGACGTCGTGCTCGCTTGTCTGCGCGCGCATCCGCTGGGCAACGACGCTGCGTGCATCGGCCACGTGACCGATCAGCACAAGGGCATGCTCGTGGCGCGCACCGCCATGGGCGCCAACCGCGTGATTCCCACCATGATCGGCGAGCAGTTGCCGCGAATCTGCTGAGGCAGGGAGCTCCCTCGCTCGCGGCCGGGGTCCCCGGCGCGCGATTTCTGCGCGCTGGGGTGGCTCGCTCCCTCGCTCTTAGATTTTTCCAATTACATTTGTAAGCTGGGCTTCCACATAAAGCCGGCCTATACTGCTCAAACCTCGGCCTCCCCCGCCGATACATAAGAAAACTCAAAGACTCGGCGCCGCTCGCGAAAAGCGTGCGGACATCCGCGTCCCTTCCGAGCGACCACCATGCGTTCTCGCATACGAGCCGCCTTCTGTCTCGCCTGCCTCCTGCTCATCGCAGGCTGCGCTGCAAATGCGCCCATCGCCACGCAATCTTCTCGCGTGCCCGCAGCCGCTATTGACGAATCGCATCGTGTCACGCTCGCGGGCAATGTGCCGCTGCCGGCGCGATCCGGCATTGATGAAGGTGCTATTCCCCCGGGTACGCGGCTGGACCGCCTGCTCCTCGTGCTGCGATCGTCGCCCCAGCAGCAATCGGCGCTCGACGAGCTTGTCAACGCGCAACAGGATCCCTACTCGCCGCTCGATCACCGCTGGCTCACGCCGGAGGAGTTTGGTGCGCGCTTTGGCGCCGGCAACGAGCAATTGGCGCAAGTGGCGGGTTGGCTCACTGCCCACGGCTTCACCGTCGACGAGATTCCGGCAGGGCGCAGGCTGGTCATTTTCTCCGGAACCGCCGGTCAGGTGCTCAGCGCGTTTCACACCGAGCTGCATCGCTATCGCGTAAATGGCGCGGAGCACATTGCCAACGCCCAAGATCCGCAAATTCCCGCCGCGCTCGCCGGAGTGGTGGAAGGCGTCGTTTCGCTCCACGATTTCCGGCGCCAATCGGAGATCAGGACGCGCAGCCTGCTGGATGCAGAGCCGGAGTACACAGCCGGCAGCACGCATTATCTGTTTCCGGCGGACTTCGCCACCATCTACGATTTGGATCCCCTGTACAGCGCGGGCACAGACGGCGCAGGCAGCTCGACCGCCATCGCGGGCCGCAGCAACATTGACCCGGGCGACGTGGCTACGTTTCGATCCATCGCGGGCCTGCCGGCGAACACTCCCGCGGCGATTGTGGACGGAACCAATCCAAGGCTGGCAGGGAGCGATCAGCTGGAATCGACGCTGGACGTGGAGTGGAGCGGTGCGGTTGCGCCCATGGCAGAAGTGAATCTTGTCATTGCGGCTTCGACAGCGGCCACCGACGGCGTAGACCTGGCATCGGCATACATTGTGAATCACGCCGCGGCGCCGGTGGTGAGCGTGAGTTACGGCAGTTGCGAGCAGGACATGGGCAGTGCGGAGCTGGCCTTTTACAACGCCCTGTGGGAACAGGCAGCGAGCCAGGGAATGAGCGTGTTTGTCGCTTCGGGCGACGCGGGCGCGGCCGGCTGCCAGGCGGGCGGCGACTCCATGGGGTCGCAAGCGGCAGTGAATGGGCTGTGCAGCTCGCCCTATGCCACGTGCGTGGGCGGAACCGAATTCAACGAGGGCACGGATCCCGCGCAGTACTGGTCGGCGGCGAACGCGGCGAACTACGGGTCGGCGCTGGGTTACATTCCCGAGGAGGTATGGAACGAGAGCGCGCTGAACGGCGGAACGGATTTATGGGCCTCGGGCGGAGGCATGAGCGTGGTGTATGCGCAACCGGAGTGGCAGGCGGGGACAAGCGGAGCCGGCGCGGCCAACAGGATGCGCGCCGTGCCCGACGTGGCTCTGTCGGCTGCAGATCACGACGGGTATTTCATGGTTGAGGGTGGAACGTACTGGATTGTTTCGGGGACTTCGGTCGCGGCGCCGGCGTTCGCAGGTGTGATGGATCTGGTGGTGAACAAGCATGGCGGAACGGGTCAGGGCCACGCGAATCCCGGCTTCTATTCGCTGGCCGCCGCCGCAAACAGCCCGTTTCACGCCACCGGGCAGGGAAACAACAGCGTGCCGGGCGTGGCGGGATTCACAGCCAACGGCGCAGCCTACAACCTGGCCACCGGCCTGGGATCGGTGGATGCGGCGCTGCTGGTCAACGGCTGGAGTGCGGCGCAGAACAATTGCTCGCGGTTCGGCTTGCTGCCGGTGCGATGCCGGCCGCCGCGGCGGATGCCGATTCTGTTGGACCAGCCGTGAGCAAGGAAAAAGCGCTTACTTGAAAATCGCGAAGGCTTCCTCGATGCGCGTTGGTACTGAGGATGGAGAGTCGGGAAGGTTGTAGCCGATCTCAAGGACGGCTGCGGGAGGCGTAGCCAGTGCTTTGAGGGCCTTGGCCGCTGCGGGCCAGTCGATGGTGCCGTCGCCGGGCCACAGGTGCTCGTCTTTGGCGCCGTGGTTGTCGTGTACGTGAACCGAGACGATGCGGTTGCCGAGGGCTGCAATTGCCTCAGCCACTCCGGTGGTGATGTGCGCGTGACCCACATCGAGACAGACGCGGACATTCGACAGGTGACCCATCTCCAGGATGGTGACGAGGTGCTCGGGGGTGGTGGCGTCGCTGAGAAGATTCTCGACTAGAAGGCGGACGCCGAGCGGCCCCGCAAAGGCCCCCAGGTGCTCGAGCGCGGTAAGAGCCAGCTCGATGGTGCGCTGCGACCAACCATCGTCCCTTTCGCCGAGGTGGACGATCAGATAGCGCAGCGGAATCTGGTCGGCGGTTTCGAGCGCGCGCTTGACCTCATCCATGGCATCGATGCGGCGTGATTTTTCAGGGTGCAGCAGATTGACGTAGGGCGCCCCGGCACGGCCCATCTCGCGGTCGGGATAGAGCGGGGCGTGCATGGAAAAGGGCTGAAGAGAGTTGGACGCGAACCACTCGGCCAGCTCGGCAACGCTTTCGCGGCTGGTGTAGTCGAAGTGCTGGCGCGCGGCAAACAGCTCCACCGCCTGGGCGCCCGAGCGCTCCGCCAGCTCCAGCAGGCCCGGATGCAAGCGATGGTTCAGGAAGAGATGAGTGGATAGAACACGCAGCATTCGCAAAGGCCTCTTGCGCCCGCCGGATGTGGAGCGCAAGCCGGACGCTACTGCTATTCTCGCATCCTCAAAAGGGTTACCATGCCCGCATCGCGCGGCAGCTCGTTGATCAGGCAGGGGGAGGGCGGGAGGGCTGCCAATTAAAAAATCAGGCCGGCGGCCAAGGAGCCGCCGGCCTGGTCTTACGACAACGTGCTGGGGGAGGGCTCGGGCTTCTGCGAGCGCAACATCCGGAGTTTTTCACTACCGGAGGCCCGCCCGTGCCCGATTCATGACGAGCAATTTGAATTGCGGCGTTGGCTTCTCCGCTCATTCTTGAGCGCGAGAAACAGCGCACGTTTATATGGATGCGAGGCGTCGGCGCAGAGTTGCCCCGGTCAAGGGCACTCGAGCCGCTATCATCGAGTTGAGATGTGCAGCCCGGCGCATGTGGTTCGGTTCTCCGGGACTGCCTGGTTGTGGAAATCCGCTCCGTTTTTGAAGCGCGTAGCTCGTTCTTGAGGGGTTTGAGTCCGTGGACGACGTTCTATGGATTGAAGGTGACCCGAAGGTCAAACTGGCGATTGTGTTGAAGCCGCGGGGGGACGAATGGCTTCGAGACGATCTGCTTCAGATCAGGCGCGATGGGGTAGGAACGCTGGTCTCGATGCTTGAACCCCAGGAAGCAATCTGGCTTGGGCTTGGAGACGAGGGACAGCTTGCCGAAGAGCTTGGAATGCAGTTCCTCTCGTTCCCGATTCCCGATGTGCACGTGCCTTCGAACCGCGCCACATTCTCCACCTTCGTTGCCGGACTGGCAGATCGCCTGCGGAGCGGGGAGCACATCGGCCTGCACTGCAGGGGAAGCGTAGGCAGGGCGCCGCTGACGGCAGCGTGCACGCTGGTGCAACTGGGATGGACGGCGAAGAACGCGATTGCCGCGATTCAGGCGGCGCGCGGGTTCCCGATTCCCGATACCGAGGAGCAATTGCGCTGGATTCTGAACTACAAGCCGCAGCCGTGAGCGGGCAGGCACGCAGGCCGGTGATCGATCTGAGTTTCCCGCATCGCTGGCACGCGGAGATATTGGCGGCTCGGCCGTTGATTCTGCCGCCTCGGCACTTCATTTATCCGCGGGCAGCCGAGGAGGTGGAGCGCGGGGCGCTGGAGGTGATGATCCGGCCCGATACGCCCGGCGGCGGGAATCCCGATGCGTTCGACGGCGGAAATGTTCATGCGCAGCCTTTTCTGGCCACGTGCGCGCTGGGCTTTCGTGACGCGGCCGCACCGGCTGGGGTGTGGTCTGCGCCAAGGCCCGAGGAGATCTGCGCGGTTGCCGGAGGGTATGCCTACCTGATCGACACCATTCAGCCGGAGCGATTCACGATGATTCCCTACCGCCCGGTGATGGAAGTCCGCGCCGCGCCGGCGGAGGGCCTGCTCCTTTTCGCCGGCCATCATTCGATTCTGGCCTGGGGACGCAATGGTCAGGCGTGGGAGTCAGAGAAGCTCTCGGACGAGGGCGTGACGATGACAGAAGTTGAAGGTGGAATTCTGCGCGGCGTGGGCTGGGAGATGAGGAGCGACCGCGAGATTCCGTTCGCGCTCGATCTGCGGAGCGGCATGCGTGTGGCCTAAGAAGTCAATTGCAGATTCCCATTTGCACCGGGCGCATTCCAGTTGTCGACATGGCCGCCGACAGCACGGTTCATCCCGGCATGGATCGGAAATTGCCTCAGCGTTTTGTCTAATTCACCGCCGCAGCGTTGTGTTGGTCGAGAGTTAAAGAATTTGCGCCGGCTTTCAATTGGACCTGAAAGTCCCACTTGAACAATTGATTGTTGTAGGCGCCCAGGCAGAAAACGTAGTATGCACCAGGAGGCACGCCGGGAAGTTGTGCCTTGCCGGTCGCATCTGTTTTCGCGCCGGAGACGGTGGAGGAATTCGTCGCGTTGATTCCCGCCTGGCAAGCGGGTTGCTTGCTCGCGCAAGCTGCGAGGTAGCCCTTGACCAGCGACACTCCCTGCGGGGCCTGAAGACCCGCGCCCGTCAACACGGCTTCAAAGCTCTGGTTGAGCAGGACAACGGTGTGCCCGGAGAGCGGGTTTTGGCCACCCGGCTGAGCGGTCAATCCGCTGGTGACAACCAGAACCGCGCTTCCCGTAGGCGCGTTGGGCGTTGAAAGAACAGCAGGGGCGGGTTTAGGAACTGCGGCAGGCGCCGGTTTGGGAACTGCGGCAGGCGCCGCTGTCGATTTCGCTCCGGCGGCCGATGCAACTTGGCCCGGTGCAGCGGCAGCCGGGGGCACCACGCCTTCCTGGGGATCCTTGAATTCTTCTGTTAACAGCCAGGAAGTGATTGGAACGAACATGAAGGGCTCTTTTACATAGCCCGCGCTGCATGGCGGATTGTTGAACTCGCGGTCGTGATACATGAATGTGGGATCTTGTCCGCCGGCGGGGAGACAGTGCTCGGCGTTGTCCTTTGGGTCGCCGCCCCAAAGTATGCGCCTGATTACTCGGCTCCCATGCGAAGAGGTAGAGGCGGGCGACGTCACGGAGGCTGCCCAGGAGAATCACCTGGCATTCGCCGGCGGCTACTGCGGTAGAGCCGCTGGTCGTCATCGGCAAGTCATAGCCGGACGAATCACCCGCGCCGTTCGCGCCGGGCGCGTTCACCGCAACGCTGACCGCAACCCTGATTTCCGTTCTCGCGTTGTTGTTGCAGACCCTGAACTGGGCCGCTGCTTGAGCGGATCCCGCCAGCGCCGCCAAAACGGCGCAAGCGATCTGAAGCGAAAGGCCGAAGCTGAGCGCCTTTAATTTGGGAACG
>JASHQH010000241.1 GCA_030037635.1 Acidobacteriaceae bacterium
AACGGGCCTGCAGTCGCGTGGCAGACTCCCCACTGACGAACGTGCCACGTCATTTTGAACCCAGTAGTCACAAGATTTCATTGACTAGGTGCAATCGAGATATGCGAATGCAAGCCTCTTTGACACTCGCCATAGGATTGGCATCTGCGGTGGTGACCGGTCTAGTTGCCTGTCGTACAGCGGATAGCAAGTCTGAAGCGAGTGCCACAAGTGTTCCATCAGCGAGAGTTGCCGTCGCGCAGCGCGGCGATATTGCCCATGTGCTTACGCTTGCCGGCCAGTTCCAGCCTTATCAGGTAGTCGACGTCCATCCCAAAGTGAGCGGCTACATGAAGCGCATCAATGTTGACATCGGCGATGTCGTGCACCAAGGCGAAACTCTGGCGGTCCTGGAAGTTCCTGAGCTAAAAGCGGAGCTCGAGCAATCCGAGTTCCAGCTCAAGCAGAGCCAGGAAGAGATTGCGCGCGCCCAGCAGGAGATCAAGCGCACCGAGGCACTCAATTCTGCGCTCCATGCCGAGTCACAGCGCTTGCAACAGGCGGCAGCCACGCGTCCCGGTCTGATCGCGCAACAGGAACTCGATGACGCGCAAGCCAAGGACCTCAGTTCGCAGGCGCAGATCGACTCCGCCAAATCCGCCATGGCCGCGGCTCAGCAACACGCCGCGGCCGCCCGCTCCGAAAACGAACGCGTGCAGGCGCTTGAGAACTACACCACTGTCACTGCGCCCATTGCTGGCGTCGTCATCTGGCGCTATGCGGATACCGGGGCCCTCATTCAGGGCGGCACCAACTCCAACGATCAGGCCCTCCCCATCGTTCGACTGTCGCAGAGCAGTCTGCTTCGGCTCCGCGTTCCCGTGCCGGAAGACGACATCAAGTTTGTTCACCTCGGCGATCTTCTGCACGTACGCGTTGATGCCATCAACCGCTCCTTCACGGGAAAGATCGTGCGCTTCACGCGCAGCGTGAACTTTGAAACCCGCACCATGGAGACTGAGGTTGACGTGGAGAACAACAATCTCTCCATCGCTCCGGGAATGTACGCCAATACCGCTCTCGGGTTGGGCGACGCCAAAAACGTGGTGACCATCCCGGTCGAGTCGATCGTGTTGAACGCTCAAGAACAAAACACCGTGTACGTGCTCGATAGCAATAATCGCGTCCACATTCGCGCCGTCCAGGTGGGGCTCGAAGGGTCGAAACTGGCTGCAATTGTGGGCGGGGTTGACCCAGGCGACCGCGTGCTGATCGGCGGACAGGAGAAGTATCAGGAAAATGAAGAAGTCAGTCCGCTTCTCACCCCGGAGCCGGCCTCTGAAACGGTGCAGGAATCGGGCGGCATGATCGACATGAAGGCTGAAGATGCCCAGCAGGGCGCGGGAGGCGCCAGCTAATGCCGAAGTTTGCCCTTAGCTTTCCCTTTTTCATCCTTATGCTGTGCCTGATGGTGGCGCTTGTGGGGGTGGTCAACGTAATTCGCATGCCGGTGGACCTGTTTCCCGACATCGATATGCCGGTGGTAGTGGTGGCCACGTTTTACAACGGCATGCCGCCGGAGCAGATCGAAGCTGACATTACCAACACGTTCGAGCGTTTCTTCACGCTGGCCGCTAATGTGGATCACAGCGAATCCCGCTCCCTGACGGGCGTAAGCCTGATCAAGATCTATTTCAAGCCGGGCACCGATGCAAACGCGGCGTTGAGCAACATCGCCAACTTGGCCATGGCGGACCTGCGGCGCTTGCCCCCCGGAACGTTGCCGCCGGTGGTACTCGGCATGACCGCATCGACGCAGCCAGTGTGTCTAGTCACGCTGAAAGGACAGGGGCTGAATGAAACAAATCTGAAGGATCTGGCGCAGTTCCAGGTACGCAATCAGATTTCGAACGTGCAGGGAGCGTCGGTTCCGCAGCCCTACGGAGGAACCTACCGGCAGATCCAGATCTACGTCGATCCGCTCAAACTCGAAGCACGCGACATGAGCCTGAGCGACGTCGTCGAAGCGGTAAACGATTCTAACCTGATTCTGCCCGCAGGTGACGTGCGGATCGGCACCAAGGACTTCAACATTTACGCCAACAGCCAATTTCCCGACGCCAAGTCGATGAATGAGATGCCCCTGAAGTCGGTGGGCAATTCTTCCGTGCTGGTGGCCGACGTTGGCAAGGCCGAAGACTCGGGTGCGCTGCAATACAACATCGTGCGCATTGACGGCCAGCGGTCGGTCTACGTGCCAGTCTTTAAGCAGGGCGGCAGCAGCAACACGATCACCATTGTGGATGGAATGAAGCAGGCCATTAAGCATCTGGTGGACATTCCCGAGTCGCTGAAAACGGCGGTGGTCTTCGATCAGTCGATCTTCGTCAAGCTGGCCATCAAGAATTTGGTGAAAGAAGCCAGCATCGGTCTATTTCTCACTGGGATCATGATTCTGGTATTCCTCGGCAGCCCGCGCGCTACCTTCGCTGTCATGCTGTCGATTCCGTTATCGGCGTTGGTATGTCTGCTGATCACCAACGCCATGGGCGGTTCTATCAACACCATGATTCTGGGCGGACTGGCTCTTGCCTTTTCGCGCTTGATCGACGACTCAGTGGTTGTCCTCGAGAACATCTTCCGCTACATGGAAATGGGCCACCCGCCAAACTACGCGGCCGAACATGGAGGCATGGAAGTCTCCTTAGCCGTGCTGGCGGCGACTTCGACTACCTCCATCGTCTTCTTCCCTGTGACCTTCCTCTCTGGGATCAGCAAGTACATCTTCACACCCCTCGGCCTGGGCGTGGTGCTGTCGATCTTTGCGTCTTACTTCTTCGCCATGACCGTGGTTCCGTTATTCTGCGCCAACTTTGTCCGGCTGGACCATCATGCCGAGCAGGGCGAAGACGCAGGCAAACATAACCAAACCCTGTTCCAGCGATTCCTGGCCCGCTTCAACGAATATTTTCAGAAGTTCCTTAACAGCTATGAAGGTTTCGCCTTCCGCGTTTTGCAACGGCCGGCTTTTGCTGCTGGCGCGATGCTCGCCGGACTGGCGGTGATCCTCCTTGGCCTGTTTCCCTTTCTTGGCCGCGCATACTTTCCTCGTACCGATCCCGGCCAGTTCGTGATCGA
>JASHQH010000031.1 GCA_030037635.1 Acidobacteriaceae bacterium
TCCACCAGCACGCGCGCGCCGGCCTGTTCGCCCTTGGCAATCAACCCCTCGATCCGCGCCTTGCTTTCTGCGGAAATCACCGGGCCCATCTCCACGCCCGGCAGCGCGCCGTAGCCGGTTTTGCGATTCTTGGCCGCGGCAGCAATCTGATCGGTAAACTTGTTGCGCCCATCCCCAACCGTGATGGCCACTGACGCGGCCAGGCAGCGCTGCCCCGCGCAACCGAATGCGGAGTCGGCAAGGATACGCGTCGTCATCTCCATGTCGGCGTCGGGCATCACCACCACCGGATTCTTTGCGCCGCCCTGGCATTGCGCGCGCTTGCCGTTGGCCGCCGCGCGGCTGTAAATGTACTTCGCCGTCGCCGTCGATCCCACAAAGCTCACTGACCTGATGCCGGGGTGGTCGAGGATCGCGTTCACCGTGTCGCGGCCGCCGTTCACCAGCTGCATCACGCCGGGCGGGAATCCGGCAGCCTGGATCAGGCTGAAGATCTTTTGCGAAGTGATGGGCACGCGCTCCGACGGCTTCAGCAGAAAGCAATTGCCGGCCGCCACGGCGTAAGGGAAAAACCAGAAGGCAATCATGCCCGGAAAATTAAAAGGAACAATGGCGGCGCACACGCCTAGCGGCTGCCGGATCATGTGCTCGTCGATCCCCGAGGCGATGTCTTCGCAGTTGGTGCCCTGAATCAGCATGGGCATGGCCGACGCCGTTTCTACGTTCTCAATGGCGCGCAGAATTTCGCCCTTGCTCTCCGCCAGCGTCTTCCCGCACTCGTCCGTAATCGAAAGCGCCAGCTCGTCGCGATGCTGCTCAAGCAGCGTCTTGAGCCTGAACAGCGGCTGGATGCGCTCGACCACCGGCGTGCGCCGCCAATCGAGAAACGCCCGCTGCGCCACTTCCACAGCCGCGTTCACATCCGTCGCCGGCGACAGCGGAACCTCCGCCAGCACCTTCGCCGATGCCGGATTGATCACACTCAGCGTGTCCTTCGCGCTCGACGATCGCCACTCATTGCCAATAAAATTCTGCAACCGGTCCATATACCTCTCTCCTAAAAGCCACCGACTCGCCGTACTTGTTCTATCTAGCCCCGCTAAGCCAGTGACCGCGTGAAGAATAACCTCGTTGCCCCATCCTTTCCGCGTCTTTTGCGGAAAGGGTGGGATAGCCCGCTGCTTCACAAGTGCCGCCGTTCCCGCTGGCGCGCCTCTTCATAGCGTGCTCTGGCCTCGCGCACGCTTTCCATCTCAGATACTTCGGCCACCGCAACATCCCACCACGATTCGTAGCCGGGCACGCCGGCCGAAACATCGGTTTCGACCACGATCACCGAGGTGCGATCAAGCGATTGGGCTTCTTCGAGCGCCCGCTTTAGCTCTTCGAGAGTCGCTGCTCTCACCGCATGCGCTCCCAAGCTGCGCGCGTTGGCCGCGAAGTCAACGTTCAGCACCTCGCCGTCCAACTGGCCTGACTCGCGATTGCGCAGGCGATAACCCGTGCCGAATCCGCCTTGCCCCAGCGAGCGGCTTAACCCGCCGATGCTGGCGAAACCGTGATTATCAACCAGCACGATGATGATCTTAATCCCCTCTTGCACCGCTGTCACAATCTCGCTGGGCATCATCAGGTAAGTGCCGTCGCCAACAAACACGAACACCTCGCGGCTGGGGTCGGCCAGCTTGGCGCCCATCGCGCCGGGAATCTCGTAGCCCATGCACGAGTAGCCGTATTCCATGTGGTAGTCGTTGGGCGCGCCCGTCCGCCACAGCTTGTGCAGGTCGCCGGGATGGCTGCCCGCGGCCGAAACCAGCACGCCGCGCTCGCCTGCCACCTCGCACATCGCGCCGATCACTTCGCTCTGCGCCGGCTTGCCTCCATCGCCCGTCTCTCGCCTTTTAAGATGAAACAGCCGTTCAACCTCGGCATCCCACCGCGCCTTCAGGTCCCCGATCTCTGCTGCGTAGGCGGTACCGACTTTGTAGCCGTTGACAGCCGCCGTCAACCGCTCCAGCGCCACGCGCGCATCGGCCACGACGGGAATGGCGCCCACTTTGTATGCATCGAACTCCGCAGTGTTGATGTTGACGAACCGCACGTTGGGGTTCTGGAAGGCCGTCATCGATGCCGAAGTGAAATCGGAGTAACGCGTGCCCACTCCGATCACAAGGTCGGCATCCCTCGCCAGGCGATTGGCGGCCAGCGAACCCGTGGCGCCCATGGCGCCCAACTCTTGCGAATGATTCCACGCGAGCGACCCTTTGCCGGCCTGCGTTTCGGCTACGGGAATTCCGGTTTTTTCGACAAATGCGCTCAGCGCCTGCGTGGCCTCGCTCATCAGAACGCCGCCGCCGGCAATAAGGAGCGGCCGTTTCGCGCCTCGAATGGCCTCAACCGCGCGAGCCAACGAGACCCGGTCCGGCTCACCGCGGCGGATGAGCCAGACGCGCTTTGCAAACAGCTCTTCGGGATAGTCGTATGCTTCGGCCTGCACATCCTGCGGCAGCGCCAGGGTCACCGCGCCGCAATCTGACGGCGAAGTCAGCACGCGCATGGCCTCAGGCAGCGCGGTGATCAGCTGCTCCGGCCGGTAGATGCGGTCCCAGTAGCGCGAGACAGGCTTGAAGCAGTCGTTGACGCCGATGTCCTGCGTCGACGCAGACTCCAGCTGCTGCAGCACCGGAGCCACGTTCCGCCGCGCAAAGATGTCGCCGGGCAGCAACAACACGGGAAGGCGATTGATAGTGGCCAGCGCCGCGCCTGTGATCATGTTGGTGGCGCCGGGCCCGATCGACGAGGTGCACGCGTAGGTCCGCAGGCGATTGCTCGCCTTGGCAAAACCCGCTGCCAGGTGCACGCCGGCCTGTTCGTTGCGCACCAGGATGTAAGGGAAATCAGGGTTCTGCTGCAGAGCCTGGCCAATGCCGCCCACGTTGCCATGGCCGAAAATCCCCACCATCCCGGCGAAGAATGCATGCTCGCGCCCATCCCGCTCAACATGCTGCTGCTTCAGGAACTGGATCAGTGCCTGAGCCATCGTCATGCGCCGCGTCTTCATGCCCGCTCCTTCGACTCCCGCGACAACGATCTAGCTTTTCACTTCTTCACTCCCTCAGATCTTCTGCTCTCTGCTGCCTGTTCCCTATCTTTTCACCATCGGCAATCTCGGATCCTTTTCCTTCCAATCGTTGCGGACCCACGCGTAATCGGGATCGTCTGAAGCAGCCAGTGAGCGTGCTGACCCGGCCAGCGCGTTCAGATAATACACGTTGTAGCCATGTGCAGCCACCACCGGATGATATCCCTCCCGCACCAGCACCATCTCGCCGCTACGCACCGTCAGGGTTTCGTCAATCCGCCGATCCGCGGTGTACACCTTCTGGACCGCGAAGCCTTCCGGGCGCTGGATCCGGTAGTAATAGAGCTCCTCCAGGTCCACTTCACCCGGCGGGTTGTGCACGTCGTGTTTGTGAGGCGGAAAGCTCGACCAGTTCCCGGCCGGCGTGAACACCTCAACCACAATCAGGCGCTGCGCCAGGAACGTCGGTGGGACCATGGAGTTGATCTGCCGCGTGGCGTTGCCGCCGCCGCGGATCTCGATTCCTACATGAGCCGGCGTGATCAGTCGCGCCGGATACTCCTCCTCGGCCCGTGCGTAGCAAAACGCAAGATCGCATCCCTCATTCGAAGTCACTGAGAACGCCGTGTGGATGGGAAGGTAGAGAGTGTAGGGAAGGCCGTCAAAAACTGTCGCCCTTTGACCCACCCCCAGCCACTCGCCCTTGGTGCTGGATACCGAGCAAACACCTCCCAAAACCACAATGGCCAATTCTCTTTGGGCCGTGTCGCCAAAATAGGTCTCGCCAGGCGCTAACCCCCGATTCTCAAAAGACAGAAATTCGTAGCCAAAATCCTCAGTCCGATTCCGGAAAGCCTCCGGGCGGACAAGCAAATCACTCATCCTTTCATTACTCCTCGGGAAGATTCTTCAACACTAGATCCGGCAGAACAGGAGCCCAACTTGCGCCAGGCAACAAGGGAAAATGCGGCAGATGCACACGTGTGCATGCACCTCAATTATCATCCACGCTTATTCCCGTCCTGTCAATGGAAAACGATTTCCTAAAGCGATTTTTTGCTCCAATCTGCACCGCCAGGAAAGGAGAAAAACCAGCCGTTCGTAAGGGTTGCACGCCCGGCCCTCGTCCAAAGGGGCGAACAACGTGAGAACGCCCGTCAACCCCGCCCCGAGACTCCGCCGGTAACAGCAATCGCCTCCAGACCAGGCCGTCTCATTGCTATACTGCCGCTTCAAGACCGGAAGGAACACTTATGCGAAAACCCAGCCTTCTCGCCGCGCTGCTGGCGGCACTCTCCGCGTGCGCACTGCCGGCGCAGCGCATTGAAGTCACCATCTCCTCCGCGGACAAGCCGCTTACCGGACATCTCATCCTGGTCTTTGCCAAAACCGACAAGCCTGAGCCGCGCATGCAGCTCAACGAGGACTATGAATCGGCGCAGGGCTTTGGCGTCGACGTGTCCGATCTTGCGCCCGGCCAGCCTATCGTCGTCGACTCCAGGACTTTTGGCTATCCTCGCCGCTCACTCA
>JASHQH010000242.1 GCA_030037635.1 Acidobacteriaceae bacterium
CGTAGTTCGGCGCTGAAGGGAACAACTCGGGTTTTGTTGCCCTTCCCGTCCAGCCGCACCAGCAGATTGTCGAAGTCAATGGCGTCTGTGCACAGCGAGAGCACTTCGCTGATGCGTGCTCCCACATCGAACAGGAACAGCATGATTAGGTGCGTGCGCAAATCGGCTGCACTCGGCTTGTAGGCCACCAGCCGATGAATTTGCTGCTCGGAATAGACGGCCAAGTTGTTCTGTGGTTCCTTGAGCCGTGCAAGTCTAGGATGCTTGCAGCCCGGCCCGCACTTTGTCTCAGGGGATGCAAGCCAATGTGTGTAGGCATTCCAGCATGTAATTGCGCTGTTGATGCCAGTGGGCTTCAGGGCGCGTTCGCGCATCGCAATCACGGCGCTCTGGAGGTCTGCTTGTGAGGGGTTTTCTGGAATCAAGGCCAAGCAGTATTCGTACCAGCCGAGCGTCGCGGGCGAGACGCAAACGAAGTATTTACGGTGTTTGATGAAGTCAGAGAAACCAGCCATCGAATTTTCTCCCCAAGGGGTCAAATTCGAGGCGAAATGTTGTAAATACATGATTCTAAAGGGGAGTGGCTCAGCCTGGTAGAGCACCTGGTTCGGGACCAGGGGGTCGGAGGTTCAAATCCTCTCTCCCCGACCAATAAAATCAATAGTTTAGACCGAAGTTAGCGGAGTCTCATCTTCTTGAGTAGTCATTTCTCTCAGAGAACCGTGCGGACCGTGGTTGGCGAGACATCTCCCGGAATGGAATTTCTCCCTGAACGATCCCCTACTGCTTCGTAGCAACCGCTTTTTGCGCGAATCTCGCAGCCATTCAATGTAAATTCGTGGCAATCAACAGGCCGCATCCGAGTGCGAAGGCTACGAAGTCTCTTCCGCTTTTGGGCGAGCTACGCACGACCGTTCGTGGCGCATCGCTCGAAATCATGAGAAGCGAGTCGCACGGCACCTGACAGCTCGACCGGGCAGTGTTTTGTTTGAGGTGGCCCCGTAAGCGAATCGTGTCAGCGTGGACTCCAAAGGAATAGGGAGAAAGGTCACGTGCAATGTGGAGATCAAACCAGTCAGAAGTGAGTTACTCCGCTCCGAGTGCTATACCCGCAACACCATATCCAGCCAACGTCCCGTGGCCCGTTGAGTTTGATACGTGCACTGTCGGCATGGCCAATCACGAATCTTTCATCGGCAGAGGCCTGTTCCTCAAAGGAGAAATCACGGGCTCAGGGTCGCTGTTAATGGACGGAGTGATCGAAGGGAGCATCAATTTGCGCGGCGACCGCGTTACGCTGGGCCGTCACAGTCAAGTGGCCGCAAGGATTACCGCCGGCGAACTTGTCGTTCACGGCGAGGTCCGCGGCGATCTTCGTGTTGCTGACCTCATAACCATATGTTCCGATGGGTCCATGACCGGCGACGTCACGGCCGCACGCATCCTCATTGAGGATGGAGCTTTCCTGAATGCGAGTGTCGACGCCCGCCAGAATAAGACAGAGACGTCTGTTCCAGCCGCGCCTCGGCTAGATGCATCTCAGCCAGTTGGATTTCGGCAGGTTGAACTGCTCGGAAAGAAGCTGACCACGGGGGCGAAGGTACCACTCGCGAAGAAGCATCGTCAAAGCGAGGGCCGTCAAAGCCGTCAATTGGAAAGTGCATCTTGCATGGGCTGAACCCCCGTTCACAAGCAGCTCAGCTAGTGGCGCTCACATAACAGCCTTCCCTACGTTTACGGAGGGCCTCAAAGACTCCGTTGATACCGTCGCCGGGGAGGCCCAAACACCGTGTCCACGCCCCACTCCGCCGGCCGCTTGACAAGTACATCCGAAGCATACATAAGGGCAATCCTCATTGATCTGCGATGCCAGGCGAGTTCCGAGTCAACCCCGACCGTCGCGATGAGTAGCGCAATCCGGCGGATTGCGTCTCGACATGCTTGCGATATCAAACGCGCTTAGGCCGCCTTACGTGCGTCGATCTTTCGCACGCGCGTAATGAGAATTTCCTTCACCCGCTCGAGGCTTTGTTTTTGTGAGACGCTTAGTCGCTTCCCGGCGTACGCGATATATACGGTGAGTAGCCGAAGCCCTCCGGCCGGACCGCTTGAGAAAAGTTCCGTTGAGGAAAGCAGGTCGGCCATAACTTGGGGAGGTGTTGTAAATATGCCTGCGAGCGAGGCGGCGTTACGCATTTTCATTTAAAGATCACCCTTCAATGGAGTAAACAATCTAAACGACTTTCTTGGTTGTTGTATTTATTCGCGTTGCGATGTTTGCGAGCTGCTGCGCCACTTCGCGCTCTTCGCGAAATGATTCTTCGAGTAACCGGAGATCGTCGTCTCGCCCAAGAGCCATGGCGAATTGACAAAGAGTTTCATAGAACGAAAGTTCGTAGTGCTTGATACGACGCGCCACAGCCAGCAGCGCTGTGTTGCGAACGGACTCGTGCGCCGCTTCCCGAGCCAGGTCTTCCGCCTCATCGAACAATGCATAAGCGGTCTTGCATTTGATTGGCTGAGACTCGTCGCTTACCCGGCTCAGCATTTCCAGCAGCCGACCGGCCTGCCGTTCGCTGTCTTGCCAATGCGTGTTGAGGACCTCCCTGAGCTCCTCATCCACTGCCGCGTCATGAAGAAACAACGACTTCATTGCGATGGTTTCCTCGGCAGAGAGCAGCAAACGCAGTTCCTGAATATAGAGAGATTGAAGATCAGGAATCTTCTCGATCATCATTTTCATCGGTGTCTCCATGACTTGGGGCGTAGCAACCCGCCGTCGGGTTGGATCCCGCGCGTTCTATTGACAAATCCGGCTGTCGAATCGCGACTTGCGAACCATCTCGTGTTGGAAGTTGCCGGAGTGAACTTGCCCTTACGCTTTGGGATGCAGCGATTTTTGGCTTCGTTGCTCCTCTCTGGTGCTGGGGCCTTTCAAGCGAGGGAGCCGCAGACTCTCGTGGGCGATCCAAGGGAGCTGCGGCGGTTCCGCTGAAAGACGAAAGCAACCTTCATCGACCTTCCTGTCTCTACCAGAGTCAGATGGCGGAGGAAGCGCAATGTCGATCGTAGAGTGGGCCGGCGGGCAAACAAATGGTCTCGGGTCCCAAGCGAGTAGCTCAACCGGGGCCGAGTATTTTGTGGTTGCCCTTATCGCAATTGTGCTGGCGCTAGTTGTGTGGGTCTTCATCCGAACGAGCATGCGACAGTCATCGAAACAATAAAGCTGCAGCCGCGTCGGGATGCTCGATCGATTTGGCGAAAAGTCTCTGTCTTATCGGTTAGCAGGCGCACCTGCGGATATTGTCGTTGGAGGCGACAATCCAGTGAGATGCGCACTTGAGGGAAGCGGTTTGCCAAGCGCGCCGGTCAGACTGCAGTTCAGTGAGGCGTCTGCGGAATTCAGTGACTCCTGCGGGAGCGGCTCCGTGCCTGACCCTGCGGGAAGGGGCTCGAAGGTTAATGTCTCTTGAAGTTCTGCACCTCGCGCTCGTGCTGCTTCGCCTTTTCCAGAGTGGCGAATGTGCCCAAGTTGCGCCGCTTGCCTGTTGCAGGATTTTTCTTGCGCGAATATAAGCGGAACTGTCCGGATTTGAGCCGCCGAATCATATTCACCACGGATGCCCTCTACGATCAGCTCGTTGTCCACGGCTGATATTCCCTGCCAACGATCAAGCAATCCGGCTTTTCGCTAGGCGGCCTTCTTTCGTTTTTCGTGCCGCTTGCACCTAAATTGTGTCGTAGCAGATTCACAGTCCAGTGCGAAAGGGGCGTCCAGATCGCCACAAGGAACGTAGCTGTCCTGACTCAAGCACGAGCGGCCAGATTTCAAATCACTCTCAACAAGAGGAGGATGACGACAATCAGAAGCATCAATCCAAGGCCTCCGCTTGGGTACGGCCCCCAATTGCGGCTGTAAGGCCAAGCCGGGATTGCGCCAATCAGCAGGAGAACCAGAATGATTAAGAGAATTGTCATAGCCACGCTCCTCGGCCATCAAGGTCCTGTCTGCGCCTGCAATCAACCGAAATGAGCAAGCGTCAGTCGTCCTTGCTATATTGCGATGATTCTTGGATTGGATAAGTTGGCTCTAAACGGGAAGCCGCAGAGTTCTTGCGCATTAAAGCAGCTGCGAATCCTCTTCGGCAGCTTTCTCGGAGAATGGGATTTGGTCGCTGAGTTTCCGCGCTTATTGCTCGTGGTAATTGCGCATCAGTCCACCGTCGATAACAAAAGTGGAGCCGGTAATGTACGAAGCATCATCGGAGCAGAGGAAGGCAACCATCCCTGCCACATCTTTCGGGGTTCCCAGGCGCCCGAGGGGAATATTCGCAAGCAGTGCGTTAAGCTTGGGCTTGTCTTCGAGCAGAGCTCTGTTGATCGGCGTGGCGATGGCTCCGGGGGCGATGTTGTTGACGGTGATTCCCAGCGGCCCCAATTCAACTGCGAGGTCGTGCATCAGCATGCGCAGCCCACCTTTGGCGCAACAATACGTGGCGAATCCAGGAAAGGCCATATCCTCATGGACGGAACTGATGTTGACAATGCGGCCTGGCTTGTCGGCTTCGCGCAATCGACGCACAAAAGCCTGGGTAAGGAAGAATGGTCCGCGCAGGTTTACGGCCATCACCTGGTCGTAGTCTCCTTCCGGAGTGTCCCAAAAGTCCGACTTCCGCTCCATTCCGGCGTTATTAACCAGGATGTCCGCAGAACCAAAGCGCTCCCACGCGGCGCCGATGAGTTTCTGCACGTCGTGCATCCTGGTAACATCAGCCTTGACGATTTCTCCGTCGCTGCCCGCATCTTTGATCGCGCGCTCAGTCTCTTCTGCTCCTTCCGGATGGCCGATGTAATCGACAATCACCTTGGCGCCTTCGCAGCCAAGGCGCGTGGCAATGCCCTGGCCGATGCCCGAGCTTGCTCCTGTGACGATCGCCACCTTACCCTTTATTCCTCGCATATTCTCTCCTTGCGTGCTCTAAGTCCCGCAGCTCTCTCTAATTGGAGGCCGAAACGGTCGCGACGAGTTGCAAAAAGACTTCTAAGCCGTGGTTAAACGTCTGCGCGCAAGTCGATTCTTATTGGGCAGCTCGCTCCGAATAGCATCCCGTTTGCCTGGAATGGAATCCAAGTTCAACGTGCCAACCGAAATCCATTGGCCTGCGATCGCTCTTCGGCTCCTGCTGACCGTGGCTGCTGGGAGCTTGCTAGGCATGGAACGAAGCAGGACCGGACATCCCGCCGGGCTACGCACCACCTTGCTGGTGACGCTGGCGGCGTCTGTGGCAATGATTCAGATGAACCTGCTGATTCCCACCAATGGGAAACCTAGTGACTCCTATGCGGTGATGGACCTGATGCGTCTTCCTCTGGGAATCCTAACCGGCGTAGGGTTCATTGGCGCCGGGGTGATTGTCAGAAAGAATGAACTGGTTCTGGGAATTACAACCGCCGCAACCATGTGGTTCGCCACGGTGGTCGGACTTTGCATGGGCGGAGGTCAATTGATCCTCGGGTCAGTATCTGCTGCAATTGGATTTGTGGTTTTATGGGGTTTTCGCGCTGTGGAACGGCGATTTGAGCGATATCAGCGTGCGCAGTTGAAAGTCTTGGTGCAGGGTGATGAAGTTACGCCGCAGCAGTTGCGGGAGAAACTTAAGGCTTCAGACTTTCAAATCAAATCATTTTCTCTGTCCAGTTACAATACCCAACGGCGACGGAGTATGGACTGTGATCTGCGTTGGGCTTCGAGTTCAGGGAATGAGACCTCCGTTCCGGCATTGGTGGCGGAACTTGAGCGTTTGCCAGGAGTGATCCAGCTGGAATGGACCGCATCGAGTTCAGGACCTTAGGCGGTCGATTCACCTGGGACACAAAGAACGATAACTCGAGCGGCTGCAGCCAGGCAGAGCACAGAAGAGGCAAAGATACCATGCAACCGTGACCTGCGCGGAACCATCACATAATCAGAGCTATAAAGCCCTTCGCGAGAGGCCGTCAAATGTTGTGGACTATTTTCGTAATTCTCTTGATTCTATGGCTGATTGGTTTTATTGGGTTCCACGTGATCGGATGGTACATTCATCTGCTTCTTGTGGTGGCCCTCATTGTTCTGCTGATCCAATTGATCACGGGCAGAAGGCCCGCGGTGTAGCCAACGGAGACGGAAGTACAATCTACCGTAGTTTTGCATACCAGGTTGTGCACCGAATTGAGCCTTTCAAAGGTGACAACATAAATAGCCAGGCTTGTGCTGCGGCCGCGGACTTATGCCGCATGAAGTGCATGTTGATGAATCGTTTCTGAGATCTGGGTCAGCTTTCTTGTCGGGAGCTTTTTCTTCATCCACAGTTTGCTGGAGTACGCAGAAGACTTGCCCCTTGCCTAGCTCCTTTGCATAATTGCGGACTGTCCCATAAGGGGCCATCCGATTACGCTCTACGTCTACGCTAGCGCCGACGCCCAATTCATGCTGTATGAATATCAGGGCACAACGTTCGACTACGAAAACGGCGCCTTCTCGCAGATTCCCATTCACTGGAGCGACAAAGCCGGAGAGCTGGCCATCGGGCCACGTTCGGGAACGTCTGAAGGTATGCAACGCAGCCGGACCTTCAGCATCGTGCTGGTGTCGAAAGCGCGTCCGACAGGTTTCTCTTTCGCGCCCTCCTCGACACGAACGGTGACGTATACCGGCGATGAGGTTCGTGTAAAGCCAAAATCGCCGTCCGCCACGAGCCTTTCAGCGAATCCGGAAAGAGAGAATCTGCATAATGAGGCACGTTCGGCTCTTCATGTTTGTAGCGCGCCGATCGACACTAAAATGCTGAGCGCGGCTTCATCTGGTTTGTTGCCAGGTCAGAGGTAACCGGACGATCGCACGGGCGCCGTCGGCGTCTTCTCGATTGACGAGCGAGATCTCGCCGCCATGTGCCCGGGCGATTTGTCGGGCCAGGACAAGGCCAATGCCGCTGCCCGCGGACTTGGTTGTATAGAACGGGACAAACAGATTCTCCGGGTTGGCGATGCCCATGCCGCTGTCCTCAATCGCGATCTGGACATTCGAACCTGCCGAACCCCATCCGACTCGTACCGGATGGCCGCCGTTGGCTAACGAGGCGTCGGCAGCGTTGGCCAGCAGATTGATGAACATCTGTTCCAACTGGTCGGGATCGGCATCGAGGGTGACGGGTGGGCCGGAGTCAAGCTGTACAGGAAGCCGCTGTTCCAAAAGTGTAATGCGTTCCAGCAAAGGCCCTAAAGCAACAGGCCGCAGGCGTGGCGGGGGCAACTGTGCCAGCAGCCGGTAAGACTGCACGAATCGGTGCAGAGCGTCGGCGCGGCCCTCCACCACGCTTAGGCCGCGGCGAAAATCGTTCGCAGCGCTTCCGTCGACGTGCAGGTCTTCTATTCGCGCAAGCAGGCTGCCGGCAATCGATTTGATGGGCGCGAGCGAGTTCGAGAGTTCGTGTCCCAGCACGCGAATGAGGCGTTTCCAGGCGGCCTGCTGTTCTTCCTGAAGCGGCACGCTCACGTCGGCGAGCAGCAGCAGCGTGTGGGGCGCGCCATCCTGGCGAAAGACGGCTTGACGCAGGAGCCAGCGCGCCGGTGTGGCGCCGAAAGAGCGAATGGCCTGGTCCGGCGCGGCCAGCAGGCCATCGAGCCGCAGCTCAGCTGCGGAATACCCAACGCATCGCGCGTAGGGGCGGTCAAGCAGCTTCAGGCCGGCGTTGTTTACGAGTTGCAGGCGGTTTTCGCGATCGAACGCGAAGAGCGGCGCGTGCATCACTTCCAGAATGCGCGCCAGCAGCGCGGTTGCCTCAAGCGACCGCACACGCTGTTTTTGCAACAGATCGGCGAGCGCGTTAATCTCGGCGGCCAGTTCGCCCAATGCGTCGGCGGCTGCGGCTCCGCGCGCGCGAAATGAGTAGTCGCCTTCGCGGAGTGACGCAACCACGTTGGACAGCGTTTGCAGGGGACGAACAAAGCTGTCTACAAGGGCCGAGGCGACAAGCGCGAGGTAAATGAGCAAACAGACGCCGAGCAGCAGTGCAGGCACGAGGTCGAACTGGCGCTGAGAAAAAAAGATGCCAACAAAAATCAGCGCAGGCAGAGACAGGAGCATGGAATAGAGCCATGCCCGGCGGACAGCTTGACGCGTACGCCGGTGCGATCTCGTTTCATAGGCCATATTTTTCCATGCGCCGGTAGAGCGCGGCGCGGCTCAAACCCAGCGATTCCGCAGCTTGCGAGATGTTGCCATCGCAACGTCGCAGCACTTTGCGGATGAGCATAGCTTCCATTTCGTCGATGCTCATATTATCGAGCGGCATCGCCGCCGGGCGCGCGGCGCCAATAGAAAGATTGGCCGGCTCGATCTCCTCGCCGCTGCAAAGAAGCAGGGCTCGCTCGATGCTGTGTTCCAATTCACGCACGTTGCCCGGCCAAACATATTGCATCATCAACTGTATCGCGCCTGCCGAAAAGCCATTCACCTGCTTGCGATAACGCGTGCGCAGCCGGGAGAGAAAATGTTGCGCCAGCAGCGGAATATCTTCGCGCCGGTCGCGTAGCGGTGGCAGGTGAATCTCAACGGTATTGATGCGGAAGAGCAAGTCTTCGCGGAAATTGCCTGCCTTGACCTCCTCATGCAGCTGGGCATTGGTGGCACAAAGAAGGCGTGCGTCAACCCGCCGGGTTTGCGACGATCCAACCCGTTCCAGTTCGCCCGTTTCCAGGACGCGCAGCAATTTGGATTGCTGGCGCAGCGGTACGTTGGCAATTTCGTCAAGAAAGAGGGTCCCTCCATTGGCTAGTTCGAAACGTCCCACGCGGTCAGTGCGAGCATCGGTGAAGGCGCCCTTGACGTGGCCGAAAAACTCGCTTTCAAAAGTCCCTTCGGGCAGTCCGCCGGCGTTCACCGTCACTAGCGGCATGCGAGCACGCGGCGAGGCGCCATGAAGGAGACGCGCGACGATTTCTTTGCCCGTGCCGTGTTCTCCGGTGATGAGCACGTTCGCTTCGGAAGGGCCGACTCGCGCGATCACTTCCAGGACAGGCCGCATTGTGGGAGCGGAAGCAATAAACTCGGGCATGCCTTCGGCGCGGAGCAGGCGGTTTTCGAGTTCCAGCTGGCGGGCGCGGCGCAGCGCCTGGCGCAGCTCAGCGTGAACGCGGATGAGGGTGACCAGCCGCTCGTTCTCCCAGGGCTTTTGGATAAAGTCGCGTGCGCCGCGCTTGATGCACTCGACGGCGAGGCCGATGTTGCCCCACGCCGTCATCACGATGACGGGAATATGCGAATCGAACTCCTGGATGTTGCCCAGCAGATCGAGGCCTTCCTGGCCGGAGGTCGTGTCCCGGGTGTAATTCAAGTCGATCAGCACAACATCATAGTCGCGCTCACCGAGCGCTTCCATCAATAAATGCGGCGAGCGCACGCAGTCGACATCGATTCCCTGTGGTTTGAGCAGTAGCTCCACCGCTTCGAGAACGTGCGGCTGGTCGTCGGCAACCAACACACGAATTTTGTCTTGCTTACTGGAAATGGCACGCCTCCACGAGCCCCGATTTAGCGCTGGCGATGGCGCCTGCTGATTCGACCACTCGTCCGGCTTTTGCTCACTCTGCATCATAACCAATGCCTTCCGGTTTAGCGCAGCTTCTTCATTCTGGATGGGCCGCATTGCGTCAAAACACTTGATGGCCTGGGTGATCTACGGCCCGTGCGACACGACTCCTGCCTTCGCGTCGTCGATCGAAACCCCGGTTTGCTCGAGTGTCTCTCCGGTGGCCCTGTCAATGTCGACCTTTGCCTTCTCAAAGGCTGTCTGTGCGGCCACAAGAAGCGATTCGGCAAGCGACAGGTCATGCTGAGCCGCCAAAGTATCACTGCTGGACTTGGCCCCAAGCTGCTGCTCCTGCTGCGTGACTTCGAAGGTATGTTGTGCCAGGTCGCGAGCCTTCGTCGCAGCATCGACACGCGCCTGCGCCTGCTGCAGCGCAAACAGCGAGTTCCGCACGTCGAAGCGGATGCTTTTCTTTTGCTCCTCGAAGGTGATCTGACGCTGCCTGAATTCCAGCGAGGCGCGGAATTGATCGGCCTTGGCAACGCGGTTGCGAAGGTTGATCGACAGGTTCATTCCGAACTGATATTCCGGCGAAGAGTAATTGAATGTGTTCTCGAACATGCTGCCGAACCCCGTGGGCAAATCAGATGTGCAGTCGGCGGCTCCCAGGTCGCAGTTCGGGTTCTTCGGTCCCGCGATACCGGCGCCGGCATAGAAGCCGTAGAGGTTTAACGTGGGCAATAGCTCACTTCTGATCGATTTGAGGCTCATCTCGGCTACCTGCATGGCGAGCTCGTCCTGGGTGACGTCAGGCCGGTTCTTCTCGGCTTCGGTAATGAGAGCATCAATCGATTTAGAAGCGTTGGGGTCGGGGGGGCCGGCGCGATCCAGGGGAATCACCGGCATCTCGTCGATCGCCTCGTCGTCCGTTTTGGTGAGTGCGTTCTTGATAAGAAGCTCGTTGAGTCGCAGATTGGCGCGGGAAACCGTGAGGTCGCCTTCGCTGGTAGCCACGTCCGACTCGTCCTTGTCGACCTGCATAGCTGGAATGGCCTGCAGTTGGAGCTGCTTCTGGTCATCCTGAAGCGTGCGCTGCGCAAAGGTCAGGGAGCGCTCCTTGACCTGTTCGTCCTGATAGGCGTTCACAAGATCCCAATAAATATTCTCCACCTGCGTGACGGTCGCAATCACTTGCGCGCGAAACGCCAGATCAGTGATCTGGAGATTCTTCTTGGCGATGTGCATGTAGCGTTCATTGGTGGAGATGCCAAAACCTGCGAGCAGCTGCTGGGTAAGCATGAATTGGAAATTCGAGTAGAGCGAAGGGTTGATGGCTTCGTAAGGACTGTTATTGGCGTATCTTTGCCCCTCGTAGTTGACGGTCACGCCTGTTCCCAACGGAAAGTTCTGGGTATAGTTTGCGAGCGCCTCGATGGTGTTTTGCTTGAAGGTCAGAATGCCATAGCTAAAGGCGTTGCCCTGTTGCGCGACGTAGTGGTCGTCGAAGGCCTTGAAGTTCAGGAAAGGATCGAAGGGAGCGACAGCAGTTCCGGCGCCGAGCGTCGAGGTGACGATGCCGCCGGCACCGGCAGCCGCTGAGCCCGAGCTGGCGCCCCCGGAACTGACGCCGCCGCTGGAGAATCCTCCCTGTGTGGACGACTGCACGACTGAAGTATTGACGCCGTTCACACTCCCGCCTGCCTTGGTGCGTGCGTAGTCGGTTTGCGCAATCGGGAAGTTATAGCGGAAGTAAGCCAGATCGAGGTTGTTTTCGATTGCAAGGGCGATGGCATCGTGCAGAGAGATGTACAGCTTTCCGTCGCGGATGAGGTTCTGAAGTCGCGGAGAGTTGGCGAGATCGAGCGGGGGCGCCTCACTGGGTTCGTAGGGCGAGAGCGGGCTGTGCGAGTGGGGAAGCTCCACGTGAAATGGGCGCTGTGGGGTGATCGCCTGCAGCTGCGTCTGCTGCATCTGCTGGGCCAGCGTAGGAGGCGGCGATGCAGCGTCGTTCGCGGCCGGCGCCGGGGCCTCTGGTGCCGGTTCTGCCGCCGGTGAGCTTGCCGGCGCAGATTGCGCTTGTGGAGGCTGGGCCGCGAAGGCCAGGTTCACCGGCACGAGCAGAATCGCTGCCATGGCCTGAAGGCTTGAAAGAGCCCAATTGCGGAAGTGGGAATTCATGCGTGTCTCTCGAACCGATGGGGTGAGTTTGTTGTTCACTTGGCTCCCGTTGCCGCTGTCTGAAAGGATTCGTCACGTGTGATCCAGCCGTCATGCAATTCCACAATGCGCTGGCCGTAACGCGCATTCTCTTGGGAGTGCGTCACTTGCACAATGGTCGTTCCCTGTCGATTGAGTTCGCAAAACATCTGCATGATTTCGCGCCCCTGTGTGGAATGCAGATTGCCGGTAGGCTCGTCGGCGAGAAGCAATGCGGGAGCATGCACCACGGCACGCGCGATGCCCACCAATTGCTGTTGGCCGCCCGAGAGCTGGCTCGGAAACAGGTCTTTCTTGGCCACGATCTGAAACTTGTCGAGGATGTCGGCGACCATGCCCTGGCGCTCATTGGACGGAAGGTTCTTGTACGACAGCGGAAGGTCGATGTTTTCCGCGACAGTTAGGTCGTCGAGCAAGTGGTAGCTTTGAAAGACCATGCCGATGCGCTGGCGGGCCAGATCGGCGCGCTGTTTGCGGTTCAGCGCGTGCACTCCGACGTCGCCGAACCAATATTCGCCTTTCCAGCCGTCATCAAGCAGAGCCAGGATGTTCAGCAGCGACGACTTTCCGGCCCCCGACGGGCCCATGATGGTGACAAAGTCTCCTTCGCGGATAGTGAGTCCGATGCGGCGCAGCACCCAAGTCTCGGTGTAGCCAGCCTTATAACTGCGTTCGACTTGTTTCAGTTCAATCATTTCTCTACTCCAATCGCAAGGCTTGAATAGGGTCCACCTGTATCGCCCGGCGTGCGGGCAGCCAGGCGGCCAGAAATGCGGCAGCCGCAAGCACAACAGCGACTGCGGCGAAAGTGAGGCTGTCGTGTACCTGAACGCCAAAAATGTAGCTGCGCGCCAGATCCGCGGCAAACCAGGCGATGACCGCGCCGATCGCCAATCCCGCGGCGACCAGCACCAGAGCGCGATGCAGAACGAGATTGAGGATGTTGGCCTGCGGAGCGCCCAGGGCCATGCGGATGCCGATTTCACGCGTGCGCTGCGCGACTGCGAATGAGAGCAGTCCATAGAGTCCGACGGAGGCAACCATCAGGGCGATGGCCGCGAAGCTTTCCAGCAGATGTGCGATGAGCGTCTGGCTCCCAAAGGAATCCTCAACCGCTTCGTGAATTGTTTTGACATCGGTAGTGGTGGCGTCGGGCGCAACCTCGTGCAGCGCCTTGTCGAACTGCGGCCGCAAAGTGTTGGCAGGAACCGAGGCGCGGATCGCCACTTGGATGAAAGCCAGCGCAATCCCATAGAGCGGCGTTCCCGGCTCAACCTGCGCCAGGCAAAAGTAAACTTCGGGCACTGCAGCATCGGTAACGCTGCCCTGCTTGGTGTCGCCGATAACGCCGACGATGCGGCTGTTTTCGTAGAAACCTTTGCCCATAGAGTAGATGTGCCCGATGGGATCTTGCCCGGGCAGGAATTTATTGACGAATGCCTGGTTGACCACGACAACTGGAGGCGCGGAGGCATTATCTTCCTCTGTGAAGAAACGACCCTTCATCGTGGGGATTCCCAACGCTTCAGTAAGACCCGCCGAAGCAAGCCGGCCGTCAACAACGGCTGCATCGGCAGCAGAAGTTTTCCTGTGGTCAAGCTCGCCCCAAAGCTTGACTGCGAATTCAGGGCGGAGCGGAAGCACAGAGCTGAGCGCGGCCACCTGCACGCCGGGTATGGCCTGCACGCGTTCAAGCAGTGGCAGATACATGGTCTGGACGACGTTGGGCAGTGCCGGCGAGTTGGCTTCGGCTGTGCTGTTGGAGGGATGCAGGATAATGCCGCCCGTGAGCACATTCTGCTGAGTAAAGCCGAGCGGCACGTGGCGCAGGGCATCGACGGTGCGCAAGAAGAGTCCCGCGCCGGCAAGAAAGACCAGAGTGAGCGCGAGCTGCGCGACCACAAGAGCCTCACGTGTTCGGTTCTGGGCGGTCGACGCGGTGGTGGTGACGCCGCGCAGCCGCTCGTGCACATCGCGACCAGTGGCGCGCAAAGCCGGCAACACGCCGACGACAATGGAAGTGATGCCCGTAAGCAAGACCAGAAAGGCGACGACGCGCCAATCGACGTGGACCGTCCGATAGAGCGGAAGATGACGGCCGAGTTGCCTCCACAAGAGCTTTATGGCGCCCTCGCCAAGCACCAAACCGGCGATGGTGCCGATTGCCCCCAGAAGTAGGCTTTCAATGAGAGACTGCTCGAGCAGCCGTTTGTGGCTCGCGCCCAGCGCGGCGCGCACCGCCTGCTCGCGCGTACGCGTGACGGCTCGGGCCAGCATCAGGCTCGTGACATTAAGGCAGGCGAGCGCCCAGACGCCGAAAACCACCGCGTAGAGGAGCCACAGCGGCCTGCGGGCGTCTTCATTCAGCGACTGTTGATAACTCTTGACTTTGACACGAGTGGGCAAATCTCCGTCGGGAACTTCCTTGGCGATCACAGCCTGGGCGCGATCGAGCCCTGCCGTAAGCTGCTTGACGCTCATTCCGACGGGCAAACGCGCGATCAGGCTGCCTGTGACCTCAGAGTCACCGCCCTGCATCGAGGTGCGATTGGCCGAGGTGATTTCGGCCGGGGACCAGATCTGCATCGCCTCGCCAAACGGAAACGAAAAACTTCGTGGCATCACGCCGATAATCGTGTACGCGTCTCCACGGATAGTTAAAGTCCTGCCCACAATTGCGGGGTCGGCGTCATAGAGCCCGCGCCATACGTCTTCTCCGATGAGAACCACGCGATTGCGGCCGGGATCGTCCTCCTCTGCGCGGAATGTGCGGCCGAGGATGGGCTGCACGCCAAAGAGCTTCATCAGGCTTGCGTCGGTCTCGGTGCGCATCACCTGTACGCGCCCCCCTGGTCCAACGACGCTCGCATGGGCGGTGCCAAAGTCCGTGCCGATCTCCATGCCCATTGCATCGCGTAACTGCAGCATATTGGCATAGCTCATGGCGAAGTAGGGCATGGGGCTGATGAGATCGACGCTGACAATGCGATCCGGGCGCGCGTAAGGCAAAGGGCGCAGTAGCACTCCGTTAAGAACGGTGAAGACTGCGATATTCGCTCCGAGTCCGAGGGCCAGCACCGCGAGGGCGGCAAAAGTGAACCCCGGCGCGTGTCGAAGCTGGCGCAGCGCGTAGCGTAAATCCTGGACAAGCGCGTTCATTCTGATCCTCCCGGGCGGCGAATTACTCAGTCCGCAATGCCTCCATAGGTTCGACAGAAGCCGCACGCCGAGCCGGAATGAAGGCCGCAGCGGCCGCGAAAACCACCAGCAACAACGGTGCTCCGGCCAGGGCCGCCGGATCGTAACTGTTCACGTTGTAGAGCAGAACCTTCATCAGGTATCCGACATAAAGGGCCGCCGGAATTCCAAACAGAAGGGCAATGAGTATCTGCCAGAGCGCGCCGCGCATCACCATGGCGACTACGCTCTGCCGCGTTGCGCCCAGCGCCATGCGAATGCCGATCTCACTGGTGCGGCGAGCCACGAAGTATGACATCACACCGTAAAGGCCAACCGATGCGAGCACCAACGCCAGCAAGCCGAAAAGGCCGGTCAGCCGAGCGACAGCGCGCTGTTCGACAAAGTTGCCTGCCACCTGATTGCCGAAGGAGCGAAGGTCTTGCACCGTCAGATTCGGATCGATGCCGGCGAGTGTATTGCGAACCAGCACATCTACGTTGGGCGGCGACGCATGGAAATCAAGGATTATCGCGTTTACATACATCGAGCGCGTTTCGGTCCGAATCATGTCCGACTCTGTGTATCCGGTAAACTGCTGTGTCATCGGGCGCAGATAAACGGGGTGCACCCCTTCGTTCCCATACTGGAGATTCATCTTGAAGTCGCGGAAGATGCCGACGATTTCAAAGCTGCCTGAGTACTTCGGGTAATCGATGCCAAAATGCCGGCCGATGGGGTCCTGATCGGGAAAGAACTTCTTGGCGAATGCTTGGTTGACGATCGCCACTTGCGGGGATGTGGCCGTATCCTGCTCGCTGATCCCCCGGCCCCGCATGACGGGCACGCCAATGGCGTCGAGAAAGTGCGGGTCGACGCGACTCCACGTTGAGTCGCAATCCTCGTCCTGCCGTGGCGCAGGATGCCCCTGCTGGATGACGCACTCGCTCCAGTTGTCGCCTTCGAGCGGGCTGTAGAGCGCCAGGCTTGCATTGGCGATGCCCGGCAGAGCCGAGAAACGATCCTGGATCTGGCGATAGAGGGCGGGCAGCTTATCGACGGTGTATCCCGCGCCCTGCGGATCGAAATGGGCCACGTAGCGGTTGGCCGTCACAATGCCAAAGTGCTGATTCTGAAGATTGGTGAGGGTCTTGGTCATCAGAATTGCGCCGGCCAGCAGAACTACCGATAGCGCCGCCTGAAACACAACCAGAGCTTTCTGCGGCAGCGACGAGCGGTCACGCGTGGTGCGGCTCACGCCGCGCAGCGCCTCGGCCGGTTGCGCATGGAAGGAGAGCCACGCAGGGGCCGCGCCGAAAAGAATGCCGGTGACAACGGAAACCAAGAGTGCGAAACCCAGCACCGGCAGCGAGGGATTGGCGCTGATGGGCATGTTTCTGGCATCGGGAAAAACCAGAGCCAGAATGGTGCGGCAGCCGGCGTACGCCACGAGGAGTCCAGCCAGGCCTCCGATGCAGCTCAGAACGACACTCTCACTGAGAATCTCGCGCAAGATGCGACGCTTGCCTGCGCCCAGGGCGGTTCGCAATGCGATATCGGCCCGTCGTGTGGTGGCGCGCGCCAGCATCAGGTTGGCGATGTTCGCGCAGGCAATGAGCAGCACAAGCGTGGAGAGAGCCATGAGCATCTTCAGGCCCTCGCCGGCCTGGTTTTGAAGAATCTGGATGCCGCCGCCGCCCGGCGAGAGCACGACGTGCATCCTGGGGACGAGCGCGACGCCGCCGTTGGCCATCAAATCCGGTCGCGACCGGAGCCATTGCTGCAGGGCGACCGTAAGTTTGCTCTGCAATGCGGCGATATTGGTGCCTGCTCGCACTCTGCCCAGCGGATAGAGCCAGTTTGACTCGGCGTTGTTGAGAATCGCGTCTCCGGCTTCCACGTAAGGCTCGGTATGGATCGGCATCCAGAAGTTAGGTGGCGCGTCGGTGACGCGATCACCAAAAAAGCCAGGCGGCGCGATGCCGACGACGGTGAAGGGCTTGGCCTGTACATATAGGGTCGAGCCGACGATTGACGGATCTCCGGAGTACTCGCCCTGCCACGTCGCGTAGCTGAGCACGACCGCCGGAGCAGCGGAAAAAGCATCGTCATTTGAAGAAAAGAGGCGGCCCGCATAGGCGTTGAGGCCAAGAGTCAAGAAAAAATTCCCCGAGACAAACTGGCCGTGCAGCGATTTTGCCAGTTCGCTTCCGCGCCGTACGCTCCACTGCCAAATTCCGGCCTGGGTGGCGGCAAGCTGCTCAAATTCAGGAGCCGATTGCTGGAGGTGCTGATACAAATCGTAGGAGAAGATCGAAATGTCGCCGGTTTCCGGAGCATCTTCGGGAAAGGCGCCGTCGACGCAGCACTGGTTTTTGTCGCCGATACGGTAGAGTTGCGCGGAATCGGCAACGGGGAGCGAGCGTAGCAGGATGGCGTGGACCAGCGTGAAAATGGCAGTGGTCGCGCCGATGCCCAGCGCCAGCGTGGCCACGACCGTGGTCGTGAAACCAGGTGACTTGCGCAACTGGCGCAGCGCGTAGCGCAGATCGTGAATGAGAGCATTCATTCGCGTACCTCCTCGAGGATTATTCCGTGCGCAAGGCCTGCATCGGATCGGTGGATGCGGCACGGAGCGCCGGGATAAGCGCGGCCAGCAGTCCCGCGGCGACAAGCAGGACTGCAATCAGGACAAGGTAACCCGCTTCCTTTTGCGTATCGAAATAGATGACGACGCTGATGAGCTTGCGAGCAGCTACTGCCAGCGCCAATCCCCCAACCGCTCCCACGCCCAGCATCCATGCCACTCGCTGCAGCACCAGCGTGAGAATCGACGGGCGCGTTGCTCCCAGTGCCATGCGGACGCCGATGTCGCGGGCTGCAAGTTCCACCTCGCGGCTTACTAGCCCGTAGAGGCCGACCAGCGCCAGCACCAGCGCCAGCGCGGCGAAGATTCCAAACAGCCAGCTTTCGAGCCGGTTGAAGATCAGCGCCTCGGAAACAACATCGCTCATGGAGCGCGGATCGGTGAACGGAACCGTGGGATCGAGTTCGTGCACGGCGGAGCGCAACGCGTTCACCACCAGCATTGGGTTACCGGACGTTCTCACCAGCAGATACATGTTGGCGAACAGCGCGCTGCTCAGATTCTGCGGTATCTCGCTCATCAGCCAATCGCGCTCGGCGAGCGGCGGCAAGTAAATGCTCTGGCGTACATTGCCTACCACGCCAACGATCTCGGTCCATTTCTCCTGCTCGTTGTTGTCATCGAGCCGTTGCGCGATCGGGTCAAGGCCGTTGGGAATGAACTTGCGCACGAAAGCATCGTTCACCACGATGGTGGGCGCGACATTGTCAGGGCGGTCGAGGGCTGGCGCAAGATAGCGGCCGCGATGCAGCGGGATCCCCATCACCTCGAAGTACCCGGGGCTGGCGATGCGGTTTTCCGCCAGCATCTCCTGGTTGGGTGGATACGGCGGCTGCCCGGCGATATGAATATCGGAGTTGCTGCCATACTGCTCGATGGGCAGCAGATTGATGAAGCCAGCAGCCTTGACTCCCGGCAAGTGGCTTACCCGTTCCTCAAGCGGGCGGTAAAAATCAGCCAGAATATCGTGCCCCTGATAACGGACCGTGGAAAGATCGATGCGGACCGCGAGGATGTGCGCGGGATCGAATCCGAGATCGGCGTGGCGAAAGTATGAAACCACGCGCAACAGCATTCCTGCCACTACCAGCAGCACCAGCGTGAGCGCCACCTGCGTCACCACGAATCCCGAGCGCAAACGATTCTGGGCGCGCCCGGTTCCGGCGCCTTGGCCGGCCTTGAGCGCACGATTCGGATCGACGCCCGAAAGCCGCAGCGCCGGCAACACAGCAGCAGCAAGCGTGACTATGATGGAGGCGCTGATGGCGGCGGCAAGCACGGCCCAGTTGAGATGAATGTCGGCTCCGCGCTCCAGCGCCTTGATGAGAAAGGCGCCCATCGCGCTGAGCATCAGATCGGCCACCAGCACACCCCCGCCCGCACCAAGCAGAGCCAGCAGCAATCCTTCCATTAGTAATTGACGGACAAGTTGCCCGCGCCCCGCGCCGATGGCCGTCCGCACTGCCATCTCCCGCTCGCGCTTGACACCGCGGGCCAACAGCAGCCCGGCCACATTCACGCAGCCAATGGCCAGCACCGCCAGCACCGCGCCCAATAGAGTCCACAGCGGACCCTTGCTCTGGCTGGTCACGCTTTCGGCGAGCAGTTTCAATTTCACCGTGCGTCCCTGATCGGTGCTCGCATAGGCGCGGCCAAGATCGGCGAATACATGCGACAGCTCAGCCTGTGCCTGTTCGATGGTCACGCCAGGCTTGAGGCGGGCGACAGTCTGCAGCCAGTGGTTGCCGCGGCCGTTCATCCACCATTGGTCAAGATGGATGGGCGTGTACACACCGTTGTGCGTGCTGAGCGGAAAACGGAAACCGGCCGGCATCACACCAACCACGGTGTAAGAGCGGCCGTCCGCCGTTACAGATTTGTTGATGATGTCGGGGTTGCCGGCAAAGTAGTTTTTCCACACCTCGTAGCTCAGCACCAGGATGTTGTTCCGCCCCTCCTGATCCTCGCCCGGCAAAAACGCGCGGCCCAGAAGCGGCGGCACGTCAAAAACCTGGAAAAAGTTGTCGGTGCCGCGAACCTCGGGAAACTCGACCGGGCCGTTCGATGGCGTCAGGATGGAGACGAAGTCGTAGTTGGTGTAGCCCGCCAGTGCGGAGAAGTCGTGCGCCTGCGCGCGTTCATCCTGGTAGCTCGGCCATGACGGCGGCTGGGTGTAGTTGCTGCGGCTCTGGCTTTGAACATCGACGATCCGTTCTGGATGCGAGTAGGGCAACGGGCGCAGAATCACGTTGTCGATGACGCAGAAGACCGCCGTAGCAATGCCCACGCTGAGCGCGAGAGTGAAGGTGACCGTGAACGTAAAGCCCGGTGTCCGGCGCAACTGGCGCAGCGCGTACCGCAGATCACGGAGCGTCATGATTCGGCCTCTGCCTCTTCCTCGAGATTCTTCATCTCCTGCTCGCTGACGACCTTGCCGTCGAACAAATGCAGCTCGCGTTCGGCGTGGCGCGCAAATCGCGGATCGTGGGTCACCATGCAGATGGTCGAGCCCTCGCGGTGCAGGTCGCCGAGCAGCCGCATCACCGCCTCACCGTTCTTCGAGTCCAGGTTGCCGGTGGGTTCGTCGGCCAGCAGGATCGAGGGCGAGCCGGCCAGTGCGCGCGCCACGGCCACGCGCTGCTGCTGGCCGCCCGAAAGCTGCGCCGGATAGTGCCTCATACGATGGGCCATGTTCACGCGTTCCAGCGCTTCCTTTACTCGCCTTTTCCGCTCCGCCGAGGGCATTCCGGCGCGATAAGTGAGCGGCAATTCAACGTTCTCTTCAACAGTGAGATCGCCAATCAGGTTGAAGCTTTGAAAAATGAAACCGATCTCCTGGTTGCGGATTCGCGAGCGCTCGCTGAAGCTCAAATTCTCTACCGGCTTGCCGTTCAGCTGGTAGCGGCCGCCGGTAGGTGTATCGAGGAGGCCGAGAATCGAAAGCAGCGTGGACTTGCCGCAACCGGACGGTCCCGACATGGCCACGTACTCGCCCCGTTTGATGGTCAGGTGAATGCCGGAGAGCGCGTGCGTCTCCACTTCGTCGGTGTAGAAGATTTTGGTAAGATCTTCAATCTCAATCAGTGTTCCATTCGATGCCATTGCCTTCTCCTGCAGTTCTCAGTTCTTGGTTCACGGTTCTCAGCCGGTAATTCGTGGTTCGTCGCCGTTCATCCGCAATCCACGCGGTGGACTGCGAAATTGCGCCACTCCTAATCCAGCCGTATGCGATCCACGTTGTCCCAACGCGACATATCCGAAAGGATCACTGTGTCGCCTTCCTTCAAGCCCTCGATCACTTGAATCTCGTTCACTGAAGCGCGGCCGACCTTGACCGAAACGCGCGTGGCGCCCTTGCCATCGGGATCGACCTTAAACAAACTCAGTGTGGAGTCCTCGTTGCCCAGCGCCGGCCGGCCCACATAGAGCACATCCTTCATGCGCTCCAGGTCAATGGTGCCGTCGACGCTCAACTGCGGAACCGCACCCGGCGGCAACGGCCCATCCAGTTCTACGTCTACGGTGCGCGTTCCGTTCACTACCGAGGGATCGATGCGCGTGACATGGCCAGGAATAACTCCATTGTGCGTGTCGATCGTGGCCGGTTGGCCGATTTGGATGTCGCGCGCCTGCGTCTCTGCAATCTGCAGGGCGGCCTTCAGCTTATCGCGCTGGATAACCTCGGCCACGCTCGTTCCTGCGGTCACGTGCTCGCCTACCTGCACCGGCGTGGCCAATGGCGCCAGTGTTCCTGTAATGGTAGAGCGCACCTGGAGCGCCTGCGCCTGCTTTTCATACAGGTCGAGCAATGCTTGGGCCTGGTCGATCTTGGTTTGCTGCGAGGCAAGCTGCACTACGATCGCCTTCTGATTCACATCGAGCTGCTGCTGGCTGAGCTGCTCCTGCGTGGTCAACTGGTCGGCCGTGCTCTTCGACTTCTGGTAGGCCAGGCCCGAGATAACGCCCAGGTCGTAAAGCGCTTTGTCGGTCTGCGCCTGCAGCTGGTCCTGTGTGTAGTTGGCATTCACTTCCGCTGCGGCAGTCTTCTTGTCCATCAACGTGCTGTCAAGCTGCGCCTGCAGGCTCTTGTAGTCGGCTTGGGCCGCCTTGAGCTGCAGCCGCGCGTTCAACAACTCCTGCTCAAGCTGCGGGTCGTCGAGATCCATAATGATGGTGTTGGGGGTGACCTGAGCTCCGGGCAGGATGCGAATGCGCACCACGGTCGCGTCGGTCTGGGCCGGGATTAATTCGATAGAATCCTCGCGCGGCGCCAGCACCCCGGTTGACGAGCGCACCTGGCGCACCAGCGGGCCGCGCTTTACCGTGTCGGTCCAGATGGTGGAACGATCCACTTCGGGCGCTGCTGGCTTCAGACGCATCACGATCACAGCAAGGGCCGCAACGGCCAGCACTGCAGCGCCAGACCAGAGCAGCGTCCGGCGCATCTTCTTCTGCTTAATATCAGGGCGGGCGATATCCATCGCCGAAATTGGGAGCAAACCGCTCGCCAAACCGACTCCGCGCTGATTCATTGAAAACAAAAAGCTTGACGCGGTCGCGCCGTCGCGGAGAACCGAAAAAATTGACCGCTTCCGCTCGGCAACTGTTCGATTTCGGACAGTCCGTCGCCGGCGTGGGGCTTGGGGGAACCGCGCACGCGCGGCTTGCGTAAACAGGCTCAACGAGCGGCGCACGAATCCCTGTTAACCATTACCCTGTATGGCCCGTGTTTTTTTCGACAACCCTGAAAGGCGCGACACCAAATGCTCAGCGACCTCAAGTTTGCTTTCCGGCAATTGCGCAAGTCTCCCGGTTTCGCCCTCACTGCCATCGTTACCCTCGCGCTGGGAATCGGCGCAAATGCCGTGGTGTTCAGCGTTCTGAATGCGCTCGTGCTGCGGCCGATCAATGTTCCCGGCGCAGAAAACCTCTACATGGTTCAGCGCGCGTGGGACCGCACGCAAACGCCATCGGAGTCGTATCTCGATTACATCGACCTGCGCGACCGCAACCGCACCTTCGAAAGCCTCTGCTCGTATTGGATCATCGGCACGGTGGGCGTAGATACCGGCGGGAATCCTTCCACCGCCTGGCCCTACCTGGCCAGCGGCAATTACTTCGACGCTCTCGGCATTCAACCCTATCTGGGCCGCTTTTTCCACGCGTCCGACGAGAAGGGTATCAACAGTGCTCCCTACGTGGTCTTGAGTTATGCCTACTGGCACGGCCATTTTCGTCAGGACCCGGCCGTGATCGGCCGCAATGTCGACATCAACAAGCATCCCTTCACCATCATTGGCGTGGCGCCGATGGGCTTCCGTGGTACGGAACTCTTCTTTGCGCTCGCGATGTGGATTCCACAGGTCGAGGAACCCACGGTGCAGGGCGACAACAATCTGCAATATCGTGGCGATCACTCGCCATGGGTAATTGGGCGCCTCAAGCAGGGAGTTTCACCGGCGGAGGCCACGGCAGACCTGAACGCGATTGGCGCCTGGCTGGCAAAGACGTATCCCGCAGACGATGCGGGGATTAAATTCAGCCTCGCTCGCCCGGGCCTCGTCGGCGATATGCTCGGCGGACCGGCGAAGGCATTCATGGCGGGATTAATGCTGCTCGCCGGGCTCATCCTGCTGGCGGCGTGCGCCAATCTCGGCAGCTTGTTCACGGCTCGCGCGGCCGATCGTGCCAAAGAAGTGGCGGTTCGCTTGGCCCTGGGCTCCCGCCGCGCCACCATCCTCAGGCAACTGCTCACCGAAGCGTTGCTCGTTTCCTTCGTGGGCGGAGTCATCGGGCTCGCCGGCAGCATCGTCATTCTGCATTTCGTCAGCGCATGGAACCCCATCTCCAACGTGCCCATTAATGTGCCGGTGAATCCCGACATTCGTACTTACGTCGTGGCGCTGCTGCTGGCACTCGTCAGTGGACTCCTTTTTGGCGTTGTGCCGGTCGGCCAGGTCATGCGCTCCGACCCGTGGCAGATCATTCGCACTGGATCGTCCGGCGCCGGCGGCATGAAGCGGTTCGCACTGCGTGACGTCCTTCTCGTGGCCCAGATTGCCATCTGTGCCGTTCTGGTCACTTCATCGCTGGTTGCGGTGCGAGGGCTGGGGCGATCGCTCAGCGGCAACTACGGATTCGTTCCGCAAAACGTAATGCTCGTCGACACTGACCTCCACATGGCAGGGTATTCCGGCGACGCTGTTCCCCAAATGCAGCGCCACATGATCGACTCAGCCGCGGCCATTCCGGGTGTCACGGCCGTTGGAAGTACCACCACTGTCCCGTTAAGTCTCGGCGGCGGCGACTCCGATGTTTTTGCCGACACCACAACCGATTATCGGCCCACCAACTCCGCTGCCGATGCCATGAACTACGACATCTCGCCCGGATATCTTGAAGCGGCGGGCACGCGGTTGCTGGCGGGCAGAGATTTGAAATTTAGCGACGACAAGAAGGCGCCGACAGTGGCGCTGGTCAACCGTACCTTCGCAGTGAAGGTTTTTGGATCGGTCCAGCAAGCCATCGGCGGCCATTTCAAGTTCTGGGGCGGAAGCCGCGCGGAAGTCGTGGGCGTGGTGGAAGACGGCAAGTACCGTACCATGACCGAAGATCAGCAACCCGCGATGTTCTTTTCGTTCCTCCAGCATACCGAGAGCGACACCTACCTCGTTGTCCGGTCGAAGCGCGATCCGCAGGAAATGGCCCAGGACCTCAACCGCACCCTGCACGGGCTGGATTCGAGCCTGCCCCTCGTCGTCCGTCCTTGGACCCAGGAGATGGATTCCGCGCTGTTCGTTTCGCGCGTGGCTACGGTAGCCTTGGGAGTGCTCGGATTTCTCGGCGCCATGCTGGCAGTGACGGGAATCTTCGGCATGGCTTCGTACGTTGTCAGCAAGCGTCTGCGCGAGCTTGGCATTCGCGTGGCTTTGGGCGCAGGGCAGCGTGAAATCCTGCTTACTGCGTTGGGCCGGGCTTTTCGATTGTTGCTCGCCGGCTCGGCCGCGGGCGTGGTGCTGGGAGTTCTGGGAACGCGCGTGTTGTCGTTCATCGTTTACCAGGCCACGCCTAAAGATCCGCTGGTGCTCGGCGGAGTGACTGTGACCATGCTGCTTCTCGGCCTGATGGCATCATGGATTCCGGCGCGCCGCGCCCTGGCCGTGGACCCGCTGATCCTTTTGCGCGACGAGTGAGTTGGAACGCGCCTGTCGCTAGAACAGTAGACGCATGCAGATCCCCAGGCGCCAACCCGAGCGAAACCCGAGCCCAATGATCAGCGGGACTTTCCCGTGCTTGCAGCTCCGTGAATTGCGGCCTCAATGCGTTCGGGCTCGCCCAGATAATAGTGATGGACCGATTTCAGATTGTCGTCGAGTTCCTCCACCAGGGGCACTCCGGTAGGGATGTTCAGATCGACAATCTCTTCGTCCGGGATATCTTGAAGGAATTTCACCAGCGCACGAAGGCTGTTTCCGTGAGCCGCGATCAGAATCTGCTTGCCTGACCGGATACTCGGGGCAATCAGTTCGTGCCAGCACGGCAGAACGCGCTCCACTGTGTCCTTCAGGCATTCCGTCAAGGGAAGTTGCTCCTTAGTCAGTTGCTTGTAGTGCGGATCGCTCCCCGGATAACGCGGATCCGATTCAGTGAGCGCGGGCGGGCGAATATCGTAGCTCCGGCGCCAAAGCTTCACTCGCTGATCGCCGTATTTTTCAGCGGTCTGCGCCTTATTCAATCCTTGTAGTGCCCCGTAATGCCTCTCGTTGAGCCGCCAATCGTGGCGCAAGGGAATCCACATCAGATCCATCTCATCCAGGGCGATCCAGGCAGTGCGGATGGCGCGCTTCAGTACCGAGGTGAAGACCAGGTCGAAAGTATAACCCTGTTGCTTCAGCGTGACGCCCGCTTCCTGGGCCTCTTCCAGGCCTTTCGCTGAAAGATCAACGTCGGTCCATCCGGTAAAAAGGTTCTCCCTGTTCCAGACACTTTCTCCATGGCGAAGCAATACGATCTTGTACATAGCAATTCCTTTCACGGTCTTCAGGCTCGATGCCAGGCAAGAAAAACCACAGAGTCAATTCCGATAGTCATAGTCATGTTCGATCAAACTTCGCGGTGTTCTTTTTCTATTTTAATCAGAGCCCGCCCTTCATGGCGCTGGATGTCTGCTGCGAATATATTTTGTGTTCATGCTTTTTTGAGGCCTGGACTGTTGCGGTCCAGCGGTCCCATTTTGGAGCTGTGAAACCAAACTGCCAATGCAGTGAGGAAACTGATCAACATCGGGAACCACACTTGCGCGATCCAGGGACGGGGAATCAGGAAGAGAACGTCGGTATCGAGCAAAGAGCCAGGCCAGCCGATGGTAACGCGAAGCCAGACATAGTAGAAGAAGTCCCAGAAAGCAAACGTCCACAAGAATGCCGCGACTCTCTCGTAGGCGCCATGCCCGAACAGCCATGAAATCCCGCAGAGCATGGCGAGTGTCGCAGCTTCTCTTGAGCACTCAATCTTCAGCAGATTCGCGGGTGCGGCGACGATGACTTTCGCTGTCGGGCCAGGCAATAGTCCCGTGGCAGCTCTCAGGTAGACTACTGCCGCTGCCTCAACAAACCCGAAGGCAATACCGAAAAGGGCGGCAACGAGAAGCCGCTTTTTGGGAATCCTCTTTTTCGATAAGAAAAATGGAAGCACAGGAACAAGAATGAAGAGGTTAACCCACCACGGCGAAGCCAACGGAACAAATGCCGACATGAGCTAAGTTTATGCCCCGAGAGATCGTGCCGCATTGAGCGTCAGCGGAACGGAAGGGATGAGGTGTGGTCGCCGCACGCGATCGTCGCCTCGATTGTTTCTCTGCGTCTGCGGCACAGGCGAACGCCTGGAGTAAAGAAAAAGCGCGGCAGGCGAGTGCCCACCGCGCACGGGTTCGGTGAAGGTCTTTAGAACAGGAATTTGCCGCCGAACTGGAACACGCGCGGGTCATAGGTGCTGGTTACCTGCCCGTATTGGCCGTCGGTGCTCCCTGTGTCTATGCCGTTCCACTCCGTGTGGTTGAAGGTGTTGAACGACTCAAAGCGCACCTCGATGCGCGGGCCCTCCGCTTTAGTGAGCGGAAAGTCCTTGTAGAGAGACATATTGAAGTTAAAGAGACCCGGCTGCACGATGGTGTCTTTCCCCGCATCGCCGAAGCCGTTGGTAGTGCCGCCGGCCCAGGGCGCAACCGGATTGGTGAAGTCAGCCTTGGTGAACCACGCGGTCCGCGTATGCGGGAAACTGACTTTTCCGGGGGTCACGAACGACATCCGCGAGGTCGCGTTGCCACCCAAGCCCAGCACGTCGGGACCGTTGTAGTAGATGTTCTGTGGCGAACCGCTCTCCGCCACCGTTACGTCGGCAAGCTGCCATCCGCTCAGAAACGAGCGCTCCATCGCGTTCCCGCTCTTGAAGAATGGCTCGGCATAAATAAAGTTCGCGTTGAAGATGTTCCGACGGTCGAAGAGCCCTGATCCCCGATCGTACCTAAGGTCGTAGGGATCGGAGATGAAGCTGGTGCCGGATTCATTGGCCGTGGTCAGATCGGCGCTCTGGATGTCGATTTCATGCGACCACGTATATGCCAGTTCCATGGTGAGCCCGTGGCGGGCTTCCATGCGCAGCGAGGCTTGCAGCGAGTTGTAGTTCGCGTTGGTCGCATCCTCCTCTACCACTGTGTTGCTGAATCCCAGGTAGGGGCGATACAGGTTCGCGGTGAGGGTGCCGTTCGCAACCCCCTCGCGATCGGTCACAGCGCTGAGGGGCAGGTCGTTGGTTTCGCGCTTGTCGTCCTGGTCCCATGCTCCAGAGCCTACGTACATGACCACGGCCACCACGGAGGGAGCCAACTGGTGCTGGATTCCCAGGCTGTACTGAACCGTCGCCGGGTTGGGGTAGTAGTCCGACGTCTCGCTCCCCATTCGGGTCAGGCTCGCCGGAGCGATGGGAACGGAGGCGGTGGCGCCGGTGGTGATGCTGGTTGCCGGCGAAGAGAAGAACACGTTGCTAACGCTCGGCTGGTAGGCGAACGGCGGAGTCGTATCCGTGTTATAGATGTCGTTGCCCTGCATACGCTCGTAAAAGAAGCCGACTCCACCGCGCAGCACCGTCTTGCCCCCGCCAAACAAGTCCAAGGCAAAGCCGAGACGCGGCTGCCAGGTGAAATAGTCGTTATTCACCATGCCCCTGGGGTAGCCGTTCACGCCGGCCTCCTGGATGCCGTTGAGGTAGAAGGTTGCTCCCTGGGCCGCGGTGAGCCCAGGGCTGGCCGCCGTACACCCGGCGTTGGTGGTTGCTGTAGCGGCCGCTGTGCAAAGCGTACCGGAGCTGTTGAAGGTGGCGGCATCCGTCGTATTGTATGTGTCCGGGACGAAGTTCGCTACGTCATTGAACTTTTCGTAAGTGTGCGGCAGGGCGTCGTAGCGGAGGCCAAGGTTGAGCGTGAGCCGCGGCGTCACATGCCAATCATCCATGGCATAAGCAGCGTAGTTATCGCTTATCCAGTAATCCGTGCGCTGCTGCTCCAACTGATCGTACGATGAGGCAAATCCGAGCAGGAAGTTCACGTAGGAGTCGTCGGCGAAGGCGCTATTACCGAAGCTGTAATCGCCTTCCGTATCTGCCTGAAGCTGCTGGTTCTTGTCTTCGCGCATCAGCCCGATGCCGAATTTCCAGCTGTGTTTGCCTTTGGTCCAGGACAGGTCGTCCCGAATCTGATAGTCCAGGAAGGAGTTCTTCCAGGGCCAATAGATCACGCTCCAGGTGGTGCCGAGCGGCGCACCGAATCCGATCTGCGGCATGCGGTTGTCCAGATTGTTGTTCGTGAAGAAGCTGGATGCGCTCCAGCCGCTGGGCTGGGTATAACCTTTGGAGCCGAGCGGGCTGTAGGGGCTGACGTGGATATAGTTGCCGTTGACGTAGAGGCCGGTTTCGTTCACCACGCTAGGAGAAATTTCCTGTGTGAGACGAACCGCCGCAGACCAGCTGGGGTTTCCAAAGAGGTCGCCGATCGTGTCGTAGTTGTCGCCGCTCCACTGCGTGGGAATGATGGTCTGCGACATCGCGTCGTGAATCCAGCTTCCCATCAGGTGAAGCTTGTCGCTGATGTTGTGATCGATGCGCACCACCTCCTCACGGACAAACGTAGGCTGCGCGGGTGACGCGATGTACTGGTCCAAAACGCCGTTCGCATCCGCGTGGTTCGGCTGAGGGATCGCTCCGGTTCCCATAAACAACTGCGCGTTGGGATCGATCATGCCGGCCGGAATCGCGTAGCAAGCCGGCGCCCCCGTTGTGGACGGCCCCGAAGTCCCTGAGCAGTAAGGAAACGGGCTTCCCGGCGTCAGGCCCTCGTAGTTGTAGGTGGTGAGTCCCGTCGTCGGAACAACGGGGGCTTTACAAGGCGTTTGACCGGAGGCCGTACCGCAATTGAATTGCTGGTAGTTTAGGTAGCCGGAAGACAAATTGGCCGAGCTTGGGAAGTCCTGGGCCAGAGGCGTCTCCACTGGAGAGGGAGAGACGCCTGCAATGTACCGGCGGTCTTCCTCGTTGAAGAAGAAGAAGGTCTTCTGCCTGTTTTCGTTGTAAACGTGCGGAATAAAGACAGGACCGCCGATATTGCCGCCGAAGAGGTTCAGCCGCAGCTCCGGAACCGCCGTGTAGGGGGTTGAAATCTTGTCGAAGTAGGGAGTGGCATCGAAGTCGTCGTTGCGGTTGAATTCCCACAGGGTGCCATGAAACCTCTGCGTGCCGCTTTTCAACTCCACCAGCACCGTGCCGCCTGAGGCGATGCCGTAATCGGGCGCATAATTGCTGCTGAGTACCTGGAACTGGCCGATGGCATCGGGCGAGGGCAGCACGTCGAGCTTGCCGCCGGAGCCGCGATCATAGGCTTCGCCGCCATCCACAAGAAAATTATTGTGGTCAGGGCGCAGGCCGTTGAAGCTGATCGTGGCTGTGCTGTTCTGCGCGGTCACGCCGTTGAAGGCCGGGCCGTTCCAAGATACGCCCGTACCTAGCGTGGTCAGGCTGGTGATGTTCCGCCCGTCGGTAGCGATGTTCAGAACCTGCTGGCCGCTGATCAGCGTGCTCACTTCGTTGGTTTCCGCCTGTACCTGCAGGGCGGCTGCCTCTACGGTCACCGTCTGCGCGCTCGCGCCCACCGAAAGCCTAACGTCTTCGCGCACCGTCTGTCCGGCATTGACCGTGATGGCTGTCTTTCGGTAGGTCTCGAATCCCTTGGCCGCGACGACAAGGTTGTAGTGGCCCACAGGCAGCCCCGGAGTCGCATACAGCCCGACGTCGTTCGAGAGTGTCGTGTACATCGTACTGGTTTCCTGGTGGGTGACAGTCACCTTCGCGTTAGGGATCACTGCTCCGCTAGGGTCTGTCACCGTGCCGGTAATGGAGGATGTTTCCTGAGCAAGCGCCTGATAAGAGAAGAAGAGCAACACCACGCCGGCAGCAAACAGCCAGCGTGTCACTATGTTCATGAGAGAAATCCACTGCCTCATAAATTCGCCTCCTTGAGGGCATTCGCTGGAGCTTCAACCGAGGGTTTCCACTTCGGCAGCGGACTTCAAGCCACCGCTGCTTTGCGCGCTCTCCGGTCGAGACGGCAAGAATGTTGGCCATCTTTGTCGTCATCATTTGCGGTGACATCGTCCTCCGCTTGCCACCGCTCCACCGCTTGCTTTGCGCCGACACCCTTCAGAGTGCAGCGAGTCCCGCGCTGCCACATGGCCCGCTAAACTGAATTCAACCGGCATTCGTTATTCCGGCGCAGAAGGGAGTGTTGGCGAACTCAGCATCGGCCCGAAAATATAGGAGCAAAAATGAACGATTGTCAACCCGGAGAGGCGCCTAAATCTTTGAGAAAAACGATTTATTTAATACCTGCCCCGGGAAAGGACATGTCCAATGACATCACTTTTCCAAGCTCGCTCCGGCATCTACGCCGCATACTCCCGTGAGTTTCCATGAACTTCCTTTTAAGGCGACGGCAACAGGCCGTAAACTTCCGGCTTCGATCAAGCTGGCGGTCGCGGACCGTCCGTGACGGTCATCTGAAGTGAATGGAACGCCGAGACCTCCGAAATCTGCCGCGCTGCATCTCAACCTTCAAAGGGAGTCGAATTTCAATCTTTCGCCGGAACAGCGTCTGCGCGGATGGGTTGAGCTGCTTCTTCTAGGAGGGCCGGTTCGGTTTTTTAGTCGGCTTTAATGCACACACAAATACCAGGGTTGAAACTCGCCGCAGTTCTGCATTACTGGAGTAGATCGATCTACTTACCTGCTATGCTCCGTTCGATTTCAGGAGGTTGTGCCGTATGGTTTCGCATGGCGTGCGTGCGGCAAGGCCGGCCGTCCCTGCTCTAAACGAGGCTATGGCGCCAGCCCATGAGTTTGAGAGCGACGAGGTGCGCCAGCAACTCAATCGCATTCTCTTGAGTCCGGCCTTTCACAATAGCAAACGCTATGCCGCAGTCCTGAGATTCATCGTCGAGCAAACTCTAATGGGCTTGGGCGATCAGCTGAAGGAGCGGACGATCGGCATCGAGGTTTTTGGCCGTCGTCCGGACTACGACACGGCTACAGACCACGCGGTGCGCAGCGCCGTGGCGGAAGTGCGCAAGAGGCTGGCCCAGTACTACCTGCATGGGAGCCAGGGAGAACTGCGCATCGAGATTCTGCCCGGTTGCTACATGCCGCAATTTCGACGCGCCGAGGAGGTCTCCAATCTTGCCCCATTCCCCTTGCCCACGGCTACGATGCGTGCCAAGCGAGACGAAGTTCAGGTTTGGCCGGGGACAAAATGGGGAAGAAAATGGATCTTCGTCGCGGTCACGGTTGCGGCGTGTGCGCTGGGGTGTGGCGCGTTCCTGACGGTTCGGGCTGTCGATCGAGCGCACGACCCGCTGGAGGCCTTCTGGAGGCCGATTATCTCCTCGCACGCGCCGATTCTGCTCTGCGTTGGCAACGTAGAAGGTGGCGAAGCCTCACCGCCTGCCAACGCTGGCCTGCCGTCGCAGCTCTTATTGGGCGATTTTCAAAATTCTCCCCGCTCCACGGTGAATAAATATGATGCTTTCACGACGGCCAGATTTGCAGCCCTGCTCGAGGCGCATGGCCGGGATTTCCGGCTTGCGTCGCAATCCGACGCCACCTTCACTGATTTGCAGACAGGACCGGCCATCCTGGTGGGATTGCTCAACAACAACTGGTCGGAACGCCTGATGCCGAAGCTTCGCTTTACCGTGGTGCAGCCAGCTCCGGGAAAGTACGTCATTCGCGATAATCAGAATCCCTCCAATAACGCCTGGACAGTGGACTATTCATCTCCCTATCTCGACCTGAGCAAGGACTACGCGCTGGTTTTGCGCATGGTGGACCCCAAGACCGAACAAACGGTGCTGATTGATGCCGGGATCACCGTATTCGGCACTTCAGCGGCGGGCAATTTCCTCACCAACAGAAGAGAAATGAGGAAGCTGGCCAGCATCGCACCGCCGGGCTGGGAGAAGAAGAACATCGAGCTGGTGTTTTCGACCGATGTCATCAAAGGTCAATCGGGCCCGGCCTCAATCGTTGCCGCACAATTCTGGTAATCGGCGCCGGATCTACGCGCATCCAATCTGGAGCCGTTCCTCTCCCGCCGCAAGCAGCCGCCCTTTTCACGAGGCAAGCGTATCGGCGCGGCCTGCCAGATCGAAATCCTTGCGAGTAAGTCCGCCGGCATCGTGCGTAACCAGGCCCAGGCGTACGCGATTGTAGCGGATGTCGATGTCGGGGTGGTGGCCGGCTTGCTCGGCGGCTTCTCCCACGCGGTTGACGAACCGCAGCGCAGACACGAAGTCCTTAAATTGGAAAGTCCGCACGAGTTCGCCGGACTCGATTTTCCAATTCGGCAACTTGGCCAGGTGCGACCGGGTTTCTTCAGATGACAATCGATCCATGGGTGAACTCCTTAGAGATGTGAGTGGGAATACCGCAAGTTGGCCCCGCTTTGCGGCGTAACCAGTCGGCGAGCTGCGCCGATGCGATGAGCGCTCGCGCAGACACCGAAATGCCCGTTCTGACTATTGATGATAATCGCGGGATCGCACGAAGAGCGATGCTTACGAACCGGGGACGCGGGCCATTTCGAAGGTGGAGAAACGCTTATTCTGGCCGCTAATTTCGGAGCGTAGCTCCTGCCAAAGTTCGTTGGGAATCTTCAGAAAGACCTCGACCACGGCAGGATCGAATTGGGATCCAGAACAGCGTAAAATCTCTTCGCGCGCCACGTCGAAGCCGCGTGCCTTCCGGTAAGGACGGTCGCTGGTGATGGCGTCGAGCGTGTCGGCAACAGCAAAGATGCGCGCTCCGATGGGGATTTGGTGACCGCTCAAGCCATTGGGGTAGCCATTTCCGTCGTAGTGCTCCTGGTGGCAGAATACGATTTCGGCCGCGCCGGCAAGGAAGGGAATTTTGCGCAGCATGTGGTAACCGCGCGCGCAATGCTCACGCATCAGCTCCTGCTCCTCCCGGCTGAGTTTGCCCGGCTTGCGCAGAATTTCGTCGGGAATTGCCATTTTGCCGATGTCATGCAGAAAAGCGCCGCGCGCGATGATCTTGATTTCTTCAGGAGGGATACCCATGGCGCGGGCCAGCGCGATGGCATAAGCCGTCACTCGCTTGGAGTGGCCCTCGGTTTCGGAGTCCTTAAGGTCCAGGGCGTCACCCAGAGCCTCGAGGGTCACGTCGTAGGAGTGCTCGAGATCTTCCATGGCGTGGCGCAGCATTTCAGTTCGAGCGCGCACCATTTCTTCAAGGCTTTGATGGTAACTTTGCGTTTCCTCAAGAGCCTGGCGATGACAGAGGGCGCGCTCCACAGTGGTCAACAACTGATCGCGCTCAAAGGGTTTGAGAAGGTAATCGTAGGCGCCGCGGCGCATGGAATCGATGGCCACACTGATGTCGTGAACGGCGGTGACCATCACCACGGGAAGATTGGGCTGCAGCGCATGGATGCGCTCCAGAAGTGCGATGCCGTTCAGGTCCTGCATCACGATGTCGGTGAGCACCAGGTTAAAAGTGTTCAGCTCAAGAGCTTCGAGCGCCTCGCGGCCGCCGCCGGCCAACTCAACGTTATAGCCCTGGCACTCCAGTGTCGACGACATCATGGAGCGCACCGGTGCCTCATCGTCGACCACAAGAATACGCGCCGGCTTGCGAGCGCGCGGAGCACCTTCGCCCCGCGCACTGCCGACAAGTTGCGGCATCTTCCTCTCCTCCAATTTCAAAGCCAAAAGGCTGCCTCCGCCATTCTTACGCTCATCGCGCAGCCACAGAGTTGATTGGACTTGTGCATGTTGCCTCAAAACTGATCCCGTATACCGCTCAGGTAGTGCAACGACCGCCATGGTGGCGCTGGCGGCAGCGGCACTTCACGCTTTCGTTCAAGTTATGCGCAAGGCAATCAAGCACTTGCGCAATGTTTTCCTCTCGTGCTCTATTCCTTGCAGGGGGCGACGCGGCACATTCCCCTCTTCGATGAGGCTACCACCATGGCGGTCGCGCCTCAATGGTCCGGGTGTGGCAGCGCTGCTGCCTCGAACCTTCACCGCAAATTCCACTTTTTGGTGAGAGGAAAACGAGGTCGAAATCGGCAATGGAAGTGCGAGAAAAGACGAGAGATGATCAGGATTGCCGGGTTTCGCGCCTGGCGCGCCGTGCCGCCGCCCATCCCTCTTTGGTGATCTGACGGCCGCGACCCACGGCAAGCGCGTCGGAGGGGACATCTTTGGTGATGCATGAGCCGGCGCCGATATAGGCGCCGTCGCCCACGTTGATGGGCGCCACCAGAGTGGTGTCGCTGCCGACAAAGGCGCCCTTGCCAATGCGGGTTGCGTGCTTGTCCACGCCGTCGTAGTTGCAGGTGATGGTGCCGGCGCCCACGTTAGCCCCTTCGCCGATCTCAGCATCGCCGAGATAGGTGAGGTGGTTGGCCTTCGCGCCTTTGCCGAGCTTGGCTTTCTTGGTTTCAACAAAATTGCCGACGTGGGCATTTTCTCCAATTTCGCTTCCCGGCCGCAAATGCGCAAACGGGCCGATTTGCGCGCCGTCGGCTACGGTCGACTCCTCGAGCACACAGCTTTGGCGGATGAGCACGTCGTTGCCCAGCGTGCAATTCTCAATCACTGAGAAGGATCGGATGCGGCAGTTGCTGCCGATCCGCGTGCAGCCCAGCAGCTGGACAAATGGCTCAATGATCGTCTGCGCGCCAACCTGCACATCGGAATCGATGACGCAGGTTTCGGGGCGTTCGATTTTGACTCCGGCATCAATGAATCGTTTTGTAGTCATCGGCTCTTCTCTCGCTGTTGGTTTATTGCGCGCCGACCTGCTCGCTGGACGCGCCGGCCGGCATCGGAATGGTGATGTTGATGGTTTTTGGAGCGCCCATGCCGAGCGCATCGAGCGGAATCTGCAGCCGGGGTCTGTTCTCCACCACCAGCACCGCGAGCTTGCCGGGGTGTGCGTATTCCTTCGTCGCGCGCAGATCCTGAGCCTGGATCAGGCTCCATGCAGCCAAGGCCAGCAGAGAGATCGAGATCTGCGGCCTAAACCTGGGGAAAACCCTGGGATGCATCCAGCCTCCTCCATTTCGACAATCCAATTCGCGCGGACTCGCATCTTCAAAGCTATTGCCCGCGAGCGGGGGCGTCAAACAGAAAGCGCCTTTTCTTCCACAGAGAAAGCCGCCGCAATCGTCCTTCAGTTGCGCATGAATCAGGAAAAATTCGCCAGCACGAAATTTTCAAACCGCTATAATGGGCCCACTCATATGGGTCGAAGAAGACACTTCCTCAAAGTCGAGTCTTCTGCGAGGACTTGCATCCTTCTGATGCAGGTGTTCATGCCGCTCGCTTTTGCAGCGACTCCTCCGGCGCCGACGAGTTTGACAGTCGCACAATTGGACCAGCTGCTGGGCCGGCTGCAAAGAGAAAGCGACGCGAAAGCTGCGCGTGAACTGGCGGGCGTGAATCTGACAGAGCGCGCCAACGCTGTCTGGCTTGCGAAATGGGAGGCCAATCTTAAAGGCGATCGCACGCGCAAGGCTCTCCTTGCGGTTGCCGATGCATCCGCGTTTCTTGAGCCTCCTGCGAAGGAGCTTCCTTCTATACCGCCGCCTGGCCCAGTCGCCCAGCAGCAGATTATCGCGCGCAGCACGGAGTACGTGAAGCAAGCGCTCCCCAGGTTGCCCGATTTTCTTGCCCTGCGCACCACCACATCGTTTGAATTTGCGAGCGCCGGTGACCTGAACTGGCAGGGCTCGCTGAGCGAGATGTTCAAAACGCGGCGCAAGGAACCAGTCCCCTACGAAACACTGGGACCGGCCAAGGAGAGCGGTTCGTCCACACCGCAACTGTTTTTGACCGGATCCTTCGCCGAGCAGGTGGCCTACCGCGGCGGATTCGAAGTTCCCGATTCGTTAGCTGGAGGCAGTACCAGGGCCGATCCTTCAGATTCCCGTTTGACCACTGTGGGCGAGTTTGGACCGGTCCTCCAGCTTTTCCTCACCGATGCCAGCTCGAGCACGCTGGCCTGGGATCGCTGGGAGCAAGGGGTAGCCGGGCCTCTGGCTGTTTTCCGCTATTCCGTGTCTGCCGAGAGATCGCACTTTGAAGTGGATTTTCCCAACGGAGAGTCCGAATTCCCCGCGTACCACGGCGAAGTCGGCATCGATCCCGCAAACGGTTCGATTTGGCGGATCACGATTGTCACCAGTAGCACGGGGACCAAAACCATCCGCGAGTCGTCGATGCTGGTTGAATTCGCCCGCACTGAAATCGGCGGAGCCGGCTATGTCTGTCCTGTTCGCGGCGTGGCCATGGTTCGGTACTTCGATCGCCCCGATAACGCAAATACGCTGCGCGCACTCCTTTCCTTCCAAACCTCGATCAACGACGTCTCGTTTACGAAGTATCATCTCTTTCGATCGGAGTCCCGCGTCGTTTCAGAAGCATCGAAGCCGTAGACGATCGGGAGAACGATAAGAGCCGACGATGGACTGGCTATAATGGGTCCGCTATGGCGCAATGGGAGGACCGATGGGGAAACGTGCGTGCCTCCTTTTCCTGATTGTGCTTGCCGCCGCAGCGCGGCCGGCGCCGCTCTCTGCGGTGATCGATGTGACCGTCAACAAGCTGGATCAGACATTGGCTGGCATACGCCGGGAGAATGATGCCAAGGCAGCGCGCCAGATCGCGGGCCTGAGGCTAACCGAGCGCGCAAGTGCGGTTTGGCTCGCCAAATGGGAGGCCGATTTTCGGGGTAATCGCGCGCGTGCGGCTCTGATGGCGGTCGTGGATGCCTCTGCTTTTCTCAAGCCTCCTGCGGCTGAGATTCCCGCAACGCCACCGCCCGACGCGGCCGGCCAGCAGCAGATGGTGGCGCACGCGAGGGAGTACACGAAGGAAACGCTCCACCGGATGCCGAACTTTTTTGCGCTGCGCACCACCACGTCGTTCGTCGTCGCCACCGAGGGGAACGTTGACTCGGCGCAAGAGATGAACAACCTGTTCCAAAAGCAGCGAGAGCCGAAACCAGCCTTCAAGGATTTGGGTCCGGGTGCGCCAGACAACCGCAGCGAACCCCAGTTGTTCTGGATGGGGACCCTGGCGCAGCAAGTGACCTACCGGGGAGGATTCGAAGTTGCGGATTCGTCCTCCGTTCCCGGCCAGGAAGCTCGTTCACCCCTGCGTTTGACAACGGTTGGCGAGTTCGGATCGGTCCTCGAGCTTTTGCTGCGCGACATAGACCCGGACAAAATGACTTGGGACCATTGGGAGCAGGGCGCGGTGGGGCCCCTCGCCGTTTTTCGCTACTCCGTGCCGGCTGAGCGATCGGACTTTGGGGTCGATTTCGCGAACGGACAGCACGAAAACCCCGCCTACCATGGTGAAGTCGTCGTCGATGCGGCAGATGGATCGATTTGGAGGATCACCATTCTGGCCAGCGGCAGCGAGACGGGGCTCGTCGAGGAATGGTCGATACTCGTCGAATTCGCTCCCACCGAGATCGGCAAAGTGAGCTATGTTTGCCCCGTTCGCGGCGTGGCGATCGTTCGATCCTTCGACACTTTCGAGTATGCAAATACGCTGCACGTACCCGTTCCTCTTCAGACGTCGATCAACGATGTTTCATTCACCAGGTATCATCTGCTCCGCTCGGAGTCGCGCATCTTTTCCGGAGCATCGAAACCATAGGCGGTCGGGCAAGGCGGCACGCATCGGCCGACGGTATAATCGGGTGCATGGCTACGGGCGCGGAATCATTCGGGGAGCGCGGAGACGTGGGAAAGCTGCGAGCGTTGGAAGCCCACTTGGCCAGGCTAGGCAGCTTGATGGTGGCCTATTCGGGCGGCGTGGATTCGGCATTTTTGGCCGCCACGGCCCATCGCGTCCTCGGCTCGCGCATGCTTGCTGTGATGGCCGATTCGCCCTCGCTCGCGCGCCGCGATATGGAGCAGGCTGTCTCCTTTGCCGCCTCGTTGGCCATGCCGCTTGAAGTGATCGCCACTAAGGAATTGGACCGGCCCGAGTATGCTCGCAACGACGCCAACCGCTGCTTCCATTGCAAGGATGAGCTCTTTTCGGTCATGGAGGAGCTGCGCACCAGGCTTGGTTTCGAGCACATCGCATATGGAATGAACGCCGACGACACTAAGGATTTCCGTCCCGGCCAACGCGCCGCCGAACAGCACGCAGTACTAGCCCCGCTTGCCGACGCGGAGTTGACCAAACTTGAAGTGCGGTCGCTCGCCCAGGCTGCCGGCTACCCGGTTTGGGACCGACCTGCTGCGCCGTGCCTTTCGTCACGTGTGGAATATGGACGCACCGTCACCCGCGAGGTGCTTGGCCAGGTAGAGCGCGGCGAAGAGGGCCTGCGGCAGTTGGGTTTTCGCGAGTTTCGCGTGCGCCATCACGGGGAGCTGGCGCGCGTTGAGATTGCACGCGACGAGCTGTCTCGCGCGCTGACCATGGAGATGCTGGACGCGATCACCGCGGCGCTGAAACAGGCCGGCTTTAAATACGTGACGCTCGATTGCAGCGGCTTCCGGTCGGGATCAATGAACGCGGTCCTGCCCGCTGAGGTCCTGATGCGTAAAGGCGCGTAGAGTTGGTTGCACAAACCCGGCTTCAAAAGTGCGCAGCTTTCAGCCGTTGCGTGAAAGCCGCCTAAACGCTAGGGGCTCTTAGCCCTGAGGGACGTTCGTGAGCCGGCCGAGGGTATTCGTGCAACCGCCTCTAGAACCCCGCACGAATTGCTCTCTGCTGTCATCCTGCAGCGGAGGAAGAGAAGGATCTGCGGTCGCTCTTCGCCGGCGGCTGTGCGCCTGAATCCGGGATTTCCCCTTTCCCTCCATCCGGCAATTTACAATCACAAAGCGATGCGAATCGGCTATCTGGAGTGCTTTTCCGGCATCAGCGGCGACATGCTGCTGGGCGCGCTGGTGGATGCCGGCGTTCCTTTCAGTGTGCTCGCGGATACGGCGTCGGCGTTGAATGTCGGCGCGCGGCTGGAGATGCGCCAGGTGGAACGTGGAGGGTTGGCCGGAATCAAGGTCGATGTAATACAGGCAACAGAAGACCAGGGAGCGGGGGAGCAAGGGAGTAAGGAAACGGAACTGGCGCGCGGCCACGCGCGCCCGCACGAACATCACGAGCGTTCGCACGAACACCGCACGCACGAGCCCAGCCACGCGCACCGGTCGCTGTCCACCATTCTCGAAATTATTCGCGCCGCGCCGCTCAGCGAAAAGGTCCAGCGGTCCGCGTCACGCGCCTTTCAACTGCTGGGCGAAGCCGAGGCAGCAATCCATTCGATCCCCATTGAACAGGTCCATTTTCACGAGGTGGGCGCGGTCGACACGATCGTCGATATTGTCTGCGCTGCGGCTGGGTGCCAGGCGCTTGGCGCCGGGAAGGGTATTGATCGCTGGATGGCATCGCCCTTGAACGTGGGCAGCGGGACGGTGAACTGCGCGCATGGCACTCTGCCCGTTCCTGCGCCGGCAACCCTGGCTCTGCTTGGCGACGCACCGGTGTATGCCGCCGGGCCCCCCATGGAGCGAGTGACGCCCACAGGCGCCGCAGTATTGCGGATGTTGGATGTCGAGTATGGTCCGCTTCCGGCCATGCGTGTCCAATTGCACGGCTACGGCGCCGGCGGCCGCGACACGCCTGGTGAGCCGAACCTGCTCCGCCTGCTGGTGGGCGAGTCGGCCGGCGACTCTGCCGGGGCCGAACCGATCGCCGTGATTGAGACCGTGATTGACGACGCCAACCCGCAATTGCTGGCTTATGTAAGCGAGCTTCTGCTCGAAGCCGGCGCATGGGATGTGTACAGGGTAGCGGTGCAGATGAAGAAGGGGCGCATGGGCGTGCAGGTAACGGTGCTTTCGAGCCCTGAACGCATGCCCGCGCTGCGCGATTTGCTGCTGCGCGAAACCACCACCATTGGCCTGCGCTGGCGGCTTGAGAACAAAATGGCCCTGGCGCGCGAGTTCGCCGAAGTGGAGACACGGTGGGGCAAAGTGCGGATGAAGGTCGCGCGTTGGCCCTCCGGTCAAGTGGCCAACGCATCGCCGGAATTTGAAGTTTGCCGCAACCTCGCGCGCATGCACAGCGTTCCGCTGAAGCAGGTGATGCGGGATGCGATGCAGGCGTGGGCCGAATTCGAGCATTCGCCGGCAAAAAAGAGGCACTGATGGACCGCTCGCAAATTGAAGCACTGTTGAACGAAGTGCGCTCGGGTTCGGCCACCGTGGCCGACGCGCTGGAGCGGCTGCGCGATCTGCCTTTCGAGGATTTGGGGTTCGCCAAACTCGATCACCATCGCGCGCTGCGCACTGGCATGCCTGAGGTCATCTTCGCCGGCAGCAAGACACCGGCGCAGGTAGCAACCATCTTTGCGCACATGGTTAAAGCCGGTGGCAACGTGCTGGCCACGCGCGCTTCGCGCGAGATCTTTGAAGCGGTGCTGGCGGCTGAATCGCGTGCCGAGTTTCACGAGACCGCACGCGCGATCACACTCAAGCAGACGGAGCCGGAGAAGGGCAAGGGAACAGTCGGCGTGGTGTGCGCCGGAACCAGCGACCTGCCTGTGGCCGAGGAGGCTGCAGTCACCGCGCGGCTGATGGGCAACATGGTGGAGCTGGTCGCCGATGTGGGCGTGGCCGGCATTCATCGCCTCCTCGCTGCACAGCACACGCTTAAGTCGGCGCGCGTGCTCATTGTGTGCGCGGGCATGGAGGGGGCGCTCCCAACGGTAGTCGGCGGACTGGTTCATTCGCCGGTTATCGCCGTTCCCACCAGTGTGGGCTATGGCGCGTCGCTGGGCGGTGTCGCGGCGCTGCTCGGCATGCTGAATACCTGCGCACCCAACGTTTCCGTGGTCAATATTGATAATGGATTCGGCGCCGCGTGTATCGCTTCGTTGATCAATCATTTGTGACCCGTGCTTCCTCGGCTATCTGTGCAGACCTGCCGTGCGCGCCGTGACCCGGAATTCGTGACCCACATCACTGTTGGCGCGTTCCTCCAATCCTGATCATGGTGAGGTGTGTGCTCTGCGCCCTCGCGGCGCGTGGAGGAGTGTGTGGCGGGTTCTCGATGGCAGCGATGGCGACGAATCTCGCAGATCCTCTTTCTGCTGCTCTTCCTGGGCTTGTTGGTCTTCACGGCACTGCGGGCAATACCAGGCACCACCAGCGACATTCACGTACACGGGCCGGTGCGGTTGTTCTTTGAGTGGGACCCGCTGGTTGCCATCAGCAACGCCATCGCGAGCCACGCGCTCTATCGCGGGCTGGCCTGGAGCCTCGTCATCCTGCTGCCCACTTTCTTTCTCGGGCGGTTTTTCTGCGGTTGGATATGCCCCATGGGCTCGATGCAACACTTTGTGGGCAACATGCCTTCAGAGTCGAAGCGCGGCAAGCAGCGAGTCGAATCGAATCGATACAAGCGCTGGCAAACCATAAAGTATGTGGTGCTGATCGCCGGGATGGTCGCGGCTGCATTCGGCTCCATGGCGATTGGCTGGCTCGATCCGTTGAGTTTGCTGGTGCGCTCCTTCGGGCTTTCGATTCTCCCGGCGTTCAATTATGCGGCGCGCGCCGTGCTGGCGCCGCTTGCCACCAGCCCGGTCGCAGCGATCAAGGGCTTTGGTGAAGTCGCTCAAGCGGTTTTGAACGCGCTGGTTCTTGAATTCCGCCAGCCGCACTTCTCGCAGGCGCTGGTGCTTGGAATCTTGTTCCTGGTCATTCTCGCGGCCAGCCTTCGTGTCACGCGGTTTTGGTGTCGCTCCATCTGCCCGCTGGGCGCGCTGTTGGGCGCAGCTTCGCGATGGTCGGTGCTGGGCCTGCATAAGGATCCAGCGCAGTGCAACAACTGCAATCGCTGCCTGCTCCATTGCCAGGGCGGCGACGATCCCGTCGGCAGTGCGCCGTGGCGTAAGTCCGAGTGTTTGATGTGCATGAATTGCCTGGGCAGTTGCCCCGAGCACGCGTTGGCGTTTCGCTTTTTCTGTAAAGAGAAGGAAGTGGCCTTGCCCGATCTGGGCCGCCGCCGTACGATCACGGGACTGGTTGCCGGTGTCGCGGCGGTGCCCCTGCTGCGCGCCAACACCGGCCTTGGCAAGAGCCGCAACGATCGACTGCTGCGGCCGCCGGGCGCTCTGGATGAGCCCGACTTTCTGGCGCGTTGCATTCGCTGCTCCGAATGCATGAAAGTGTGCCCCAACAATGCCCTGCAACCCACGCTTGAAGAAGCCGGCCTGGAGGGATTGTGGTCACCCACGTTGGTGCCGCGCATCGGCTACTGCGAACCCAGCTGCGTGCTGTGCTCTGAGGTTTGTCCCACTGGCGCCATCTGGCAGATCACGCCGCGCGAAAAGGGATGGGTAGTGGGAGTGGGCACGGCGCAGAACCAGCCGGTGCGGCTGGGCACAGCATTTTACGATCGCGGTCGTTGCCTGCCCTGGGCCATGGCCACCGATTGCATCGTGTGCGAGGAGTGGTGCCCGGTTTCGCCAAAGGCCATCTACCTCGAGGAAGCGGAAGTGGCCGATTCGGCGGGCAAAATGAAAACCGTAAAGCAACCGCGCGTAGATCTCAATCTTTGTGTGGGATGTGGAGCCTGCGAGTACGCCTGTCCGCTCCAGGATCACCCGGCCGTCTACGTCACCAGCATCGGCGAAAGCCGCTCCCCCAGAAGCCAGATCTTGTTAACCCGGAAGTGAGGAAAGGAACTGAGGATGTTTGGTTCATGTAGGAAGAACGCCGTTGCCATGTTCCCGATCATTGCTCTTCTGGTCTGTATGGGGTGCAAGACGAAGAGCATTGATCCCTTTCCCGCATCGGGCGCTGTGGCGGGATGGGAGAAGACCAGCGATACGCGCACGTTCGCGGCCAAGGATCTGTGGCAGTACATCGACGGCGATGCAGAGCAGTACCTTCAGGCCGGCGTTGTTTCCGCCTCGACCTCCGACTACAAAGATCAAAACCAGTTGGAGGCAGTGGTCGACGTTTACACCATGGAGGATGCAGCGGGCGCGCGCACCGTCTTTGAGAAGGCGCAGACCAGCGACGCTGCAAAACTGGTTCTGGGCGATGCAGGGATCGCATATGCGCAGAGCGTTGTTTTCAGGGAGGGGCCTTACCTGGTGCGCATCGTGGCCTATGAAGATACGCCAGGCGCGCAGGATGCACTGATTGCGCTGGCGCGTGGCGTGGAGGCAAAACTGTAGGAATCAGCCCGGAGAGCGGGTCGATTTCAAGCAAGACGAGGTATCAGCCGTGATGGAGGTTAGTAAGCAAATGAAGAGCCGCAGAGAGTTTCTGAAGCATGCTGCAGCAGGCGCAGCCCTCCTCGGGGCTTCTGGGGCGGCAGAAAAATGGGCGCTCGCCGAAATGCTTGGCCGAAAGGTCCCGCCGCAAGCGGCGACGGGCAAATCCAGAGTTGTGATTGCGCGCGATGCGTCGCTTCACGGTGCCGGCGCCAGCCTCGATGAGCAGCACGTGCTGAATCTGCTGGAAAAGGCATTAGCGGTCTATTCCGGGCGCGACAAGCCGGCGGAGGCGTGGAAGAGCATTGTGCCGGCGAGCGTGCTTGCCGGCCAGGTAATCGGGCTCAAGGTGAACGGCCTGGGTGGGCGCGGCATCTCCACGCATGCGGCGCTGGCGATGGCCGTTGCCGAAAGTTTGCAGCAGGCGGGCGTGCGCGCGGCCAACATTCTCATCTTCGAGCGCGATGCACGCAGCCTCGCCGCGTGCGGGCTTTCTGAAAACACCAATCCCGGCCGCGTGCGCTGCTACGGCAGCGACCTAAGCGGCTACGAGGACGCACCCGTGGCGTGCGGCCCGGCGTCGGTCCGATTGACGAAAATCCTCACCCGCGAGTGCGCGATGATCATCAATCTCCCCATTTTGAAAGATCACGAGATGGCGGGCATTACGTTCTCGATGAAAAACATGTACGGCGTGGTCGACCGGCCGTATCTGCTGCATGGCAACAACTGCAATCCGGCCGTAGCGGATTTGAACGCCATTTCGGAAGTCCGTGCCAAGATGCCGTTCACGATTGGCGATGCCATCTCCTCGGTATACGACGGGGGGCCCGGCTTCCGCCCCGAGCGGCTGTGGTATCCGAATGCACTTGTTCTAGGCGCCGACCCCGTTGCGGTGGACTCGACAGCATGGCAGATGATCGAGTGCGAGCGGGCCGATGTCGGCATGCCCACACTCGAAGCCGTGGGGCGCGCGCCCGCCTACATTGCCACGGCTGCCGATGCGGCGCACCGGCTGGGCACGTGCGAACCGCAGCGCATACAACTGGTGGAAGTCTGAGGTCCCGGCAAGGAGATTCTTGATGGCTGGTGAAGACGCTGCAGCGAAAGGCCCCAACAAGCAAACCGCGCCATCCGCGTCGGGAATGACGCGGCGTGAAGCCCTGCTGCAACTGCTGCGCGTGGGCAGCGTAGCTGTCGGCGCGGCGGGCGCGGCATTCTGGCTGAGCGAGCGCAGTAAGCGGCCGATTGCCGGGCAGGCGGAACAGGCGCAACGCGATCATCGCATCGTATCCGATGCGCAATGGCCCCAGATAACCGTAATTCAAGGGGGAGAGCCGCGTGCGCTGGCAGCGCAGGCGTTCGAAAATCTGGGCGGCATAGGCCGGTTCATCGGCAGGCAGGACGTGGTCGTGCTCAAGCCGAACATGGCGTGGGACCGCACGCCGGAGCAGGCGGCGAACACCAATCCGGAGCTGGTGGCCGAGGTGGTGCGCCAGTGCTGGCAAGCGGGAGCCAGGCGCGTAATCGTCACCGACGTGAGTTGTAATGAGCCGCGCCGGTGCTTCCTGCGCTCCGGCATCCAGGCTGCGGCCCGGGCCGAAGGAGCAGAAGTGATCCTGCCCGACGCAGATCGTTTTCGCGAAGTGGAACTGGGCGGCGTGGTGCTCAAAAACTGGCCGGTCTTCGCTCCGTTTCTCGAAGCCGACAAGATCATCAACCTGCCCATAGCCAAACATCACGCGCTGACCGGCGCCACGCTGGGCATGAAGAACTGGTATGGCATTCTGGGCGGCGAGCGCAACCGGCTGCACCAGCAGATCCACCAGAGCCTGGCAGACCTGGCCGGCTTTATGCTGCCCACGCTCACGCTCTTGGACTGCTACCGCGTGCTCGTGCGCAACGGGCCGACGGGCGGCAATCCCGAGGACGTGGCCTTGAAGAAAACGCTCATCGCGGGCACCGATCCCGTGGCCATCGATGCTTATGCGGCCAAGGCCTACTGGGACCTGGATGCGGAGCGGCTGCCCTATTTGCAGATGGCCGCGGCGCGTGGCCTGGGCACGCCCGACTTTGCTTCACTTCACGTGAAAATCAGCCAGATCGCCTGACTGCATTCCCAGGCCTCGAATCTCTGAGACCTGGGCTCGTCCAGACACACCTCTCGTACTTACGCCTGCGGTTCTGCCTGGGCCTGTGATTGCATCCCACGAAAGTTGCAGGGCGGCTGCACTTGAAAAGGGGGATTCTGGTCGGGAGCGCGGGCAACCTCAGCGCCGGGAGACCTTGCTTGAAGCAGTCTTGCGGATTTTCTGTTTTGGTTTTGCTTTTGGCCGGAGCTGCTTTTCTGATTCCGGCGCCAGCAGGCCAGGCGCAATCGCCTGGGGATAAGGCGCAGCAGCCCCCTGCGCTTTTGAATGCGCCGGATGCTCCAAGCGAGCAAAGCGCCAACGCAGTTCCGCAGCCCCCGTTCGCCGCAGAGATGGCCGCCGCCAGCAAAGGGGAATCCTTTGAAAACGTGCCGGCGGTCGTGGTACACCAGAATCCATTTTCGCGGGCCGGGATTGGAGTGGGCATTTCGCCGCTCGGAATTGGCGTGAACTCGACGCTTCTTCTGACGCAGATCTTCGATGCGCGGCTGTCGGGGAATTACTTTGCGTATAACAACGGGCGCATCGAAGTGGACGAGTTCAACATCTATGGAGGGTTGCACTTCGCCACGGCTGCAGCTTCGCTCGATCTTTATCCTTTCAACACTCCCATCCGGCTGAGCGCGGGCCTGATGCTTTATAACGACAACCACGCCGCGGCGGTGATGCGCATCGATCCTGGAACCAGCTTCACCATGAACGGGCAGACATTCTACGCAGGCGGCAGCAATTCGGCTCCGTTGATGGGCAACGTAGCGCTGGCGTTCCACACCGTGCGGCCCGCACCCACCCTCACCATGGGCTTCGGTAAATTCATTCCGCGCTCCAGCCGCCACTGGTCGTTCCCTTCCGAATTTGGCGTCGCCTTTACCGGCGCACCCTCAATTGACCTGAGCATGACAGGGACGATCTGCACCAATGGGCAACTGACCAATTGCGGCAATGCCGCCAACAGCTCCAGCCCCGCCGGCGCGGCCTTCAACAGCGCCCTCCAGGCCAAGCTTGCCAACTGGCGCCATAGCCTGAACCGGGTGCCGTTCTTCCCCATCGCTTCAGGTGGCGTAAGCTACAGCTTCAATACGCCGTGGCCGGGAAGGCCGAGCGCACGGTTCTGAGCTGGCCCTGGGCGCCTGGCGCGCCGCCTGCCTCCCCTCCATCACACAGCGTCACAGTCTCACAGCCCTGCAAGACACCCCCCATACCTTTTAGGGCTAAGTGGTTTGTCTTCAATCACATGATCTTTGATCATTTTCTCTGACCCTCTGAAAACAAACCACCTAGAGTCTAAAGTGGTCGAAGATGAGGACTTAGGGCGGCCTTCCGGGCCGTAGGCCAATCGGCAGCCCTGTTCCTCGATCTTTGACACCAGTCTAGCGACTTGGCGGAAATAATCTGCAAAGTTGCCAGAAAAAAGATTGCGTTTGGAATGAACGAGATGGGGCGAGCGCGGGTCGGCGAAGGGGGTTGACGAGGCAGGACCGAGTGGCGCTGGCTTAGCCCTGGCGACAGTGGACTTTGCCAATGTGATTGGAGACACGCGCAATCGAAAGCGTGGCGCGTACCCTTGTCTTGCCTTCTTTGCGAGTGGGAAGCGGTAGCGAAAGATCGGCCCGGAAGATCGGGCTGTCGGTCCGCAGGCCGCATGCAACGACCTGCGGGCCGTGCTCACGCAAAGGAGGTGAGGACATGGATGAGAAATCATCCTGGATGCGATTCGCCATAACAATCGCCGTCGACTGGCGATTTGTGCTGGCGGTCGTAATCCTCGTCCTGGTGCTGCTGATGAAGTAGCCAACTCCCGGCAGGGGTCCCGCCCCTTCCGGGACTATCCTAAGTATAGCAAGATGGATGCGAGTATGGTGCGGCTATCTTGGTTTCGTGGCATCGTAACTCGCAAAATCGGGGTCTCGCATACCTGGGGAGCGACCGTTATTCCACGAGTGAGAGCTGGGTGTTCTCGGCGGGTTCCGCAGCCCCTTGGACCAGTTCAAGTGCATCGCGATAGAGGAAGGGCACCCAATACTCCGGTTCTTGTGTGGTGCCGCGCTTTTCGAAAAAGCCGACGCTCACTAATTGATTTGCCCTGGTCGTGGCCTCCTCTCTCGAAATGCCCCAGATCGCAGCCAGGGATTCCGGTTTGTGCGACGTCTTCTCGCCTCTGAGTCGTTCGAGTGGCTCTTTTAACTCAGGATATTCGGCGTAAAGCGTTTGCTCCAGCCTGACTTTAGAAACTTCCGGAAGCGCGTCCTTAAACGCTGGGCGGGAAAAGAGTTGTTGGCCTTCTGGTTCGGGCTCTCCGACCTCGAAGCGCTTGACTTGGACTTCTCGAAGCGAGTTAAGGAAGTGAATGAGTTCGCGTGGGGCATTCAGTTTGGAGCCGTCCCTCGTGCGGCCGAGAAGCCAATCGAAAGTATTCGGCTTGTTGGGCCCGACGTCTACTTGCTCTGGGCACATGCGGAAGAAGAGGGCTTCCTGTTCGGGGACGGGTCTGCGCGCGAGGGCCTCCGAAACACCGAAGGCATCCCGAAGCGATGGATTGTGAATTGACCGACGGACGACCAGATTCAGCAGTGAGTTACGGTTCCAATTTACCGTCAGGTGGCGGGTGATGTGACTCGCTTCACGAAAACCCTGGGCGGTAATTCTCGAGCAAATATCAGTCCGAAGGAAGATCTTCATTGTCACGCGCGAGAGTGCGCCCAGGTCACCGGGGCAAATTGCCACAGCGTACGTCGGAGTCGCAGGGAAAGATGACTTCGAATCGGATGTCGAAAGGCTGCTTGCAGAACCGTATTTCGGTGCCCAACGCACGAAGGCCGTCCGCACTGGCGGACGGCCTTCGTGCGTTGGAGAGAACCAAGGGGTCAGTGAACGTTGCTTGCCTTTGGTGTTTCTTGCTGAGGCGCGGTTGCTATCCCGCCCTAAACGCAAAAGCGCGTTTAGGATGGGGCGCCCCTTGTTCGTGCTGTCCCACCCTTGCGACAAAAACAAGGCAGTCACAAGGATGGGCAACTGAGGTCTGCGCTATCCCACCCTAAACGCAAAAGCGCGTTTAGGATGGGGCACCCTTTGTTCGTGCTGTCCCACCCTTGCGACAAAAACAAAGGAGTCGCAAGGATGGGGCAACTGAGGTCCTGCGCAATCCACCCCAAGCGCAAAAGCGCGTTTAGGATGGGGCACCCCTGTTCGTGCTGTCCCACCCTTGCGACAAAAACAAAGGAGTCGCAAGGATGGGGCAACTGAGGTCTGCGCAATCCCACCCTAAACGCAAAAGCGCGTTTAGGATGGGCACCCCTTGTTCGTGCTGTCCCACCTTTGCGACAAAAACAAAGGAGTCGCAAGGAAGGGGCAACTGAGGTCTGCGCAATCCCACCCTAAACGCTCAACCGCCCCACGGACATAGGCCCGTTCCTTCGCGAGCAAGGCGACCGCCGGGACCCGTGGGACCGCGGACCAGGGGCGCCCGCTACTCTTTCCTGCCCTTAAACGCCGTGTAGATGGCCATGGCGTGGCCGTGACCGAGGCCGTGCTCTTTCTTCAGCCAGTTCACGACCTCCATTGCTTTGACGCCGGGCTTCAACAGGCCTTTTTTCTCGGCCAGACTGCGGAAATCGTCGGTGTCTTCCGGTTTTCGCGTAGATGTTGTCGATGTAGGCTTTGAAGGTCATGGAAGTTCCTGACGACGGCGAGCGTATCAATTCACAATAATCGCCCGCCAAGGCAGAGCATGACGGATCGCCGATGTCCGAAAAGTGACCGGAGATCCGAGGCCAAAATCAAAAAGCTGCCTGGGAAACGGTAGGCAATTTTTAGAAGCAACCGCAGATCCTTCGCTCCGCTTACCCCATGATCGTGACACGATCATGGGGCCCCAAGCCGCTCCGTTCGGAATGACAGGCGAAGCTAAGACGGGCACCCCAGTTTTTCGCTGAGGTGCGGTTGCCATCCCACCCTAGACGCAAAAAGCGCGTTTAGGATGGGGCACCCAAAATCAGTGGAACTAGTCCCCGGCGACCAGCTCACCTTCCTCGCGGTGGCGGTTCACGGGCGAGGCGGCGTTGTTGCTGGCCGGTTTGATGTCGCCGATCGAAACCATGCCGCCCTCAGGAGGCTTGATGCCGAGAATGTGCTCCTTGTACAGCTTGGCCATGCGCGCGTTTTCGGCTTCTTCCTTCAGCTTCTGATCGCGGGCGCGAATTTTTTCTTCGCGCGCGTTCTTGGCGATGCCGAGATTGTCGAGCGTGTGGTTGGCTTCGGCGTTCACGTGATCCATGTTGAGAACCAGCTCGTGGCCCACGTGGTTCATGGCCACTTTCTTGCCGCCGGCGAAGATTTCGTGGCGGCCGTGCTCGTCGTACCACTTGGTCAGCGTGGCCGTCATGTGCATCTTCTCGATGATGTTGCGCCAGCCGATGCCGGTGTTATACGCGCAGAAGCTGATCTCGCCTTCCTGCGTGGCATAGGGGATGATGCACTGCTCGGTGCGGCGGAAGTCGTAGTTGAACAGGTCCTGGAACCACATGCCGGCGATGAAGAGGAAGTTCCAGCGATCCTGGCGCCGCTTTTGGATATCTTCCATGGTGCGGTCGCCCTTCACGCTGCCGTAGTTCTTGCCGGTAGCGTTGAAGGTCTTGTCCATCTTCTTCAACATGTCGGTGATCTTGAAGTGGCTGGGCGACTGGAAGGGATCGTAGTTGCGCAGCAGCGACAGCCCGAATCCGATGACAGAGAGCCACTTGCCGCGGGCGGCGTCGTTCACCTTGGCCAGGTCCTTGGCTACCTGGTCCATGTGCAGGAAGGCGGTGACGGGCGCGGCTTCCTTGGTTTCCTTGTCGATCATCATGGCCATGCCGATGCCGCAGTTGGGATGGCAGCCGCAGGAGAGCTGTCCCCACTCGGCGCTGGGCCCGTGCACCAGGTCGGCCCAATCGGAGAAGGTGCTCATAAAGCTGATGGGGAACCAGTCGCGCTCCGGCACGCCGAATCCGCACTGGTCCTTGATGTCGTGGGCCATGTGCGAAAGGGTGTAACGCTGGGCCACGCGACGCTCGTCGGTGATCTCTTCGTCGCGGCCGGTAAAGCTGACCGGCTGGAAAGAGAGGAAGCTGATCTTTTTGGGATTGTCGAGAGCGAACTCGATGATGCGGCCCACCTGCTCGTTGTTGATGCCATTCACGATGGTGGTGACGGGCACGATCTCGACGCCGGCCTCGTGCAGATTGTTGATGGCCTGCAGTTTCACATCGAAGAGGTTGCCCACCTTGCGGTGCGAGTTGGCGGCGTTGCCGATGCCGTCGAACTGGAGGTAGACGTAGCGCAGTCCGGCTTCGGCGGCGGCGCGGCACAGCTCCTTCGACTTGGCGAATTCAATGCCGTTGGACGCGGCCTGCACGGAGTTGTAGCCGACCTTGCGCGAGTAGGCGACGGCGTCGAGGAAGTAGGGCGAAAGCGTGGGCTCGCCGCCGGAGAACTGCACGCTCATCTGCCGCTTGGGCTTCATGGTGATGGCGTTGTCGAGCATCTGCTTGATTTCGTCCCAGGTGAGTTCGTGGACGAAGCCGACCTGGTTGGCGTCCATGAAGCAGGGATCGCACATCATGTTGCAGCGGTTGGTGAGGTCGATGGTAAGCACCGAGCCGCGGCCGTGAGTCACTGTCGACGTGCCGTGGTGATGGAGGTTCTTGTCGCCGGCGCCGTGGGCGCGGATGTCGCGGCCGGGGAAACTTTCCTCAAGATGCTTGAAGAACGCCGCATCGATCGACATCACGTCTTCAAAATGGCCGTGCTTGGGGCAATCCTTCACCATCAGGATTTTGCCGTCGCGCTCGATGATTTGGGCCTTGATTTCGCCCACCTTCTCGTTGAGCAGAATCTCGTGGGGCAGCTTGCCGTCGATAATCTGCTTGCGGATCTCGGGAACACACTTGGGGCAGAGCGAGTCAGTGGTGCGGGGCCAGCCGAGGGGCGGCTTTTCCTTTTGCCAGCTCTTTTGGAGCGGCTTGTCACTCCACTTGGGGGTAAATCCGGGGTTGGGGCTGATGCGGTTCAGCCTCTCGAATACGACCCAAGCTCCCTTAGCCGCGACGACGGCGGCTTTCTCAACGTATTTAACTGCTTTAGACATGATTGCGTTTCTCTCCTCTGCTGGTTTCGATGCCCCGGGGAACGAAGGTCTTGCCCGGCTCAAGCCTCGCGTTTTCATAGGGCAACCGCGAGGTACAAAAGGTCATTACGAGGGTAATCCGCAGGGGCCGTCAACCTCCAAGCCGCGTGCAGCGAATGGCGGATTCGGGGGCTGGATGGGGAAATGAAGGCGGTGAGCGGGGTGTGGAAGCGCCAAGTGATAGATGCGGTGGGCGTTAGATGGAAGATGCCGGCGCTTCAGGCGAGTGGGTCCCCGAGACCTGCGCCAGAATTCCCTTGCTGAATTCTGAGGCACTCGGATTAAATTATCCGCAATTACCCATAGAGGAGGGCTTGAAGATGATCATCGTATCGAGGTCTGTCCCGTTGAGGATACTCTGCCTGGCGTTTGCGTTGCTGATGCTTGGCGTGACGAACACCGGGGTCGCCAAGGCGCAAAACGCACCCGCGCCCATCGGAACCTGGAACACTGTGAACAATGTGAACACGCTGGTGGTGGAGCAGAACGGCACCTGCGGCTTTCTGGTTCAGGGGAAGGCCAAGTGGTCTGGAAAGTGCACGTGGCAGGCGTCGGCACGAGGCGGGATTTTGACCCTGACCTATCCCATGCCGCTGAAACCCGGGCAAATTCGCTGGAGCGTTGTCTATACGAATCAAACCAACATCACGCTCGACGGCGAGGCATTTCACAAGACGGGCAACTGAAGGCGGCGATCGGCTGAGGGCGGCGATGGGGCCGAGATAAGGCAGCGTGTTCCAGCGCTCACGGGGCAGTACTGTCGTTGCGCGCCACCTGGTTGATGACGCGCTGGATGACGACGATCTGGATGTGGATGTGGCGGGCCACGTCGGGCAGGAATTCGGTGACGTAATTGTCAATGGGCGCGGTGGCGAGGCCGGTGAAGTAGCGCTCGGTGGTGGCCGTGCACCGCGTTTGCTGCCCTGGCACGTAGAGATTGCCGATCTCGTCGTCGATGGCGAATCCAACCAGATCGGCGTAGTTGATCATGCCGCGGCCGTTGTCGCCCTGCGTCCACAGAACCTGCAGCGCGGCGTGCGCAATGCGGTGCCTGATGGTGGCCGTGGGCTCGCGGTGATAATGCGGATCCTGGTGGACCAGCGACGGAATGAGAAATGTGCCGAAGAATTCGCCGGTCATGTCCTGCGTAAAGCTCACGCCTACATAGCGCCGCCATCCGGGAAAGCCGGGGCCGTAAGGCGAGTGCGAATTTGCGGCCACCGAGATGGCGGCTTCACCCCCAATGGTGATCAGGTTGAAGGGGTCGAGCAGATTGTGCACGGCCAGCCAGGCTTTTTCATCAGGGGTCATCGGCTTCACCTCG
>JASHQH010000243.1 GCA_030037635.1 Acidobacteriaceae bacterium
TTATTACCGTATGCATTGCTGTTCGAGCCGCTCGCATGAAAACCGCGGAAATCCAACCCGAGACCTACCGGCCCCGCATGTGCGAAGTCGTGATACAGGCCAAACGTCACGCCGGGAGCGATAAAGCTGCCGTTGCTGCCGGCGGCAGTGTTTGCGGCCACATTCGGTCCTGCCAGGCGAGCGCCACCACCGAGCCCATAGATGCCAGTCTGCGAGTGGCCCGACGAAGCGAGGCAAGCGGCTGCTGCCAAGGTAAGGATTGGAATAAGTCGTAATCTGAAGGTTTTCATGGCTGAATAATCAATCACGGGCGCCAAACGAGTGAGCGAGAAAAGAACCGTCTCACACGTGGCGCAGTTTCTCCTTATCCTGCGCCCTTCCGTCGACTGCGAACATCTCTCAAATGGGAGATACTTGCGACAACGCACGGGTAGAGCGGACTTCACAGTTTTCAAGCTTTGTGCCAAAGTCGGAGGGGAGTTTTCTGCGCGCCGCGCACGCAGATATGCCGAACGTTGCGGCTGTGGAATCACGAAGGGGCCCATTGGGGAAGCTCTAGGGGCTAACTTGCGCTAAGTTTGGCATATACTCACTAGATTTGTATCCCACAAAAATGTGAGTTTAAATCCAGAGACACTTTCATCTTGCCAGCCGGTTGTGCCTTGCTCTCTGACTTGGTGCAGCCCGGATTGTTTTCGAAGCTACAGGTTATGATACGGCCGAATTGGGTAGATCCGGCCGTTGATTTTGTGGGGTTTGCCGGCGGAGATGCGGCCACTCCTGCGCGATCTGATAGCCACTCTCTATTCATCGTTGATTATGGCGAGCAGGATTGGAAAGTCAGGCACTACCTGCACGACTGGCCGTTGCCGGATTCAATCGCCAGCGCTGCGTTCATCCGCCGGCGGATGCCGCGGGCCAAGTCAGCAAGCAGGTTAGCCTGTCGCCCTGCATGCGTGGTACAACGGTTAGAACTTCAAATTCGCAGCTTTATTTATTCGAGAGAATCTTTTCCACAAAACGGGGCAGACATTCTGAGCTGCTCTCATTCAGGAGCTTTGGGGGATGCTGCTTCGATCATCGGGATGGCGGAGACGCGATTTTTTCAAAGCGGTTGCCGCGATTGCCGCCAAGTGGGCGCTCCCCTTGCATGGTCAAGCGCCGCCGGCGCCCGGGCATTTCGTCGATGCCACAGAACAATTGGGCATTCGCTTCCGCCAGCAAGCATCTCCGACCGCCAAGAAATACCTGCCGGAGACCATGGGTTCCGGAGTCGCGCTCTTCGATTACGACAACGATGGCCGTCTCGACGTCTTTCTTGCCAACGGCGCGCCGATCACCGATCCAACGCCCAAAGGAACCATCCCAAAGAAAGACGGGCCGAAATATTGGAACCGCCTATACCACCAGAAGCCGGACGGAGCTTTTGAAGACGTAACGGAAAAAGCCGGCCTGAGCGGATACGGTTATTCCACGGGGGTGGCTGCAGGGGACTACGACAACGATGGATTCGAGGACCTATATGTGGCCGGGTATGGGCGCGGCACGCTCTATCACAACAATGGCGATGGAACGTTTACCGATGTTACCGAGACAGCGGGAGTGGCAGGCTCGGGATGGATGACCAGCGCCGCCTGGGTGGACTATGACCGCGATGGGCGGCTCGATCTGATCGTCGCGCGGTATATGCAGTGGGACTTTGATGATATCGTCTGCCGCGATGCCAACGGGAACCGGTCGTATTGTCATCCCGATTTGTTCAAGCCTGAGTCGGTCTTGTTGTTTCATAACGACGGCGGAGGAAAATTCACTGAAGTATCTCACCGCGCCGGTATCGACAAGCCCGGCAAGGGGCTGGGCGTCGCCATAGCGGATTATGATCGCGACGGCTGGATGGACATTCTGATTGCCAACGACGCGATTCAACAATACCTGTTTCACAATAAGGGCGATGGAACGTTCGAAGAGGTCGGGATGGCCTCGGGCATAGGTTTCGACGGCAGCGGCAAGAGCTTTTCCGGGATGGGAGTTGACTTCAGCGATTACAACAACGACGGCTGGCCCGACATCGTGATTACGGACTTGGCTCACCAGCGGTACGCTCTGTTCACCAATCTCAAGGACGGCACATTCGATTACTCGACTTCAGTCCTCGGCCTGGCGCCCATCACGCTGATGCACTCGGGCTGGGGCGTACGCTTCATAGACTACGACAACGACGGGTGGAAAGATCTCCTGATCGTGCAGTCGCACGTCATGGATATTATTGAGATGAGCGAACCGGGGTTGCGTTATCGTGAGTCCCCTTCGCTCTTGCACAATGAGCAGGGAAAGAAGTTTGTCGACGTCTCAGCGGCTTCGGGCAACGTGTTCCATCAGCAATGGGCGGCGCGCGGCATGGCCATCGGCGACATCGATAACGACGGAAGACTGGACGCTGTGGTCACTTCGAATGACGGGCCTGCCTGGGTCCTGCTGAACAAGACCGAGACTTCGAATCACTGGTCTACGCTCAAGCTGGAGGGAGTGAAAAGCAATCGCGACGCAATCGGCGCCCAGGTGCGCATCCTCACCTCCGAGGGAGAACAATTTGCGACCGTCACGACGACCGGAAGTTATCAATCTTCCAGCGACAAACGGCTGCATTTTGGATTGGGCAGCGCTGATTTGATCCGTGAGATTGAGATTCGCTGGCCAAGCGGCATTCGTCAGATCTTGACCAATCAGAAGGCGGATGCGATCTTAACTGTTACCGAACCGGTTGGGAACGATAAAACGAATCGTTAAATGCACGCTTCGACAAACGCGAGCCGCGTCGTATTGGTTATGATTTTCTTTTGCGCCGCAGGCGTTGCCTTAGGCCAGACTGAAACCAGCGAGCCCGCATCCTCCTCCCAATTGCAAGACGCAGCCAACGAAATCTCCTCCGGCAAGCTCGATCTGGCCGAGAGAGATTTGCAATCAGTCCTTCGCTCAAATCCCACAGATTATCGCGCTCTCGATCTGCTGGGGGTGGTACGAGTGCTCGAGAAGCAACCAGCCAAGGCGGAAGAACTCTTTGGCCAGGTTGTGAAGGTGAAACCTGACTTTGCGCCCGGACACGCGCACCTCGGTCTTTTGTACCTGCAGGAGGGCCGCGCGCAGGACGCCGTTCCCGAGTTGCGTGAGGCTCTGCGCCTCGATCCCGGGCGGACAGACGCGGCCGGAGGACTGGTTCACATTTTGCGAGAGCAGGCAAAGATCGCATCGCAACAGGGCAACTTGGACGATGCAGTCTCACTCTTGCTGGAGGCCAGGAAATATGCGCCCAACAATGCGGACGTCCTCTACGAATTCGGAGTTGTCGCTCTCAAACGGTCGTTGGTTGACGACGCCATCCAGGCCTTTCAAGAAACTCTGAAGTTGCGCAAAGACGATTCTCTTGCCGTGTTCTACCTGGGATACGCATTGATGGATCGAGGAAGGTTCGACGATGCGCGCCAGCAGTTCGCCCGATACGTGGAATTACGCCCTGACGATCCATCGGGATATGGCGCGCTGGGGATGTCGCTTGCGGGGATGGGGCGCCCGGAGGACGCGCGCACACAATTTGAGCGGTCGATTGCGCTCGATCCCAAGCAAAGCGAATCCTACTACCAGCTCGGACTTCTGGATCTGGACGCGGGAGATTACGACGCAGCAACTCGCAACCTGCAGCATGCCCTCGAGGCTAAACCGAATGACGCGCTGACACTGACGGCGCTGGGAAGAGTGGAATTCGAGCAGAAACTGTATCCGGGTGCGATATCCCATCTGCAGCAGGCGTTAAGCCTGGATGGCTCCGCCCAGGAAGCTCACTATTATCTGGGCCTCACTCTTGCCCGCATGGGACGAAAACAGGAATCGAGCGAACAACTGGGAATTGCAGCGCGCCTGGAGGAGGAGCGAAAGGCGCATGGAAGACGCCTGTTAAGGCTTCGCGAACCAGGCGGCGATTCATCGTCATCGAAATAGCCGACGGCGCAGCGCAAGCACCGCTTACTCGCCTTTTTACAGTGGTTTGCGCACCATCCGGAGCTACCCTCAAGACCCTTTCTCGGTCGTGCACTCACCCTCGGCGTCAGGCTTGCTCTGGCCTGTTGCGAAAACCCAGCTACGTGCGTAGCCGCTGAAAGCGAAAGCAAAAAGTTTCGCTTGACACAGTTTAGAAATCAGAAGTACTCTTTTATGCTGGAAACAGAACGACTTAAGTTTTGTTCCGAAATCATCCGGATGGTTTTCTCGGAGCTTCAGGGGGACAATGATGACGGAGCATCAGTGCGCGCATTCCTTTGCAAATCAGACGAGCTTTGTCAGCCGGAGAAGGGCTAGTCTCGCCTTCTGCGGGCTTTTCGCACTTATTTTCATTTCGCTCGCAGGCTTGCTCACGGCGCAGACTGCCAGCAACTTTGACACAGGCACCATTACAGGAGTTGTCACCGATGCTACGGGGGCCGTAATACCCCAGGCTGCGGTAGCGATCACCAATACCGGTACGGGCAGCGTGACCAACGTCAAGACCGGAGGCGATGGGAGCTATACCGCTCCGGCGCTGCCTTTCGGCATGTACACGGTGAGCGCTCAGGCCGGACAATTCAGCAAGAAAACCAGCAATGAGTTTCGATTGAATGTGGGCGCAACCGCACGCGTCGACTTGCAACTTTCGGTGGCGGCGGCGAACGAGAGCGTCGAGGTCACGGGAACCAGCGCCTCCGTTGACTTGAGCAACGCCACATCGGGAACCACGCTGAATGAAACTCAGATTGAAAATCTGCCCACCAATGGGCGCGATGTGATGGATTTTCTCAACATCGCCCCGGGCTCTGTGAACTCGACCGGCTACTTCCAGGGCAGTATCAACGGCCAGGAGAATTTCATGACCGGCATCGAAGTCACATTGGACGGCCAGAACGCGTCGCGGCCCGACATCAGCGGCTTCGACGAGACGGAAGGCAACGAGGCCAACCGCATGACGCGGGCCAGCGTCGACAGCGTTCAGGAGATCGATTTTGCTAACAGCGGCTATAGCGCCGATGTGGGACATTCGCTGGGCCCGCAAATGAATATCGTCACCAAGGGCGGGAGCAATCAATACCATGGCGAGATGTTCGACTTTTTCCGCAACGACGCCCTTGACGCGTTGGATTACTTCGCGAATTCGCTCTCAAACCCCAAAGTGCCCTTGCGGATGAATCAATTCGGCGGCAATCTGGGTGGCCCGATTGTGAGGAATAAGCTCTTTTTCTTCGGCAACTACGAAGGCCTGCAACAGAAGACCACGCAGATCAACAAGCTGAATACGGTTCTTAGCTCGTATGTTCGTTCGCAGTTCGATGCTGCCATGCAGCCGGTGCTGGCGCAATTGGCGCCTCTGCCGGCGAATTGCCAGGGTATCGTGGGTGCGCCCGGCTACAGTGGCACGTGCACCTACCCGGAGAACGCCAATGGAACTCCCACATATGAAGATGTGGATATCTTTGGCGACCCGCTGCCGCAAAATGGAAGCGATCTTGTCTACCAACCCACCGCTCTGCCCACCACCGTAAGTGAAAACAGCGGCGCCATCCGCGTGGACTCGAACGCCACCAGCAACGATCGCATCTTTGCCCGCTACACCATCGATGACGGGCTGACCGACCAGACCTACGGGTTAAACGAGGGTCAGACTTCGCCGCTTGCCCTGGTGAATCAATACGGGGTAATTGACGAAACCCACACATTTACCGCCACGTTAATCAATGAGGTCAGCGTGGCCGTGCAGAAGTTCCATTCCGATACCAATTCCGACACACCGCAGCCGCTCGTCGGTTTCGAGGGGTTCTTCACCAATCTGGGAAGTCTCCCCGGTCCGTCGACCTTCAATCAGATCAACGATGATTCAACCTTTGACATTCTGGACAACGCCACAAAGACCGCGGGCAGCCGGACGTTCAAGTTTGGCGCTCAGATTCAATTCAACCGCCTGGGCGAGTGGCTGCGTCCGCAGCAGGAATTTGAATTTGGCAGCTTCGATTCTTTGGAGAGCGATTCGCCATTCGTCCTCTCCAAGATTGGATTTCCGACTTTTGCCAACGTACGTAACTCCAACTGGGACTTGTACGCCCAGGGGGACTGGCGGATCAACCGGCGTCTCACGATGAATCTGGGATTGCGGGCCGACATCAACACGGTTTGGAGCGCAAGGAACAATCTGGAGCAAAACTTTAATGTTCAGACGCAAGCCTTCGACTCGCCGAATGCGCCCCTGTACAACGGACCGACTGTGGATGTAGCGCCTCGTTTGGGGCTGAGCTACGATCCGCTTGGTCACGGTAAGACGGTTGTCCATGCATACTACGGCTTGTTCTACCTGCCGCTCCAGTTTGGCGCAAACTTTGTCGGCAATATTCCTGCGTATCAAAGTTACAGCGTCAACGCCTTCCAGGCGACGCTTGCATACCCCGAGACCAACCCCGCTCTGCCTGCCGGCACTGAAAACGTCAGCATCATGCCTTCTGACGTGCACGATGCCTATTCAGACAACTGGCTGTTCGGCATCCAGCAGGAGGTATCGCGGAATACAGTCGTGACCGCCAACTATGTGGGGTATGAGACCAAGCGCATGCAAGCGGGCCAGAATTTCGCGGGAGTCAACCTGAATCCGGCGAACTTCGTGAACGACGATGATCGCCCGTACTCCGGTTTCGCCAACGAAAACTTCGAAGCCTGTGAACTGAGCGGAAGCTACCATTCCTTGCAGGTGCAGGCACGCCACAACGTGGGCAAGCTCAATTTCGAAGCCAATTACACCTGGTCGCACGTGATCAACGACATGGTGAATTTCCTCAACACCCCCTCCGATCCCTACGACCTGACAAAGGATATGGGGAACGCCGACTGGGACATTCGCCATAACCTCACCGGCAGCGTGACCTATAACTTCCCCGAGTTAAAGAGTGCGAACCTGCTGGAGCGTACGGTACTTGGAGGGTGGCAAACGTCAAGCATCGTGCAGACGCGCACCGGGGACGCGCTGAATCCCACCCTGACCGGCACGTTCTTCGGGTTGCCCACTCGGCCTAATGTCGTCTCTGGAGTCTCTCGCCTGAATCCAGGCGGCTCGTGGACAGGCGACGGCGTCACAAAGCCTACCCACTACAACTTGAATGCATATGCGGTGGAACCGGCCTACAATGCCAACCCTGGCGATCCCTCGACCTTCGGGACCGCCCCGCGGAACAGCCTTCCTGGGCCTAACTTCTTCCAATGGGATTTTTCCGGGATGAAAAATTTCCCGGTGACTGAGAGGATGAAGGTGCAGTTCCGCGGCGATCTATTCAACATCCTGAACCACCCGAACTTCGGCAACCCCGGCAACATGGGAATTTGTACCAGCATAACCTTGGCTAGTGGAACCAGCCCCGCGACCTGCACCATTAACTCGACGACTGGCTTACCCGAAGTCAATACAGCGTTCACGACGGTCGGCCAGACCATCGCCGGTGAAGACAATACCCTGGTTGGCTCCGGCACGGCGCGGCAGATTCAACTGTCGCTGAAGATCATTTTCTAAGAAATAACCAGGCTCGCGGGCGAGAGATTTTCTCTCGCTCGCCGGCTCCATGCCCAGTGCAACGGTTGCTGTGTGCCTAAACGTTTGCACGTTAAGTAAGAGCCACAATATAAACCTGTAGCATCCCGTTGTGGTTACGCAGAACCTTCCCAGCAAGCAGCGGACGGGATCGCGATCAAGGAGGTCTATTCTCGCAGTGGGAGTGAAAACAATGAGATATCTGGCCCGGTGGGGAATGATCGCTGCCTGCGCCGGCCTTCTGCTGTCGGGTCGCGGCGCCTTTGCCTCCGGCCCGTGCACTCCCGTCTTTCCGCTCCAGCATGGAATGCACCAGGGCTGGCTCGGCGCCGACGCTGCGTATTCCATTCCCCTCGCCGACGGCCGCGATGTGTGGATCTTTGGCGACACACTTTACGGCGAGCAGCGGACGGTGAACAACGACACACCCATCATGGTTCGCAACAGCATCGGCATTTCCACGTGCGTCCGCGGGCAATGGAAGCTCAACTATTTCATCCGGAAGAATGCCGGCGGCCAGCGCGCAGATTTTTTTGCCGCGCAGCATCCGCACACCTGGTATTGGGCGATGGACGGATTTGTTGCCGGATCCGATCTGTGGGTTACTCTGTTATGTGTGCGCGATGCCCCTGCGCAGTCACAGGCCATGGCGTTTGAGACCTGCGGGACTGACCTGGCACACATCTCTTCTCCGCGACCGGATCCTCAATCCTGGAAGATCGATTACTTCCCGCTGGTCGCGGACGGTGCGCACGCCTATCCATCCGCTGCCGTGGCAAGGGATCACGAATTCGAGCTTCTGTTTGCGTTGAAGGAAAGTGGACAGAGGCCGCTCGTGGCGACACGGCTTCCGCTGAGCGGCTTGGGCGATCCCGCGAAAAACCTGCAATATCTTGCCACCGACGGTCAGTGGCGCGATGGCTTCGATCCCCTTTCAGCAAAGGCTGTCATGCAGAAGGGCTCGCCAGAGCTTTCCATTCGCTATCATGCTGAGTTGGACCGGTGGGTGGCCGTGATGTTTGAGCCGGTAGGATTTTCAAGCCGCATTCTGCTGCGCACGGCTCCCACAGCCCTGGGGCCCTGGACGGAGGGGCAGGTCATTTTCAAAGTGCCTGAAATGCAGCCCCAGGATCCCGACTACGATAAGAATACGTTTTGCTATGCAGCCAAGGAACATCCCGAATTTGAACGGGGCGACCTGGTTTTCACCTACGTCTGCAACACCTTTGACGTCCCCAGGCTGGCCACAGACTTGAGTATCTATTTTCCCAAGGCTGTCCGGATGCCGATGCCAAAAATCGAACCGAATCCGGAGAGGCAGTGATTTGCGCATCTGTGGCTGAAGCCTGGGAGAGTGGTGAACAGCGGCGGGAATTTCCGGGAGGATCCGACTGAGTAGCCAGATTCGCAACATCGTCGCAGCCCCCGTGCCCGGACAACCGGGTCTATCGTTTCTTACCCTCTATTCGCCTGCGTTGCGGCGTCGTGCCGACATCACGCTCTTCGTTCCGCCTGGAAAACCCGATCACCCGCTGCCATTGTTGATCCTGATGCATGGGGTATACGGAAGCCATTGGAACTGGTGGGCACTCGGAAATCTTCCGGATACTGCCTCCCGGATGTTACGTGAAGGGGCGATCGGCGAATTTGCAGTGGCCATGCCGTCTGACGGCATGCGAGGCGACGGGAGCGCGTATGTGGTGCATCGGGACATGGACTCAGAATCATGGATCATGCAGGATGTGCCGGCCTACGTGAAAGAAGTTCATCCCGGAGTGAACACGGATCGTCTGTTTCTTGCGGGGCAATCGATGGGGGGATTTGGTGCGCTCCGCCTCGGCGCAAAATATGCAAAACGCGTTGCAGGCATCTCGGCGCACTCGCCGGTGACCGGGCTCGCCGATCTGATTAAACACGTCAAGGACCCGCTCAAGGAGTATCAGAGCGCCGGAAAACGAGACGTGGATCTCATCTATTGGATTCGGCGCAATCGGGCGCATTT
>JASHQH010000244.1 GCA_030037635.1 Acidobacteriaceae bacterium
CGCCCGCGAAGCTCAGGAAAAAGCGGAACTCCTCCGGCAATCTCGATCAGCTCTTCCACCCACTCGATCCCGCTGATCAGCGGATCGTTCCATTCTTCGAAGTAAACGCGCGGCCTGAAGCCGAAGGCCCTCGCGGCCGCCGCCACCTCATCCAGACCGCGCCGCAGCCCCTCCACAAGTGCCTCACCCTCGGCCGCCTTGTTCACAATCCGTGCCAGCACACGGATCATGTCGAAAATCTCCGCAACCGATCTTTGGTTGAAGTTGAGAACCGTCACGCCGCGCCGCACCAGCTCGCGCGTAATGTCGGCCTGCACGTCGGAGAATGTGAGCACCAGGTCGGGCTTCAGGGCGAGAATCGCATCGAACTTCGCGTTGCGAAACGCCGACACGCGCGGCTTGGTTCGCGCCTGCGGCGGCCGCGTCGTGTAGCCGGAAACGCCCGCAATCCGCTCCTGCTCGCCAAGCAGGTAGAGCGTCTCAGTGGTCTCATCGGTGAGGCAGACGATGCGCCGCGGAGGGTCCGCGCCTTTTCCTGGCAGGACAAAATTCACGTCATGAACAACAATAACCGGAAATCCACAAATTTGTTTCCGATTACATTTGTACCGTTTGCGCATGGCAAGTAATTGGCGTATGATCACCAATCATTCGGGCCCAATAGGATTCTTCGAGCAAAGCGACTGAGCATTTCGATCCTGTGTTTTTATGGGCCTGAGCTGGATTCTTTGACCTCTTCCTAGATTCACTCTCCTTGGTAACAACCTGACGGTTCAAACCGACGGGCTCGCGCTTCAGCGGCCGGCTAGAGACCGCGTGCGCCATCTTGCAACCAAAAAAGTCTCCTTGGTTTCCAGCTGAACCTGCGCTTCCGCGGCGGGATTGAGACCGCGCGCGCCCATCAAGGCGCCTCACCGGCGCCGGCGCGGGACTGTGCCCTGGAACTGTTCTCGCCAGCGGCGAGACGAACCAAAGTTCGTGCCAGACCCATGCGCGCAAATCCGTGCATGGCATTCGAATTCAGCAGCAATAGGAGATATAGATGATGAAGGAACGAGTAAAGCTGGCGATAGTCATTCCAACAGCAGCGGCGGTTGCGGTGCTGGCCCTTGCCGGCGCCGGCCGATCGGGCGGGCAAAACCGCGGAGCCGTCGACCCGGGCCCGCGAGACGGCCCAGCGGGAGCCGGCGGCCCGTTGAACAATCTAACCCCGGACGAGAGCGCGTTCTTCCAGGACGGGCAGAACCGCTTTGCGGAGATCGAAGCGGTGCAAGGCAGCGCCAACCAGGGGTTGGGGCCGCGCTTCAACTCCAACCAGTGCCTCTCCTGCCACGCGCAACCGGCTGCGGGCGGCAGCAGCCCGGCCAAAAACCCGCAGATCGCAGTTGCCACGCTGAGCGGGGCCAAAAACACCATTCCATGGTTCATCACCCCTAACGGCCCCACGCGCGAGGCGCGTTTCAAACTCAATCCCAACGGCACCCCCGACGGCGGCGTGCATGACCTGTTCGTGATCACCGGCCGCACCGATGCGGGGTCATGCAACATTGCGCAGCCGAACTTCCTGCCTGCGGGAAATCCGCTCACCGGCCAGGGCGGAAATGCAAACATCATCTTCCGCATTCCCACGCCCACCTTCGGAGCGGGGCTCATTGAAGCTATTCCCGACTCCGAGATTCTGGCCAACATGCAGGCCGATGCGGCAGACAAGGCGGCGCTCGGCATCTCCGGCCATCCCAACTCCATCATCGGCGGCAACGTGAACTTGAGCGCCAACGACGGCACCATCACGCGCTTCGGCTGGAAAGCGCAGAACAAATCATTACTCATGTTTGCGGGCGAGGCCTACAACGTCGAAATGGGAATTTCGAATCAGCTCTTTCCTCAGGAGCGCGATGAAACGCCTTCGTGCCTTTACTATGCGTCGCCCAACGACACCAACAATTTCACCACCACGACCAGCGGCACTACGAATCCGGCGGTGGTCTCAGACATTGAGGCCTTCGCCAACTTCATGCGCATGCTGGCTCCACCCATTCCTGCGCCCCAAACGGCGTCCACGGCGAATGGACTGGCGGTCTTTACTCAGATCGGCTGCGCCAGTTGCCACCACCCGTCGTTTACCACGGGCGCTGCCATGGCGAGCGGTTCTGAGACATTGCCGAGTGCGGCCATGTCAAACCAGCCCGTGAACCTGTTCTCAGACCTGCTGGTGCATCACATGGGCACGGGGCTGGCAGACGGCATCACGCAAGGCGCTGCCGGACCCGATGAGTTCCGCACGGCTCCGCTCTGGGGTGTCGGCCAGCGCGTCTACTTCCTCCACGATGGGCGCACATCCAACCTGGTGCAGGCCATCGAAGATCATGCCAGCCCGGGAAGCGAGGCCAACCAGGTCATCCAGAACTTCAACAGCTTGAGCGTGCAGGACCAGCAGGATCTCATCGACTTCCTGCGTTCGCTCTAGAACGCCTCACGGATCAATGTAAGGAACCCAGTTCGGGTGCCCCCGGTCCCTCGTTTTTTGGACCCGGGGGAACCGCCGGGTGCCCCACCCTCGCGGCGTCTTTGTTTTTGCCGCTAGGGTGGGACAGCAGCTCGGCGAATCTGCGCGCTTCTCTCAGGATTTTCCCGCGCCATCCGTCTGCGCCGCCGAAGCCAGTCTGGCCTCCCGCTGCCGGGCGTTCTCGCGTTCGCGGTGCTGGCGCCGGCGCAACGCATCTTCATAGCGGCGAATCTCGTCGGGAGTTTCCGGCTTCAGTTCGGGAACCTTCTGCACGCGTCCATGTTCGTCCACGGCCACAAACACCAGGTAAGCGCTGGCCACATGAGCAATCGCGCCGGTTTTGGTATTTTCCGCCCACACTTTTACGCCCACTTCCATCGAGCTGGTAAAGGCCCGGTTCACGCTCGACTTCAGCGTCAACAGATCGCCCAGATGCACCGGCCGGATGAAGTCAATATGATCCATGGCCGCTGTCACCACGTAGGTGCGCGAGTGCCGGAATGCGGCCATGGCGCCCGTCATGTCGATAAAGTGCATCAAGCGGCCGCCCAGCAGGTTGCCCAGCGTATTGGTGTCGTTGGGCAGAATGATTTCTGTCATTTCCGACTGCGTGCTGGCCACGCTCCGCACCGCCGGGTTTGACTGCTCGCTGTTCATACTGCCTCCCTTTGCCGTGGTCCGCTTTTTACGCCGTCTTGATTCTGACCCGAGTACAATGAAAGCTGGTGGCAGGTTCGGTGGGGAAGTTCCGTTCCTGAGTTCCAGTTTCGGCAATCCTCGCCAAAACCGCAAATTTGCATGCTCCGGCGTCGCAACATTGCGCCGGATACAGACGATATGGACAAAATTGCTGGCCTGAAAGCGATCCTTGCCTTGGATCCGAAAAACAGCTTTGCCCGCTATGGGATCGCCATGGAACTGGTAAGCCGCGGTGATACATCGGCGGCGCTGGCAGAATTTGACACGCTTCTGCTAAACGATCCTGAGTACACTCCGGGATATTTTATGGCCGCGCAGACGTTGGTTGGCGCAGGCCGCAAGCCGGAAGCGATCGCGCGGCTGAAAACCGGGATCGGATGCGCGGCGCGAGACGGTAACGTGCACGCTCTCAATGAGATGCAATGTATGCTTGAGCAGTTGAGCCGGTAGGGCCATGCCCCCGCGCTGAGGATTTCTGCAGTCTGCCGCGGCTGCCGCATGGGCCATCGAGACACTTTTCCCTGACTGCTAAGTATTCTTGGCGCTTGGATTTGGCGTCTAAAAGCTTAAGGGTGACCATGAACAAATACTCGATTGTTGTCCCTTTCCACAACGAGGAAGAAAACGTAACAATCCTATACGCCCGGCTAAAGCAAGTGATGGAGCAGGTGGGCGACTCTTTTGAGCTGGTTTTTGTTGACGATGGTTCTCACGACCGCACCTATAAGCTGCTGGAGGAAGTAGCCGCCGTCGACAGCCGGGTTCTGGTCGTCAAGTTGCGCCGCAACTTCGGCCAAACCTCTGCCCTGGCCGCCGGCTTCGATCACGCCAACGGCGAATTCGTGCTGGCCATGGATGGAGACCTGCAGCACGACCCCAACGACATCCCGGCCTTCCTGGAAAAGCTCGACGAGGGCTACGACGTCGTCTCCGGCTGGCGGAAAGTGCGCATTGACAACTTCGTCCTGCGCCGCATTCCCTCCAGTTGCGCCAACTGGTTGATGGCGCGGCTCTCCGGCGTTCCTATTCACGATTTCGGAACCACCTTCAAGGCTTATCGCCGCGAAGTCATCCAGAACATTCCTCTCTACGGCGATCTGCACCGTTTTATTCCTGCGCTGGCCAGTTGGTATGGCGCGTCCATCTGCGAAATTCCCATTCGCAATGTGAATCGCGAGCGCGGCAAGAGCCATTACGGCCTGGGACGCACCTTCGGCGTTTTGTTCGATCTTTTGACCATCCGCTTCCTGCTCCGGTACATGACCCGGCCGCTGCACTTTTTTGGCGGCTTCGGTTTTTTGGGCATGCTCATCGGAAGCTTCATGGCCGCCGCGCTGCTGGGTATGAAGATTCTCCATCCGGACGTGAGCTTGATGCACCACCACGGACCCATGTTCGTCATCGCATCGGTGCTCATCGTCTCCGGCATCCAGTTGCTGGCGCTCGGGCTGCTTGGCGAGCTGCAGGTTCGCCACTTTTTCTCGAGCCAGCGTCCTGCCACCTACGCCGTCGATCGTCTTGTCCGCCTGGTCTCGGCCGACGAGCAGAGCCTGCTCTCCGAGCGCCCCGACGGAATGATGTAAACGAGGCAACGAAACCACCCCAGCGAGCACAGACCGCTCGCTGGAGAGACCAAGGGAACAAGAAAACAGCCGGCGGCAAACAGCGTGTAGCTCACTCCCGGATTCCGCAGTCCCGCGGCCCGTGCCTTCTTGCTCCCTCGCTCCCTTGTCCCCTCGCCCCTTCTTGCTTCCCCCCACCCCCAGGGTTGATGCTTATCGCAGTCATGAAAGCCATCCAGATTCACTCCACAGGCGGGCCTGAGGTTCTCGAAGTTGTCGACCTGCCCATTCCTGAGCCGGGAGCGGGCCAGGTGCTGATACGCATTGAAGCCACCGGCGTGAATTTCATTGAGGTGTACTTTCGCAAGGGCGTCTACAAAGCTGCATTGCCCATCACCCTCGGCAGCGAGGCCGCGGGCACAGTCGAAGAGCTTGGTCCGGGCGTGAATGGTTTTGCCGCAGGCGACGCCGTGGTTTCTACCGCCGTGATCGGCAGCTACGCGGAGTATGCCCTGGTTCCCACCGCCCAGTTGGTGAAGGTTCCCAAGGGCGTGAGCCTGGAACAGGCTGCCGCCGTCATTCTGCAGGGCATGACCGCGCATTATCTCGCCCTGTCCACCTTCCCGCTCAAAGCCGGCGATGTCGCGCTGGTTCACGCCGGAGCCGGCGGCGTGGGCCTGCTGTTGACGCAAATCGCAAAACGCATCGGCGCTCGCGTCATCACCACCGTCTCCACCAAGGCCAAGGCCGAGCTCTCACGCGAGGCCGGCGCATCCGACGTCATTCTTTACACCGAGCAGGATTTCGAAGCTGAAGTCAAACGGCTCACCAGCGGCAAGGGTGTGGACGTTGTCTACGACTCCGTAGGCAAAACCACCTTCGACCAGAGCCTGAACTGCCTGCACCCGCGCGGCATGATGGTGCTTTTTGGCGCATCGAGCGGCCCCGTTCCGCCCTTCGATCCCATCCTGCTCAACAGCAAGGGCTCGCTCTTTCTCACCCGGCCTACGCTCTGGCATTACATCGCCACCCGCGCCGAACTGGAGTGGCGCGCCGGCGATGTGCTGGGCTGGGTCGCCAAGGGCGAGCTGAAGTTGCGCACCGAGCACACCTATCCGCTGGCCAATGCCGCACAGGCCCAGATCGATCTGGAAGAACGCAAAACCACGGGCAAGATTCTGTTGGTGCCGTAAGAGCAGGGACAAGGGAGCAAGGGAGCTGTGCGATCGATCAGCTGCAGGCTACCGGCCACTGTCCACAAACTGGCAACCGACCACTGACCACTGACCACTGTTATGTCCATCTCCATCTCTCCATCCGATCGCGTCTTCGTTCTCACCGGCGCCGGCATCAGCGCCGAGAGCGGCCTGCCCACCTTTCGCGCCTCCGACGGCTTGTGGGCCGGATACAAAGTGGAAGAGATCTGCACCCCCGAGGCATTGCGGCGCAATCCGGCGCTGGTGTGGGATTTTTATTCCAGGCGCCGCGCCGACTGCGCCAGGGCCGCGCCCAATCCCGCGCACATCGCGCTCGCCCAGCTCGAAGCGCAGCTTCCCGGCCGCTTTTTTCTCTGCACGCAAAACGTCGACGACCTGCACGAGCGCGCCGGCTCGCACCATCTCGTCCACATGCACGGCGAACTGGCCAAATCGCGCTGCGAGCACGAGTGCGGCCGCCTGCCCGTTGAGGACCACGCTGTCTACGCGAGCCTCGACCAGGTCCCGCACTGCGCCTGTGGCGGCCGCATGCGCCCGCACATCGTTTTCTTCGGCGAAATTCCTTTTGAGATGCGCCGCATCGAGCGCGAAATCTCGGAATCCACGCTTATGCTCGTGGTCGGCACTTCCGGCTCGGTCTATCCGGCCGCCAATTTCGTCCATTGGGCGCGACAGGCCGGCGCGCGCACCGTCTACATCGGCCCCGAGCCTCCGCTCAACGCGTCAGCGTTCACCCACATCGTGGAGGGCAAAGCCGGCCAGGTTCTCCCGGGATTATTCACCCTCGCGTGAGATGGGCGGGAAACTAACTCCGCTAACTCCGCTGACCCCGCCGGGTGTCGGGTGCCCCATCCTAAACGCGTTTTTTGCGTTTAGGGTGGGAAAGCGTGAAGCTGGCTTGCTGAGTTTCTAACTCCGCCAACCCCGCCAACTCCGCTAACCCCGCTAACCCCGCTTGATAAACTCCTTGCGCCGGAAGCGCAGCGCCGTCCAGTCCTCGTCGATGGCTACCGACCGCACCGTATCGAAGCCCAGCTTCTGCAGCGCGCCCCATCCGTTGTCCCGATTGAAGTCGCACGTGTATTTTTTCGACGTGCCCTTGGGATACGCGAACCACACAATCGCATCGCCCTTGGCGCGTTTGGCGATCGGACCGGCCAGCCTGTCCACTTCGCTCTTGCGCGTGGCAAACGCCAGCCAGAAATCGCACTGCGGCGCCGATTCCAGGCGATGATGAATGGTGGCAACCGGCAGTTTCGCCAGCTCCGGGCTGAAGCTTTCCGGAGCCTGCAACACCACGATCTCCTGCCGGTCGCCGAGGTTGAGTTTCTCAAACAGGGTCGCCATGGTTTTTCATCCTACGCGTTTCGCCGCATGAATCTGCAAATTCCCCGGGAATTATTTTTTGGTCCCGCGACGTGGCTGATTTCCCACGCGTAACACCGGCTGGCTGCCGGCTTTCTAGCCCCGCCAGCTTCGCTGTCCTAATATTTGAACCGGTAGCGAAACTCGCCATAAATCTGCCGTGGGTCATTCCAGTGAAATCCGCCGAAGGTCAAACTGTTATCCAGCTGTACCCGCAAATTTGTCACATTCACCACATTCGCCGAGAAAGTGTACTTTTCAGCGAAGGTCTTGCCGGCAGATAGATCGAATGTGGTGTGACTGGGCAGATATGGGCCTGGATATTGTGCGTCGGGCATCCCGTACAGCCCGTTCGTAAAACCGGACCCGTAGTAAACATTGGTCGATGCATAGGCGTTCCACGGCAGCTTGCCGTTGAAGCCAACGTTCAGTGTGTTTCTCTGGTCATGGTCAACGGGCGACAGGCCGGGCGGAATGTCGAGCGGGCATGCCGTTCCCACCGAGGGTGGGCAGATCAGGCCGCCGGTGATCGGCGAGGTCGCCCGCGCGATCTGGTTCGCATAGGCAAGGTGGAACTGCCCGTGACGCAGAACGTCGGGAGAGCGCAAGGTGAGCGACCACCCTTGGATCTGCGCATAAGCCCAGGTAATGGGCCAGAAGATATTCGATTCGCCGATGTTATTGTGGTCGAGCCAGTTCTCCGCCCTGGTTTCATAGTTATTGGCGTTCAGGGTCCAGTTGTAAATCGGAATCGTGACCCCAAACTGCCACTGGATATCGCGCTCGCCGTGCAGGGGCGCAAAGCCGAAGTCCTGGTTTGTCGCCAGGCCCATCAGGGCACCGGTAGCTGTGGACAAGGGCGGCGCCTGGTAATAGTAGCCGTAAGAGCCGCTAAACACGATATTCAAACGTGGCACCCGCAGCGTCCCGCCCACACGCGGATCACTCGCATGTTCTGAGATCGAAGTCGAGCTGAACTGCGTTTCGCGAAGTCCGGCGATCAGCGTAAGCCAGGGAGTCACTTTGAATTTATCGTTGACGAACTCGGCGACCACTCCTCCATTGACTCCGATCGAAGAGGGCCCATAGTTCTGCATGCTGGAGGTGGGGTTGGCGAATACATTATTGAAGTAGTTATATTGGTGCTGATAGAAGCTGTAAAAGCCTGCCTGAAGATCGTTCCTCCAGAATGTCCTGTTCACGTCCGTCTGCGCTCCGGCATAGTTGGCATTCTGTTGAACTGTTGAGGCAGTGAAATCGTTCGGGCTGGAATTGTAGTCCGCTCCGTTGTAGTGATAAAAGGGCGAGACGGTAAGGAGAGTATTGGGATTGAATGTGTGGATCCAGGAGAATGTCGCGTAGCCGTCGGGCTCTACTTCGGCGTCGTGCAAGCACTGCGTTACGCCGCTGATATTCACGATGCAGCTCGGAGACTCGCCCGAGGATAAAAGAATCTGGTTCCCTGATGAGTTCGGGTTCGGGTCGATGGGGATCTGGTAATAGTCCCGCCGCAGCGAGGTGACCAGCCGGTATTGATTTTTGGCGTCGGGATTGAAGATGAAGGTGGCAAAACCTCCAAAGCCGTTCTCTGCATCGTTCACAACCTGGGGAACCGGGGTTTGCAGCCCGTAGGCGCTGCGATTCCCGTTCCCGCTCGCATACCAGGCAAAACGCTCGGTGTGATCTCCGCAGCTGATCTGGTTGTCGGTTTGATAAAAATTTCCCCCTGTAATGACCAGATCGCAATCCCGGTTTCGTTCAAAGCCGGTGCGCGGCACCACGTTGAAGATTCCGTAGGTTCGATCTCCGTAATCGGCGTCGTAGCTGCCGCTGAACGCCTCAAGATCGTCAATGTCTCTTGGATCGATCTGCGGCCCCAGGTTGGTCGCGATGTTGGTATTGGGAATAGGCACGCCATCGATGAGCCAATTAACCTGATGGCCGCCCATCATGTGCAGCATATCGTGCGTCACGTACGAAGCCGGAACATAATCCGTGATCATCTCCATGCCATTGGTGCGATTTGCGCCCGGAGTCTCTTCAATATCGGTTCGGTCCAGCAGGGCAGTCGGCGTGGCGCTGTCCGTTGTCGCCTGCACCGGGATCTCCAACACCGTTACCATTTCTTTCGCACCTTCAATGGCCAGTTGCAGATGGAGTACAGGGCTGGTGTCGGACTCCACAAGCACGCCCTGGCTCGCTTGTTGAAAACCCTTCGACTCAACCGTGACGGTGTAATTCCCAATTGGGACGGCGGTGAAGACAAACTCTCCGTTATCGTTGGAGTGCTGCGATTGCGTCCAATCTGAGTTTTGCGCCTTGAGCGTTACGTGCGCACCTTGGATGGGGCGATGCTGAGGATCATGAACGATGCCGTGAACCGATCCGAAGATCGTGGCAAATGCGGGCAGAGAAGCGGCCAGCAGCAGTACTGCCGCAAGGAAATAAAGACGTCGCATGATGAAAACCTCCGAACAATTCTGGCTGAGTGCAGGCAGCCGGCAATGCTGGCGCGAGTGCGGAGACACAGAGCGCAGGCTGCGGGGAATCGTCGAAAACCGCGCCGATGTAGAAAAAATGACCACGCGCGCCGCATTCAGAGAAGCCTCACGCTCCGACGTGCGGACGCACGCAACTGCGCCTTGGATCAGGCGGATCTTTCGGCGGAATTCTTAACTGAGAGACGCTGCGGGAGGGCCGCGGCCGGCGTGCGCGCAGCTGGGCGCTGCCTGTGCCACTGCGCGCAGGAAAACTGGCCCGAGCGCGCGCTTGACCGCAACGTGCGGGCTTGCCGGACTGACCGTCAGCGCGTGAGGCGGCATCAGGATGGCGGTCGTGAGGCCGGGATAGAGCGGGCAGGTTAAAGGAACGGTAAATGACGGCTGCGGATCGACGATCTTCGCCATCATCATGGCCATGCGCATGGCCATGGCGCAGTGGTGCGCCCCAAGCCGCCGGCAACAGGGCGGAAGGTTTGCGTCCTCACTGCCCTCGAGCGTGTTCGATAGGGGCCCCAGCCCGAAGAACAGGATCAGGAAGATGGAGAAGCCGCGCCGCATCTGGCTTCCATGGTAAAGCAAGGAACAGGCAACAGGGAATAGGAAATAGGGAATGGGGAGAAGGGAACGGAGAAATACGAACTGCGCCCTGACCACTGACCACTGACCACCGATCACCGATCACTGACCACTGATTTATCATCGAAGTATCGACTCGAACCGCGGCGCCAGGCCGCGCTTACATCCAGCAAAGGAATCAACCGGGCCTGAGATGCACAGTCCGACTTCACCGCTCGAAGCATCCTCTACGCACGCGCCCGAAACCCGCATGGCGCGGCCGCTGCGCATCGCCATCTTTGGCTTCGGCACGGTAGGCAGCTCGGTGGCGCGCATTCTGGTCGAGTCAAAGCCGCAGGGCCTCGAACTGACGCATGTTTTCAATCGCCGCGTGGCGCGCAAACGCGTCGACTGGGTCCCGGCAGGCGTGGTTTGGAGCGAAGACGCTGACGAAGTCATCGCGTCCGGCGTCGACGTGATTGTCGAGCTTGCCGGCGGCTTCGATCCCGCCGGCGCCTGGGTGCGCAACGCGCTCCAGGCCGGCAAGAGCGTGGTCACCGCCAACAAGAAGCTCATCGCGTATCACGGCGTCGCTCTGGAGCGGCTGGCCGCAGACAGGGGCGGGCATCTCAAGTACGGCGCTGCCGTCGCCGGCGGCATTCCCGTCATTCCCGGTCTCGAGCAGGGCCTGGCCGGCGACCGCATCGAGCGCATCGAAGGCATTCTGAACGGCACTTGCAACTTCATCCTGAGCAAAATGGACGAAGGCGCCGAATATGCGACCGTTCTGGCCCTGGCGCAGAAAAGAGGCTACGCTGAAGCCGACCCCACCGAAGATGTGGGCGGATTCGACGCCCGCGCCAAGCTGGCCATTCTCATGCGCCTGGCTCTGCGCGTCGAGGTCGATCCTGACGAAATTGCGCCGCGGCCCATTACCACCATCACCCCGGTCGACTTCAGCTACGCCCGCGACCTGGGCTGCACCATCCGCCAGGTTTCGCGCGCCGAGCGCGTCGAGGGACGCATCGCCGCCACCGTCGGGCCCATGCTGGTGTCGCTGCGCTCGCCGCTGGCGTGGTCGCAGGGAACTGAGAACATGGTCATCGCCAGCGGCCATTATGGCGGCGATGTGGTCTTCTCCGGTCATGGCGCCGGCGGCCATCCCACGGCCGTCGCGGTGGTCAGCGATCTGCTCGCCCTGGCGCACGGCTCGCGCCGCGTCGACATTCCTTCGGCTCCCGCGCGCGTAGGCGCCGAGTTTGAGGTTCCTCACTACATCCGTTTTCTTGTCGTCGACCGGCCGGGCATCGTGGCCGCCATCACCACCGCACTGGCCAACGAGCAGATCAATATTCGCGCCATCGTGCAGAAACCCGGCTACCCCTCGCACGCGTTGCCGTTTGTCGTCACTGTCGAGCCGTGCAAGACTTCCGCCCTGCAGCGCGCGCTCACGCCCGTCCGCGCTCTGGATTGCATGCTGGTTGAGCCGCTGGATTTGCAGATGCTGGAGTGAAAAGGCA